>CAZPGP010000001.1:0-72840 GCA_964586395.1 uncultured Candidatus Saccharibacteria bacterium
TACCCCGCGTCGTCAGCATTACTGCTGTTTTGGTCACGTATTATCATACATCTGGTAGGTGGCTTTGTCAAACCTTCTCAGCAAGGGCACGGGGGAAGCGCACTGAAGTCTCATCGAACAACATCTGCGTTCCCCGCAGACTGAGCCGCTGCTTGCGGCGAGGGCCGTTGAGAGATGAGACTTCAGTGCGCGAGGCTAGCTTTTATTCCCGAACAAGAAATACAGCCACTGCTGAAAGTTACTACGCTTACTAATCGGCGTAACTGGCTTAGTAGTTGGAGGCGTTGTGTCGGACACAGTCGTTGGCGGCAGGATGAGTAGCTTCTCGCCCTCATTGGCTTTGTTGAGGTGCGCCCGAGCACTCAGCTCCAAGTATTCGCGACTGCCGAAATACTGGTTCTCAAACTGTAGCGTCTGGTTCTGCAAATCCTGGAAGGCAATCTGCTGACCGATGCCGTCAACTTCCTGCTGTAACACAAAGTTCTGCTGAATCGCGCCGACTGTTCCCCACGCCCAACTTGCCGTAACCAGAAGGGCTACAGCCAGGACGCCATTATTCAAAGTCAGATGATTTCGGAGACGATTAAGCATGTTTGTTTTTTGAGTTTATCTACACCTAAGTGTATACCTAAGTTGGCCGCACACGCAACTGAGGTCTACTCCTGAGGCTTTTCGTCTTCCTTGAGCAGCGCCAGCAGAATGCCGTTCGTCCAACCAAATCCATCCTGCAGCGGATATTCACCACCACCGCCCGCGCCGCCACTTGGGTCGACTACGTTGTATTTCTCAACCAGCTTGCCTTGGCGACGATAGGCACTCACGTTTGTTTCGATCCAGCGACGCTTCACCTCGCCGGCTAGTTCGTGAAAGTCATAGCGGCGGAGTCCCTGAATGCTTACCCAGTGCAGCGGCGCCCAACCATTCGGCGCATCCCACTGCTCGCCGGTGTTGTCGAGCGTGGTAAGCAATCCACCTTCCTTTAGGAAGTCAGATCGCAAAACCTTGGCGACGCTTGCGGCTTGTTGCGCGCTGGCAACTTCGGAATACAGCGCAAAGGCAGCGGCGCCGGTTTTGCGGGTCGTCATAGCACCCAGCATAAAGTCATAATCGTAATAGAATCCGTCGCGAGCCGACCAGCAGTACTTGTTGATTGCAGCGACGCGCGCCTTGGCCGCTTCCTCGTAGCGGGTGGCCAACTTGCCTTGCTTCAGCAGATGGTAGGCCTCAGCGATTGTCCGCTCCAGGTCAACCAACAGACAGTTCAAATCGATGGGCACGATGTCGGTGGTACGAATCGTATGCAGACTCTTACCGTCTTTGAACCAGCGTGATGAAAAGTCCCAGCCCGACTCAGCACCAGCGCGCAAATCCAAGTAAACCTGGCTCGGCAGGCGATCCTGAGCTACGCGGCCAGTCTCGACGTCTTCCTTGTACGATTCCGGGCGCGGCGTGCGCTTGTTGTCATAGTAGCGGTTCAGGATAGAACCGTCCGGCATCAAAACCACGCGGCGGTTGGCCGTCTGATTGGCATTGAGTGTTTTGGCGCCTTTCATCCAGAACCGATGCTCGGCCACCAGGTATGGCAAGTAACGGACCAGCGTCAGCTTGCCGCGTTCACTCGCCAGCAGCCGAACCATGTGCGCGAAAAACGGCGGTTGAGAACGACTCAAAAAATAAGTTCGATTAGCAGTTGGAATGTAGCCAATCTTGCGAATCATAAAGGCGTAGTTCTTGACCATCCCCTCTATCAGATCCCAACGACCAGAGGCGGCCAAACCCTGCATCGTAAAGTATGTGTCCCAGTAAAACTGCGCGCCAAATCGCCCGCCCGGCACAATGTACGGATACGGCAGCGCGATCAGTGAGCCACTGTTCTTGTACGCTGTTCGAGTCAGTACATTCCACAGCTCGTTGATGTGCTGCTCGACATTGTTCTTGGGGTTGCTGTGGTAGTCGACGCGTTGGTCGAAGAGATAGTCCTTGAAGTATTCGGCCACAAACTTGTGCAGGTCGAACTGCGGATTCTCGCGTTGACGCACGTAGGCCCTCAGAATCTTGCGGAGGCGCTCGGCTGGAACTTGATCCACGAATGTCATACCGTCAGCATGAATACGCTTCAGTTGGACGTCTTGAAAAAGTTCACCTAACAGTTCGTCAGGTGATGCCTTTGGGCGAGCCAGGCCAGGACCAAGGTTGGTTATCTGCGCCTGCAGCCGCTTACTGCTTCGGAAACGGTGTAATGGCCATTGCATATTTTTCTAGAGCTTTCCCGTGTTGCAATTATAGCTAATGCTTGCAATACCCGATAGCCCGCCTTACCTATTCCAACAGATATAATCTGTGGCACAACGATATATAATTTTGCTATACTTACATCTGTAATGCAAGGGGCCATAGCTCAGTGGTCAGAGCAGGCGGCTCATAACCGCTTGGTCGCTGGTTCAAGTCCAGCTGGCCCCACCAGAACTTATACTCAAAACACCGCTCGTCGTAAGCGGTGTTTTGATTTAATCGGCATCGTTAACGCCATCTACGAAGCGGAGCGGTTCGAGCGGCGTGGACCTTGACGGAGTCGCTTGGTCTCTTCCGTCAGCAGCTCTGCCGTCTTGGTCGCAAAGTCGGCGATGGCTGCAGCCTCCTTAGCATCGTATCGCGCCAGGAGTTCTGCTAGTTGACCTTTGATAGGTTCGAAAAGGTCTTGGACTTCCTCGTAACGGCCGCGGACGATTGGCTTGATGATGACGCGGCGGCGGTCGCTTTTGTCGTGCTCGCGCTTCACGTAACCGTTTCGCTCCAGACGGTCAACAAGGCCGGTGACGGCGCCAGTTGTGAGGCCGGTCTGGTCGGCAAGCTCGCCGGCGGTCATAGGACCAAAACGACGGAGAATATCCGCCGCTTTATGTTCCGTTGCGCTGAGCCCCATCCTTTCACCGATGGCGTGATGGAACATGATGAGCCGCGAGTTGACTTCGCGCCCCCATGAATCGATTTCTTGTTTGGGATCAAATGGTTGTGTGGTTGTCATACTGCCTTTCCAGCCTGCCATCAGGCGGTGTGTGACTGCTAAAATATCCTAGAAGTATACTTTACTTATTATATCATGAAAAGACTTGCACTCTAGTCTTCGGCTGCCAACTCCGTGTACTTAGCATGTCGTCCTTTCGCCTTGGCGATTGGATATTTCTTTTCGTTCTGTTTCATTTTATCTTCAAGTGCTTCACCCAAATCGATGTTGAAGTAACTGCACATTAGCACAATCCAGTAGTATGTGTCAGCAAGTTCTTCCGCAACCTGAGACTTATTGTTGATAAGGTGATTCTTCGTTTCCTCTGGATTCTTCCACTGAAAATGCTCCAGTACCTCTGCCGCCTCCAGCACAAGTGAAGCTGCTAAGTCTTTTGGATTGTGGAACTGTGCCCAATCTCTATCCTCACAAAATTGGCGCACGAGTTTCGTATGGTCTTTGATTGAGTCGCTCATAAGTTCACTATACACCGTCGCAAAAGTCGATTCCGGGTCGGACAGTAACTTTAAAAAAGCGTTGCCTGTCGAGCTTTCTGCTCTCGACGATGGAGCTTTTTCTGGAGGGCTGCGGCTGCTGGGTCTTCGGCGCGCGGCAGAATTCGCTCACTCACCTCACGTACAAATCGCGATAGCTCGCGAGGCTCACCCGCCCGCTTCCTGGCGTACACGATATCCAGCTGATTGCGCGCCCGCGTCGCCGCCACGTAGAATAGCCGTTTCTCCTCATCGAAGTCGGTCGGCAGCGTCTTCCTGATATTCGGGAGCGTGCCTTCCTCGGCCGCGATCAGAATCACGTGCGAAAACTCCAAGCCCTTTGAGGCGTGAATCGTCATGAGCGTCACTCTATCAGCCTGCGGGTCGTAGAAGTCTCTCTGCGCCAGATCGTCAATATACGCCATGCAAGCTCGCAATCCATCCGGCTGACCGTCAAACCGAACCAGAGTAGATACGAACTGGCTGAGTCGTTGCTTTGCGTCATCCTTGGTTGCCAAATTGAGCTGGTCAATAATCTGCGCCGCAAGCTTGCTGACGGGCTGCTCGCGGTTCACAGCTTTTAGCTGCGCCCGGAGCTGAGCCTCAGTCCAACCCTTCACTTTTGGCAACTCACCGTCGCCCAACCAACGCAGCGCGCCGACTACCGCCATTACTTCAGGCCGGTCGTAGGGCGAGCCCTCACCCACGACCTGAAACGGAATGCCCGAATCATGCAGCCGACGCTGCAACGTCTTGGAAACTTGGTGCGTACGATACAGCACCGCAAAGTCGCGAAACCGACGACCGCCCTCGCCCGCCGCCTTCAACAAGTCAGTCCCACCTATCCCCTCCTCTATCCGTGCCAACACATAATCCGCCTCACTGTACTCATTCGGCGTACGAACTGCCTGGACACCGCCAGCTTCTGTCGAATGAGCCCGGAGTGCATCACGCCCGCCAAACACAGCCGATGCGAGAGCTACGATAGCCTGATCTGAGCGATAATTCACCTCCAGCGTCACCTCATGGCAATCAGGAAAATCCTGACGGAACCGGTCGAACATAGCCGCACTCGCCCCGCGGAATCCATAGATAGATTGCTTCGGATCACCGATCACAAAGACGTTTTGACTGCCACGGATGAGGCCGATCAATGCCCACTGCAGCTCACTTGTATCCTGGAATTCGTCGATCAGAATGTATCGATACCGACTGCGCCAGCTACTCAGTACGTCTGATTTTGTCGGCAGCTCATGGTACACCCGGTACAGCAGGTCGTCGTAATCAGCCAAGCCAGCTTCGCTCAATGCCGACTGATAGCGTTCCAAGAAAGTCTGGGTAACGTCATCAGGCTCATTATTCAATGCGCCCTTCTGCCTCGAAATAGCCAGCGCACATTCACGCACGGTCAGTGATTTCATGGTCGCAGGTCGGGGCAGCTCGCGCACAATCGCCTGCATCGTAGCCTCGTCCGCAAAACGCAGCTCGGTGCGCGGATCAATGTCTCTCAAAATACGATGTCCGAGTGAATGAAAGGTCGAAATATCAGGTGGCACAGCCCCATCCAGCAACACGCGGACGCGCTCCTGCATCTCGCGCGCGGCCTTGACCGTGAATGTCAGCGCCAAAATGTCCGTCGGCTTCACGCCGCGCTGCAACAAATGCGCGATTCGCGCTGTCAACGTCTTTGTCTTGCCCGTGCCCGGTCCTGCCACGATCAGCACTGGGCCGTCATCGGCCTCGACTGCGGCTCGCTGTTGATCGTTTAGATTTTCCATACCCTGATAACTCCGATTAGAGCAAAGACAGCTGATTCATTGTCTCTTGCCGCTCGGCCGTATCGCGAAAAACCCGAATAACGCCAAACACGCCATCATATCCTGGATCCAGTACGACCTCTTTACGCCTCATCCGCTCAATTGCCACGGCCAAGGCAGCGAATCCCGCATCGTGGATCTGATCGATCGGAACGTTCCGCAAAATAGAAAACTCATCGCCAAGCATCCGATATGCACGTTCGTAATCTGCCACAACTTTTACCGAGGATGTGCTCTTTGTCCCGTGCAGCTCGGCCAGTATCTCCGACAGCGGGATAATATACTCTACTTGCTTGGCAGTAGGTGGCGCAAAATCAACGGCGCGCAAAGGGTCGGCGAGCTCGCCAACACGATAATCCACCCCGACGACTAACGGTTTGCTGCAGACCGGACAGATGCCTTCGTGTGCGCGGGTTTGTTCGGGCGTGAAGCGTACGCTGCATGCGCGGTGGCCATCATAGTGGTACTTGCCTTCTTCCGGGAAAAATTCAATCGTACCGACGAGCCGCTCATCGTTAGTGCGAATCGCCCCGATAATACTATCGTAGCTGAGTTCAGCGCGGACGACCGTCGCCTCTCGGCCGAGTTTTTGTGGCGAATGCGCGTCGGAATGCGAAGTAATGGTGACACCATCAAGGTTCTTCACTCGCCAGTTCATGCCCGGGTCGCTACTGAGACCGGTCTCAATGGCATGGATTTCTGGCGTGAGCTCTTCGAAAGCTTCATCAATCGTATCGAAGCCCGACTTGCTCCCAAACAGCCCAAACCATGGCGTCCAAATATGCGCCGGAATGTAAAGCGTATTTGGGTCGGCCTCCAGACTCAGCCGCAATAGCTCCTTACTGTCCAAACCCAATATCGGGCGACCGTCAGCCTTCAAGTTGCCAATGCGCTCCAAGCGTGTGGTAATCTCGCTGACCGCTTCAAAGCTCGGTGCGACTAATAGTTGGTGGAGTTTGCGAACCTTACCACCCTTGCTGTAAATGGTGGCTATCTCGACGGTCGGAATGAATCGAATAATGTTATCTCGAACGCTCTCGGGCAATGTTTTGTCGATCTCGGCGGCGAGTTCGGGCTTCAAGCGAAACAGACCCGGTTCGGCTGGCTCCATTGTTTCACGAAGTTCAGCAAACCATTCGGGATGAGTAAAATCACCCGTACCAATAATGTTGATGCCCTTCAGTTTGCCCCAATAGTATAATCCGCTCAGGTCGCAATTCTTGCTGGTTGCGCGCGAATAATGCGTGTGCACATGGAGGTCGACGATGAGGTCTTGCATATCTAACAGTGTAGCATTTGCCTTCCCGCTGCCGACAACTAACGTTATAGGCAATGGGGAGGCGGAGTAGACATCGCCCGGGTCGGGACGCCCGTCGATAGGCGTCCCGACCTCGGGTTGTAAAAGGGTTGAACTGCGGCCGGATCAGCAGCCGGGGTCGGCCGGCGCGCTGGACGGCTCCGGCTGCGGCACGCAAGCGGGCGCGACGTCGACGCTCACGCCCGGGGCGACCCGGACGCCGATGTCGCCACTGCCGTCCACGGTGAAACCGCCGCCGAGGCCGATGGCCACGTCCGCGCCGTCGCTGCCGAGCTGCGTGGGGATCTGGCCGGCACGGCCGCCGGTGGCCCCGGTGCGAGCGGTCGTGGCGTTGGTGGTCGTGATGCGCCGACGCCGGTTCCGATCGTCGCGAGTGGTCATGCGATCAACTCCTCGGTTGTGGCCCTAAATATACTAGGGCCAGATCTACTCCGAAATGCCCATCATGGCTTGAAGCCGTGAGGGTCTCAGAAATTCTATCATAATTTCAAGAATCAGCAACTAGTTAGGGTCGTCATTGCGGCGACGCACGCCCTCACCCGCAGCTAATTCGGCCCAATCTAGATCCCGTGGTGCATCCTCGGCCGGAGGCTCCGGCTCTCGTGCAGCGGGGACTTCCCGAGAAGGAAACAACAGGTCAAACTCCTCATGAGTCACTTCGCCAGCCTGCAGTGCCGCAAAAGCTTTGCGAGCGATTGCTCGAGCGCCCGACCGATGTCGATCTGTTGCCTCATCACGCAATGCCCGCAGCTCCAAATAGGCTGGGCTCTGCACAACTTCCGCCATCACATCAACAGGCACGGCCACTTCAGGGGTGCCTGTTTCAAAACTTTCGATTTCGAGCTGTTCTCCATGTTGATCAGCTGGCGCGTGCTGGATTTCAGTCATAGTTACTCCCAGCGGAAGACGCGGAAAGCGATCACGTAAATGATAATGCTCCACACGCCGATCATTCCGAGCTGCGGCAGGATGTCTACAAAATGTTTGCCCTCGGTCGCAAGCAGTCGGATACCATCAATCACCGGCGTCAGCGGCAGAAATGCCGAAACGTTCTGCAACCACTCAGGCATCAGGAATCGTGGGAAGAATGTGCCAGACAGGAACATCATCGGAAAGACGACGATGTTGCTCAGTGGTGCGGCTTGGCGTTCGTTCTTTGCCCAACCACCCAGCGCAAGGCCGATACCTAGGATCATCATAATACCGATAACCAAGAAGATCGCGATCTCTATAGGATTTCCCACCACTTTCAGATGGAAGATGCTGATAGCAACCGTGAACAACACCGCCATGGCGAACAGACCGATGACTGCCTGACTCATCATGGTCGACAGGAAATACTGCCAGACGCGAATTGGTGTCGTGTGGAAGCGGCGCAAGATGCCTTGCTTCTTCAGCTCAGGGAAGATGTTGATCGGACCAAAGATACCCATACCGATGATCGAAAAGCCAAGCAGCCCAGTGAACGTGTAGTCAAACGCGCTCAGGCTTTGGTCGTTCGTCTGCTGCGAAGTGACCGTAAATGGCTCCTTGGTATCGACGAGCTTGGCATTGATAGCCTTGAACTGACCCTGCAGGACGGACTGCAATGTCTGTGCGGCTTGAGCGTTGTTCTGGCTGTAAATGATCTGCGCCTGACCACTTGGGTAAGCCTCGCCATTCTTCACTTCACCAAACTCCTTCGGCAGGACAATGGTTGCATCAATCTCGCCACGGTTCATACGTTCCTTGGCAGCGTCGATATTGTTCACTTCGGTGTTAACTTTCAGAATTTTGCCGTCGTCCAGAGATTTGGCGATGTCCTTCGAAGTTTGCGAGGTTGATTCGTTCAAAAGTGCAACCTTGAACGAAACGCCATTGCTGTTGTTGCCAAACAGGCCGCCGAATACAAACAGGAAGATCAGCGGGAATGCGACCGTGAAGAAGATCGCCGTCTTGTCGCGGAAATAGCGGCGAGTGTTAATGCGCGCAAATGTCCAAACGGTGTAAAGTTTTCGTTGCATAGTTAAGCCCTCAGCTCCTTACCGGTCAGGTCGATAAACACATCCTCTAGGTTAGCCTGCTCGACGTGTTGTGGCTTCTTGAAGCCCTTGCCTAGCAGATCCTTGATGAGCTTCTTAGGCGTATCAAGGGCGACAATGTTGCCACTGTCCATGACCGCCACGCGGTCACACAGCACTTCGGCTTCGTCCATGTAGTGAGTCGTTAGGATGACGCTAATGCCCTTGTCGCGCACATGTCGCACGAGGTCCCATAGATTACGGCGAGCCTGGGGGTCCAGGCCGGTTGTCGGCTCGTCCATGAAGAAAATCTTTGGGTTGTGAACCAGCGCCGCAGCGATGCTAAAGCGCTGCTTCTGGCCGCCGCTCAGCGTCTCTACGTAGCTATCAGCCTTCTCCAGAAGGTCGACGTCCTGCAGAAACTCATTCACATCGACTTTTTCGCCGTATGCCGCAGCGAAAAGTTCGATCAGCTCACGCAGCTTTGTCTTGTCCTGAAAAGCCGGACTCTGCGGCTGCACACCGATAATGCTGCGGATATCGTAAGGATTTTCGGCAACGTCAACGCCGTCTATTGTGGCCTTGCCGCCGTCGATAGGACGGAGCGCTTCTATCATTTCCAGCGTGGTTGTCTTGCCAGCGCCGTTTGGTCCGAGAATGCCAAATATCTCACCCCGACGAACCTCAAACGAAATCCCGTTCACGACCTTCTTGTCGTCGTAGGATTTCTGTAGATTTTCTACAACTAGAATATTATCTTTTGCCATATTACCCCTAATCGTACCACTCCGACCACTGATACTTCAATTCAAACCAAAAAAAGACCGGTCCGAAAACCTTAGGTCTTGGACCGGCCATTTTCTCCCCTTTTTGTTTGATACTAGCTTAGCATTGCAAACGCCGGGGGCACAAGCCAAATTTATTATGCTTCGGCTTTGTGGATCTTCTTCAGAGTGAGGAAGCCGTTGCGTGGGTTTTCCTGAACGCCGTAGCCTTCTGGAAGTGCTGAGACAGCGTCATCTGGGCGCTCGTCCTTAGCGAAGAAGTAAATGGTTTGCTCTTTACCACCGCGGAGCACAACCTTCTTTGAGTGCAAGTAGTAAGTTACCCCTTTTGAATTTGTGTGAGTGTAGGCTGCCATGCTAGTAGTTATCCTCCTTTTAGCTGCTTACGTGATTTTACATTACGCTTGGGCGCAAACCTTTGTCAACAGGGAAGTACAGATAGGAACAAAACTAGGACGCCTGATGGCGCCACCGAAGAAGCAGATAAATAACCCACATGAGGATGAGCCGAAATGCGATTATCGCGGCGATAAGCATAGCCGTTAACAGAGTAAAACCTGCGACGTCTGGACTCCATAGAGGAGCGGCAAAATTGAACCGGTAGAGGTCGGCCGAAGGCGCCTGAATGCTCGCGACTGGATCTGCCGCAGCACCACTCGCCGCGACTTTATCCGTCACACATTGGATGTACGCCGGGAACGACGATGTCTTGCTGAACAAATCCTGACAAGCCTTATCCGCCTGCTGATACGTCACGGCACTGGCGCTACCGCCTTGGGCCGCCTTCTGAACCGCCACGTCGTAAGCTCGTTGGTAGCTGTGCTCTAGGTAGATTCCACGATCCCCCATGCCGGTGTTCATGTGCGTAGCGATGTAGCTCTGGAGGTTGTTGAGGGCGACCGGGATATCCTTGTTCTGCTCATCGGCTTGCATCACCAAATTGCGCAGCTCAATCATCCGCAGATTATTCTGACGCATAAAGAACGCCGAGGCCGCGACCAGCACAACCAAAACAGCCAATAATTGCCACGTCTTAACTTGCCGTAAAACGACTAATGTGTGATGAAGTCTGCGCTTGTTCACTCCCACCTACTTTCCTTATGTCCTATTGTAGCAGCTTGACGCCTCACCAGTCGGATAGTCTACAGGCCCGCAGAGGCGGGTTGTAACTGCAACACTTGAACTTATTGATGATATACTGACCAGTGATATGCGCATTTATTTTGCTGGTATTGGAGGCGTTGGCATTGGTCCGCTTGCAGCAATTGCCCGTGAGGCAGGCTACAGCGTGGCCGGCTACGATCAGGCCGTTAGCCCAATGACCGAGGAGCTGGCCGCTAAGGGCGTCTCGGTTAGCATTGGCCCTGGTCTTCCTGAAATCACCGCCGCCCACAAAGCCCGGCCCATCGACTGGCTCATCGCAACCGCTGCGATACCGGCCGACCACCCAGTCTTGCAATTTGCCCGCGACAACCACATTCGCATCAGCAAGCGCGACGAACTTATCAACCAACTCGTGAAGGACAAGCGCCAACGGCTCATCGCCGTCTCTGGTACGCACGGCAAAACAACCACGACCGCCATGGTCACTTGGCTGTTCGATCAGTTCGATATTCCGGAAAGCCACTCTATCGGAACGCGTGTGAGCTTCGCACCGAGCGGCAGCTTTAGCGATGAAGGCCAATGCTTTATCTACGAAGCCGACGAATACGACCGCAACATGCTGCAGTTCCGCCCAGAGATTTCGCTCCTCACTTCGCTGGACTACGATCATCCGGACGTCTACAAAACCGTCGACGATTACAAGGAAGCTTTCCGCCGGTTCATCTCCCAAAGCAAGCGCGTTTACGCCTGGCAACGCGACCTAGATTACATTGATGTTAAGTCGACCGAGAAAGTCAGTGCCATCGACGATCTGTTAAGCCAGGAGGAAACCGTTAAGCTACCCGGCGCGCACAACCGCCGCAATGCGCTCCTAGCGTGCGCGGTCTTTGACGCATTGTTTCCTGAACTAGGGTTCGAGCAAATTATCGCCGCCATTAATCGCTTCCCAGGCACGCAGCGTCGCTTCGAGCGCTTAGCCGAAAATCTTTACAGCGACTACGGTCATCACCCTGCCGAGATTAGCGCGACACTGCAAATGGCAAACGAAGTCAGCAAGCACGTCGTCCTCGTCTATCAACCACATCAAAACATCCGACAGCACGAACTGGCGAGTGAATATCAAGATAGTTTCAAGGGCGCGCGTCACGTCTACTGGCTGCCAACGTATTTGTCGCGCGAAGATCCACAGCTGCCCATTCTCACACCGAAACAGCTCATCGCCAAACTCGACGACCCGCAGATCGCCGAGCCGGCCGAGATGAACGACGAACTAATCGCCGCCATTCATAATGAAATTGCGCATGGCGCGCTTGTACTGATCATGGGCGCTGGCGATGTCGACAAGTGGGCCCGCGAGCACCTGGGTGAAATCGTAGATAGATAAGTTCTGAAAAGCAGCCAGGCTCTCCTCAACTTGCCAGAGCATACGACACCGTCAAGTCACGAGTTTGTAAAGATCTGATTCCGCAACAGATCAAGCTCTGCTATACTACCTCTTATGTGGAATACGATTATTACTTGGTTTCAGCAGAACTCTATCCCTATTATTTTGATCCTGCTTGCGACCTATGTGGTTGCGCAATTTGGCGCGAAGCTACTAAAGGTCATCATCCGCCGCACCGTTGGCCGCATCAAAACCGACGTAAGCGATGACGACGTCAAGAAGCGTCAGGACACGCTCATCAGCATGTTCAGCACCATGGTCAAGGTATTGGTATGGCTGACAGGCGGCTTCACTATTCTTCGAAACTACTTTGGCATCGACCTCACGCCGCTGATTGCTGGCGCGAGCGTTTTGGGCGTTGCGCTAGGTTTTGGCGCGCAGTCCATCATAAAGGACTTGCTGACTGGCCTCTTTATCATCATCGAAAACCAATACCGCGTTGGTGATGTCGTAGATATCGACGGTGCGGCCGGTACGGTCGAGCAGATTACCATCCGGTCCACTATTATCCGCGACAACGAAGGCAATGTTCACTACCTGCCAAACGGCACCGTGACGCACGTCGTCAACAAAACCATGGGCTATTCCAAGGTTAACTTTGCGATTGCCGTCGAAGCTGACACGAGCGTCGATACACTCTCTGAAGTCATCAACCAGGTTGGAGAGAAGCTTGCTGGCGAGGCTAAATGGAAGAGCAAAGTCCTTGAACCACCTCACTTCCTGAATATCAGCAACTTTACCGACAAGACCATCGAGGCGCGCATCATCGGCAAGACTCAACCATCACAGCAGTGGGCCGTCACCGGCGAGCTGCGCAAGCGCCTACAGTCTGCGCTAGCCAAGCACAACATCAAGGTTGCGGACGCGGATAGCGGTAGTAAGAAGTAGCCCTCGCCGCAAACAGCGGCTCAGTCTGCGGGGAACGCAGATGTTGTTCGGTGAAAGGGTGGAGCCTCAGCCCTCTTTCTACTCCGTCGACGAGTTCCCGCCCGTCTGTGACTTCAGTTGAATGTCGTTGTCATCCAATGCGCCTTCCTCAAAGCTGCCGTATCCGGCCAGCTCTTTCGCGCGGTCATCATATTCCCTCAAGAAATCCTCGATTGTTTCGTGAGTAATCGGGCTCGTTGTGTCGTAGGTCTTTTGTGTGTCGCTCGTGCGGACTTCACTGCGCTCTCGCTCGTAGCCTGGACGGCTAAGGTCGAGCTTGGACGAGCCATCCAGCGTGTACCAAGAAACACTCACGACCGTTAATGCCAACGAAGCCAGAATGGCGCCAGTCAGAGCCAAAGGCAGCTTAGGACCACGTATGATCTTATGGACAAAACGCTTCATGCGAGCAACGGGTGGCGTAAATGACATTATTTGAGCCCCTCCTCGTACTTCACAATGGCCTCGCGGTACTTAGTCACCAAACCTTCGATCTTGCTAACCTGTGCGCCGACCGTATTGCGGTCCTCGCGTGATTTTACGATGACGGCATAGTACTCGCTGGGCTTGTCTTTGCAGTTGATCTTCAGAGCGTTGGCGATGTCAGTGTCGTAGCGGTCATAGCTGCTACGAAAGGCGTTAACCGCGTCCTGGAGCTCGGTGGTGTACTGGATAAGATCAGGGGAGCTGATCTTGTTGTAGGCAAAGCGGCTATTAAATGCCGAAAGCTGACGCAGCATTTGATCGTACGCGCGGCCACGGTTGATACGCGATACAGCATCACGTTTCTCGATCTGCTGCAAGGCGAATTGGGAGTTAGAGCAACGGGCACGAATCGTGTCGAGCATTTCCTCGGACAATGGATCTGACTGCGCAACCACAGCACCAGCCGCGCTAAAGACCAACATAAATACAGCCACAAAGCCAAGGGTAATTCTGCGTAGAGTTCGGTCAATCATCTGTGACCAATTATGGCAGCTTGAGGCTCCCTGTCAATCTGATAAGACCAGCTTCTTGCTCTATCAAACCTTCACGGTGCAGGTCGTCGATAACCGACTGCGTACGCTCGTCCGCTAGTAGATCTACCAGCTCAAAGACGCTTCGGGCGCCGCTGGTCAATTCCCGCAGCACGCGGCCACGAACTTGCCTACGACTGCCTTCAAATTTGCTCTGCCTGGCATAATGTTTTGACTGCGAGATCTTGCCGCCCGCCGTCTGCTTGAGATGCGTACCGTAGTCCATCAACGCCCAGTACCATTCGCGCGGATGTTCCACGTCGCACACCTGCTGTAAGATCGGCAAAAGCTCTCGGTCATCCACATCGCTCCTATCGGCAAAGAAATGATGGAACAGAACCGTTCGAATATTCGTCTCGATAAACACAACTGGCTGGTTGAATGCATATGCCAAAATCGCACCAGCCGTGTTTGGCCCAATACCGGGCAAGCTCACTAACGCCTCGCGACTCTCGGGGAGTTTCCCACCAAAATCACTCACTACCTTTTGCGCTGCTGCGTGCAGGAACTTTGCGCGGCGGTTATAGCCCAGCCCGCTCCACGTGCTCAATACATCAGCTAAAGGTGCGTCTGCTAAGTCTTGAATCGACGTGAATCGAGCCATAAATTCCTGATACTTTGGCAACACTCGACTCACCTGGGTCTGCTGCAGCATCAGCTCAGACACAAGCACGTGATACGGCGACGGGTCATCGCGCCAAGGCATGTCGCGTCGGTGCGTGCGGAAATAATCCCACACAACCTCGCGGAAGTCGGTGATCAACTCATCGCTTGGCACTTACAACTCTTCGTTGAGCGCTTTCGCCAGGTCGAGGTCAGCTTGGGTCACGCCGCCAGCGTCAGTATCGATCACCGTTACCACAACCTCTTCGCTGCGGAGTGTAACTTCAGGATAATGCGTCAGCCGCTCAGCCACACCGCCAATTCGCTCTACCAGGGCGAGGCCCTCGGCAAAACCTTTGGTCTCAAACACTCGTATCAGGCCCTCGCCCGGAATGTTTGACCATGCGACATTTAGTTTCTCAACTGCAGCTTCAATTTGTTCGTCAGGTAAGATTTGGTCGTTCATATCCACAGTGTACCATTAGTAGAATCTAAATCGCTGCAGATCAGTCACGGCGCCTTGCGTGCTAGACGTAGCCGTTACATCGGTAATCTTGGCTGGCTTGCCGCCATTCAGTGAGATCGCATAGTCGGCTGTCTCCTGCGCGTTCACGACGCGGTACACGATGACGTCACCGATCCAACTGATTGGACCGCCCAGGCCGTCCGCCCCGTATAGTGCGGTTACGGCGCCATTGCTCATGTCCTTCACGAAGAGCGTATACTTGCCGTCTACGCGGTCGATCATTAGACGCTTTTCGCCGTCGCCCTCGGCCGTGCCGATATATTGGATGGTGTTGCTGCCACTGGACGGCTGCGAGATGCTCTTGGACTGATCGGTGTTGAGATTGTATTCGTGCCAAGCTTGGTCATGCCCAGTCTTGAAGGCGATACGATCAAAGTCGAGCTGCAGATACGTGCCAAAATCGGTCTTCTCGCCCAGCGTCTTCAAAGCCGCGGCGTTCACGGGCGACACTCGCAGAATCGGACTGGCGAGAGAATCGGGGCCGGTGTTCACGTACTTTTGATACACAACCTTATCGAACGCCACCGTACCAACACTAATGAAATCGGCAGATTCAAAGTTATAAACACGCTTGCTGTTCGTATCGACACTGCGGAGTGTGGTCGGGTAGCTGTTGGTCGTAGTAGTGTCGTAGGCGGTAGTCGTGTAGACCAAGGTCCCGGCAGACCAATCGGCGAATCTCACGCTTACACCTTCGTCGACTTTGGTGAGTTGCTTGCTGGCGAGATCTACGACGTAAATGCGCTGCAGCATATCTTGCTTGCTGTTGCGGGCGCCGTCACGGCTGGAACTTAACACGCCGTACTTGCCGTCGGGGCTGACCGCGAATGCCGTCTGGTCAGTCTCTTGGCCGGTTCCTGCCACAATTGGCTGAACTTCAGATCCGTCGAGATTACTACTGTATACCGTCAGAACGCCACTGCGTTTGCTGACAAAGTAATGCTTGCCGCCAGGGACGACCTTGATTTCAGGCATAGTTTTGACGTTTGGCGTTGCTGTGTCATCGAGTGCGATGTCAAACTTCTGGTCTACATACTTGCCGCCAAAGTTGGTCGAGACGGTTACTCTAGCATCGTCGGTGCCAGGTATTTTAACAGAGACAAGGCCCTGGTCATCAGGCTTCGCCACGACGTCGCCGATAGTAAATTCACCCACGTTCACCGGCTTGCCGCTCAGCGAATCAACAACTTTGAAGGCCACCGGAATACCGATTGCTTTTACGCTCAGTTCGATCTTGCGCGCTGCGTCATCGGTTTCCTGCCCGCCGAATCGATGCAGGAACGGATCTTGGTCGAGCGTCACGCCGTAGCTGACGTCTTGGTAGCCAGCTTTCTTGGCGGTCACGGCGATCTTGCCATAGGGCACATCCGGAACAGTCAATTTGCCTTGCGCGTCGGTCTTGTACGATTTGCCGTCGACCGTCACAGCCACGTTACCCAGGCGCGAGACTTTGGCTTTGCCCTCGCCAGGCGCGATAGTCGTAATAGTCAGCGTGTTGCGAGCGCCAAAGGTATTCACCAACCACCAGCGAGTCGGCTGCACAAACCACAAAGCCAGGCCGACAACGATCAATGTTGCTACGAACAGCAGCCAAAACTTGCGGCTCCGAAGCAATGCGCCGAGCTTTTGCTTGAACGTACGCTTGGGCTTGGGGGGCTGGAATGATGACGGCGGCGGGGTATCATCAACCGACGGCGTGAAGTGCACGACGGGTTGATCTTGGCTTGAATGCCAGGGGCTGTCTGAGTTTAATTCGATACTTTTAGTTTCTTCTTCGGGAGTCATTGGACTTACCCTTTGTTACTCCCCTAGTATACCGCTAGAATGATGGTATGACTAATGCCAGAACTCAACTCCTCCAAACCGCCGCCGACCACCTCTCGGCGAACGACCCGAACCTGAAACCAGTCATCAAGCAATTTGGCCTCTGCAC
Organism: uncultured Candidatus Saccharibacteria bacterium; assembly: GCA_964586395.1. Classification (GTDB taxonomy): domain Bacteria; phylum Patescibacteriota; class Saccharimonadia; order Saccharimonadales; family EFPC-124; genus DATEFF01. Next base: position 16,972 of record CAZPGP010000001.1, read on the forward strand.
CGTTGCGCCGCACGACGATTATTACCGCGAGCTTGTGGATTCTATTATCAGCCAGCAGCTGAGCATCAAGGCGTCAGCTACGATCATCAAACGTTTCGTAGCACTATTTGACGATAAATTCCCAACACCGGCACAGATTCTGCAGCGCGATGTTGAGGAACTCCGCGCCGTCGGGATGTCCCGACCCAAAGCTAGTTACGTTCTGGACCTGGCGCTGCACATCGAGGAAGGTCGCCTCCACCCAGAGAAGCTTCCGAAGCTCTCAAACGAAGAAGTCATTCGTGAACTGACCGCTGTTAAAGGCATTGGCGAATGGACCGCACACATGTTCCTCATATTCAGCCTCGGCCGTACCGACGTGCTAGCTACCGGCGATCTCGGCGTGCGCATGGCTATGAAGAAACTCTACGGTCTACCCGACGCGCCAAAGCCCGACGAAATGCGCGCCATTGCCGATAAATTCAACTGGCACCCGTACGAGTCCATCGCTTGCTGGTATCTGTGGCAATCGCTTGATAATGCGCTGGCGTTATAGACTCTTCGCGACTTCGTAGACAAGTTTCTCGAACACGTCATCACTGTCGGACAGATCGTTAGGGTCGATAAATACCGCCTCGGTCACGCCTTCGCCGAGGGTAAACTTGCTGTCTGGAATTTGAGCTTTGAACACAACCCACATCAGCCAGGCCTCTTTACGCTCCAGGTAAAACGTCTTTACGCAAAACGGTTCGAGGCCGGATGCATCGGTGATGCCAAGCTCTTCCTTTAACTCTCGCGCCACGCCGGCCAAAGGCTCTTCGCCATGGTCGAGGCCGCCACCGGGAAGACTCCAAGTGTCTTGATTCTCCTTCACCACCAGAACCTGGCCGTGGTCGTTTGTAATGAGCGCCTTAACCGAAACCCGATAGAACGTATTGGGGTACGCGCTCATCGCTTTACCGCCGAGACGTAATTGATTGGGATGCCTTGCGCCAGGAACTTACGTTCGAAGTATGTCGTGATTTTGTAATCCTCCGGCAAGTCGCTTTCATGCAAGTCAAAGCTGAGTTCCTGCAGCGTCCACCCCTCGGCGACTAGCTGTTCGAGGCTCCACAGGAATAATTCACGGTTATCGGTCTTAAACCGCAGCACGCCGTGCTTGGCTAGCAGATTCGCGTAAACTTTCAGGAATGATGGATTGGTCAGGCGATGCTTGGCTTGTTTGTCGCGCGGGAATGGGTCGGGGAAAGTCACCCACAATTGGTCGATGCTCCCCGGCTCGAACAGATCAATCATGCCACGAAGCTGGGCACGGACAAAGGCGATGTTGTCGAGCTTATCATTCAGCGCAACCTTCGCGCCAGTATACAGACGGTCAGATTTGACGTCGACCGCCACGAAGTTTCGATCTGGATGTGCGCGGCCAAGCCCCAGGCTCAAGTCAGCTGTGCCTGCGCCGACTTCGACCGTCAACGGCTGCTTGGCCGGGAAATGTGTGCGCCAGAACTCCGGCGAAACTGCACTCGCCTGAAAACAGTTTGCCCACTCGTCAAAGTGCGCGAACTTCCATAATTTGCGTTTCCGCGTGATGAATAACTTTTCGCTCATGGATTTCTAAAAACAGGATGCGCCCTGCAGTGCCGCTGCATCGCTGCCGCCACTGCCGTAGGTCTGAGGTGTCTGAATGTTGTTGCTTGGATTGGTTTGGAGGATCATGCCCACAGCTTGCGGGTTGGTGCTGCCGTTTACGTCGCTGGTAGCTTGCTCGTTGGTGCACATCTTGCCGCCACTTTGGAGGATATCGTCGGCCGCAGCAGAACTTTGGCCAGCCTTAGTCCCTTCGGTGCCAGATTGCTGCGCGCTCTGTTGGCGCATAATGGCCGCACCAAAGACGAGCGCAATCGCAATGACAGCCAGCGCAAACGCGCTCACCAGCATACGACGGCGAGATGGCTGGACGTCCTGCTCAATTGACTCAATAGCCGCGACCTTCTCGGCTTCAGCTTCGACAGCCTGCTCGGGCGCGACAGATTCACTAGCCTTGGTCGACTTCTTAGTTGTCTTCTTCTTTGCCGCTGGCTTCGTAGCCATCACGACCGGCTCGTTCGAGCCTTCAGCAATAATCACCGGCTCTTCAGGAGTAACCGGAGCCTTTTTGGTAGTCTGAGATTTCTTTGCGCTCGTCTGCTCTTTCTTGGCGCGCGCACGACGAGACGATTTGGTGGATTTCTTTGCCATATACCTAGTGTAGCACTGCCGCCTACGGCGTCAGGCGGTTGATGTCGCGTGGGAAGAGTGTGGCTTCCTTGACGTTGCCGAGGCCGATAGTCTTTTGAACCAAGCGGTCGACGCCGAAGCCGCAGCCGCCGTGTTGAGGGAGGCCGTATTTGAAGGCTTGCAGATAATATTTGAAACCTTCGTGGGTTACGTCCAGTCCAGCCTTGGTCATCTGTTGGATCATCTTCTCGTAGTTGTTTTCGCGGAGTGGGACGGTGGCGATTTCGAGGCCACGGAACAGCAGGTCACCCCAAGCAACAGTGCCGTCGTCCTTGAATTTGTGGTAGAACTTACCGGCTTCGGCTGGGAAGTCGACGGCAAACACGAGGTCGCTGCCGAGTTGCTTGCGAGCGTGCTCAGAAATCCATCGCTCTTCATCAGGCGTCAGGTCTTTCTCGTTGAGTGTGTTGTTCTTTGTCGCCTTGGTGTACATTTCGTGGATTTCGGTGATGGTGAAGCGTGGAACTTGGCCTTCAGGCAATTTAAGTTCAGGCGCGTTCAGCGTCTTGAGGTCATCGCGATGCTCTTCGTAGACCTGCAGCAGCGCATACTGAGTCATGTCGGCGACGGTATCGAGGACTTCGTCGTGGTCTTTTACAAATCCCATCTCGATGTCGAGCATGGTGAGCTCAGTCAGGTGGCGAGTGGTCGCGCTTGGCTCAGCGCGATAGCTGTGGTTGATCTCGAAAACACGCTCAAAGGCACCCACCATGATCTGCTTGTAGAACTGCGGGCTCTGCGCCAGCGTTGCGGTCTTGCCGAAATAATCGAGCTTGAAGACTTCTGCACCACCTTCGGTTGCTTCAGCGAGAAGCTTCGGCGTGTCGATCTCAACGAATTCGTTCTTGTACAGGAATTCACGCAGATAACGAGTTAGGCTGGCACGAATGCGAAAGATCTTCTGCTCATTCAGGTTGCGAATGTTCAGGACACGGTACTCGAATAGTGTGTCGAGGTTCTCGGCTTTGTGCTGAATTGGCTTGTCGATCTCGATAGGCGGCTCGTCGGTGACGGGAACTTCCACGGTGATAGTCACGTCGTGCAGCTCAGCGCCACCCGGGGCGCGCTCGTCCTCAACAACAGTGCCTTCAAATTTCAGCACGGTACCGATCTGTAGGCCGCGGAGCTTCTCCAGCTCGTCCTTATTCTCGACCAAAGCCTGAGCAATACCGCTGCGATCGCGGATGGTCAGGAAGTTAAGTCCGCCCAGAAGGCGTTTTTTGTGCAGCCAGCCGTGAAGCATCACGGTCTGGCCAACTGATGACTTGAGGTCTTTGGTCAGAGTTCTCATTGATTAACCTTATAAAAAAATTACTACATCTAGAATAATCTGTTGCACCCCAGTTGCGCAAGCAGAAGCATTTCGTTCGTCGGATTAGGTCAACTAGGCGTTGACGACCATGTAGACCAAAACGGCGATAACCACGACGGCTACGACCATCACGGCGATAACGAGGCCCTTGCGAGAACCTGGCGTGTGAACGGTTGCAGCTGGTTGCTGAAGTGGTGTTGGCGCGGTTGGACCGCCCGCTGGGTCAAAAGGCGATGGAGCTGCTGGCTGCGGAGCCGCGGCTGGTGGAGGTGTCGTTGGAGTTGGCGTTGGCCCAGGAACGCCAGGCTGAGGTGCTGCGCCTGGGGTTGGAGTTGGATTCTGTGGATTATTATCTGGGTTCATAGGAAGATTTCTCTTTTACGCTTATGGTAATCCTATAATTACGCAGAAGCGATCGAGCGTCAAGCGTCGGTACCCTTGCGTGCTTTGCGACGTTCGTCGGCGGCGAGCTTGGCGACCGCGCGGAGGTCTTCGTACTGATCAAACTCGTCGACAATCTTGCGGCCAATGATTGTTTCGAGCACGTCCTCGATACTGACGACGCCCATTACTTCCTCAAACTCATTCACAACCATGAACAAGTGGTGCTTTGTGCGGAGGAACGCTTGCAGCACGTGGTCGAGCGATTTCTCTTGGTGGACATAGAATACTTTGGGGTTCATGACGTTGCTCACCTTCTTGCTCTTGGGGTCGAGCGGCACGAGGTCGTGCATGTATAGCACGCCCTTGATGTGATCGAGGTCGCCCTCGATAACCGGAAAGCGTGAATGACCGGACTTGTGCAGGCGATCAAGAAGCAGCGGCCCCATAGTCTCATCCGCCTCAACGGTCACAACAACCGAGCGCGGAATCATAATGTCGCGGACCAGCATACCCTGATAGAGCAGCGCTTGGCGCATCAGAAGCTTCTCGTCTTTATCCAACACGTCCCGGTCACGATCGATCTCGGCCAGTAGTTCGTCCTTAGAGTAGAAACCCGCAGTATCTGTCCCTCCCAGGAGCCGGTTATCCGACAATAGCTGCAGGACAGGGCGAAGTGTGTGAGCCGCACGCAGAAATTGCGCCTCATAGCGCAGACTCAACTGCTCGGCCTGCTTGGCCAGCCATTGCTGCGTACTAATCAGCTCAACCAGCAGCAGCCAGACGAGCGCCATAATAATCGCAACCACAAAATTGTGTGACGCAGCCAGTACGACCACAATAATAATGCTGAGTAGCAGCACGACCACTCGACGGAATGCGTCCAGCAATGGGCGCATCTCACGGAACTGCGCCTCTAGCTTGGCGTTATCATCGCCTGCCTTGATTCGTCGCTCAAGTTCAAAATCAGTCAGTTCGCTGCTCGCAAATCGCAAACTCTTCAGCCCGGCCGCAGCAGCAGCCAGTACGAGCACAATCAATTGAATAATAACCTCTACCATATTGTCTCCTATTCTAGCAGGAATTCGGGCGGACAGGCGTGCTGCACCTCAATTCTGTCTCAGTATTTACGTTTTTATGTAAAAGACCATAAAACTACGTTATTATAAAGAGGTTATGACAAAAACGAGATGGATTATATTTGCACTGCTGTGCCTAGGTATTTTGGGCCTGATTATTATTACTAATAAGAACGATTCGAGCTCCTCCTACAACGGAGATGCAACTAAAGTCATTACGGACGGCCCGATTGCCGACCATGTCTTCGGCAGCAATGCCGGCAAGGTCGTGCTGGTTGAATACGCCGACTTTCAATGTCCTGGCTGTGAAAGCGCCTTCCCACTCATGAAGGAAATCAAGGAAAAATACAAAGACAACCTGACGTTCGTCTTCCGCAACTTACCGCTGACGACCATTCACCCGAACGCTCTGGCTGCAGCAACTGCCGCCGAAGCCGCCGGTCTACAGAACAAGTTCTTTGAATATCACGATTTGCTGTACCAGAACCAGGCCCAGTGGAAGGACGCTCCTGTCAGCGACCGCACCAAGACATTCGAGTCGTATGCGTCGCAGCTCGGCATGGACACCAATAAATTCAAGACCGATCTCAAGAACCCCGACATCACTGCCAAGATTAATCGCGACCGCGCGACCGCCAGCAAGCAAGGCTTCAACTCAACTCCGACACTGATGCTGAATGGCCAAAAGGTCTCCCAAGACGCTACGTTTGACAAGGCCAAGCTGACCCAACTTATCAACGACGAGTACGAAAAAGCCGGCATCAAACCACCTGCCGCTGAATAGACCTTGCCTCTGAGCATAGCAAAACCCCAGGGATCGAAATCTCTGGGGTTTTGACGTTGGATTGGGCTCGAGCTAGCCGGAGCTAGTCTTTCCAATCTCCTAGTGGGCTATGTAAAGTTGCCACTCGGCGGGAACGATTTCCACCTCAATACGCTTAGTCCTTGAAGGGACCTTGCGAATGTCAATGGGCATAGTAGGATATACTCCTTGTTTACTATTCGCGGCCGTTCGCTACGCGGCAAACACAAAGACAAATCTATCAAACCTTGGTTTTGGCGTCAATCATAAGCACAATGAGTTGGCAAGGGATACGGGCAAAAAACTGTAGTAATTTTGTACCCTCATCATAAGAACAATTTACGCCAATATAAGGGTCGCAAGACCCAGAAATGCCAGGAATCCGAGTACATCCGTCGCTGTCGTGATGAAAATTGTCGCCGAGGCGGCCGGATCCTTACGAAGCTTCGACATAATCAACGGTACGAGCGTACCGAATACCGCGGCAACAGCGAGGTTGATCACCATCGCGAGGGCCAAAATCAGCGCAATCTTCCAGTCGTGATCCTTCATCAGAACCACAAATGCGACGATAAAGCCGTTAATCACACCGTTGATAAGTCCGGCGCCGACTTCGTTCTTCAGCGTCTTCCAGGCTGTATCTAACGAAATCTGTCGTAGCGCAATACCACGAACCAGTACGGCCAGTGTCTGCGTAGCCGCGTTGCCGCCCATTCCAGCCACAATAGGCATGTAGACCGCCAACAGGACATACTCAGAGATGATTGCTTCGAACTGACCAACTGTGAATGCCGCCAGGAAGGCGGTGGCGAGGTTGATAATGAGCCATTTGTAGCGGAACTTAACCTTCTGCTTGACGCTGTCGGTCACACCCTCTTCGGCGCTCACGCCCGCGAAGTCGTACAGCGAAGCAGACTCACGTTCCTGCGCCAGCTTGAGCACGTCGTCGGAGTAGATGATACCCATCGGGTCGCCAGCTTCATTCATGACCGCAACCTTACTGTGCGGGTGAGTGCGGAAGGTGTGGACCACCTCGCTGTGTGGAGCGGCGTGTGAAATCCTTGGGATACGCCTAACATTACCGTCGATCGGCGCATGCGGTTCGCTGAATCCCAGCTCGTGTCCAGGCAGGAATCCCGTCAGCTTACCGTCCTTGAAGACGAGAATGACCGGCGGACGACCAGTTCGCTGCTCGTGATCACGGAACTTGCGGGCTACGCCAGCAACCGTCTCGTCGGCGTCGACCTGAATGTAGTCCAAGGTCATGAGACCGGCTGCTGTATCGGGGTCAAACTCGAGCAAAGTCGCCAGCGAGTTACGGACCTCGTCGCCCAACAGTATCAGCGTGCGTTCACGCTTACGCTTGCTTAGAAGCTGCAGCATGTCAGTGGCATCATCAGGCGCAATCGCCTCGAGTATGTCCACCAGATCTTGATCGGGAATGTGCATCAGAATCTCGTGTCGAATATGCGATGGCAGCTGGTGCAACATCGCAACTCGCTCGTGGAGCGGCAAGCCCATAAATACTTCGAGGCGCTTATCTTTGTGGAACAGAATGTCTTTGACTGAGTGTTTGGTAATTTCTGATGCTTTCATATCTGTTTGATCTTAATTGATTAGAATATCCGGCGTTTCCTGGCCACCAGCCACACCATCCACGACAGCCCAATGCTGAGTGGCAGGACAAAGAAATACGCCCACGGTTCATGCTGGAATGGCAGCGGAATGTTCATGCCGTACATCCCGTAGACGACGTTTGGCAGCGTGATGAGGACCGTGAAGGCGGTCAGAACTTTCATGCTTCGGTTCAGGTTGTTGGAGTTGATGGTCGAATAAGCTTCGCGAATGTTAATGATAGTTTTGATGTTACTATTACAACTTTCAATCGACTGCTCGTTGTTCAGCAGTAAGTCCTCGACCAAGTCTTGGTCTTCTTCGTACAGTTGGATGTGCTTGCCAAGCAGCAGTCGGCGCAGGATAGCGGTGGTCGGCAACAGTGCGCTCAAGAACTCATTCAGCTCGTCCTCGATAAGCACGAAGTCCACAAAATCCTGGTTTCCAATCTCATGGCCACGCAGGCGCGAACGGATGACTTTAGTCTGGCGGCTAATGTTGTTAATGAAAATCTCGTATTCGTCGACGATCTGAAACAGGATCTGTAGCACGAGCTTGGCGCGCTGCGTTGTCGCAAACTCGACTTTACCAGTCAGGAAACGCTGCATGCGAGGAATCTCACCATGCGCGATCGTAATCAACAGGTCAGGACCAACGATAAACAGAAGTGGCGCGGTGGTTAGCTCTAAGTCGTCGTTGGTGTAGGCGTAACGCATGAAGATGTAGCTCTTGTCGCCCTCTTTCTCCAGGCGAGGCATCTCGTCTTCGTCCATTGCGTCTTCGAGGTGGCCCGGTTCGAGCTTGAAGCGTTTGATGAGGAAGGCAATCTCTTCTTCGGTCGGCTGCTGCACGCAGACCCATGAACCGGGATGGTACTCATCCAGCTCACTGACCTGCTTGCTGCGTAGGTTTTTGTAGTAATACTTGATCATTCGGCTTACGCTTTCTTTGTTTTCAGTATAGCACCAGGGAACGTCAGCGACGATAGCTCTTTGAGTCTACATATGGTTTAGTATAGGCACTATGAACAAAGTTGATCCAAACCAAGGTGGGACCAAATCGATTTTCCAGGCCAAAAGAACAAGAGTGCTTTCCGCTTTGCTGGCCGTCTTAATATTGGGAACTCTAGCTTTTGGCCTCCCTTATACTGTGTCTGACGGAACGGAAAAATTTACCGGCAAGGAGGCCGGGGTGGCTAAGTGGGCAATTGGCGATGGGAGTTACGACGGCCCGTCTGTTGGCCCTATTCCTAATCCTACGGTCACCTTTAGGGCAAAAGTAACGAACGTCCAGAAGACTGACACGGAAAAGCGATGCAGCACAGCAAGCAGTATAGGCGATCCGGGGGTGGTCTATATAGTAGAGATCAGTAGAGTCACATTCTTCGGTATTTTGGCGCCTGGGTATTCAACTCCTTATTGCGTCGCTAATTGATTGTTATTGAGTACTAATCATTAAAATGGTTTAATAGTGTCCACTATGACTAAATCGAATTCGAAATCAGGTGGATCTGACGACAACTTCCTTAAGACCCCAATGGGGAAGATTAGCCTCGTAGCAGCGGGGTTATTGGCTGTCGGGGTTTTACATTTTGTGGTCTTAACCATTATTGCGCCACTTGCTATGGGTGATGGCGTAAGCCGCTATTCAGGCGCCTCGAAAGAGGCAGCAAAGATGGCGATCGACAATACCTATTCCCTTATTGACAACAAAAGCCGCTGGGGCCATATCGTATATACAAATGACGTCCACGCCACGACAGATGCAGAAAAAGCTCAATATTGTACCGGCGATAGGGCACGCGTAGTTACCGACCCTAATGACCCTCACTTCTACACCGTGGTGGTCAATATCAAACAGCTATTCACCTATAGCCAGGCCACAACCCAAATTCAGGCTGGCTGCTCAAGTTCCCCTGCTGCTTGGTAGTAGACCTAGCAAATCTACTAGTGCTTGCAATTAGGACCATCTATTGTCATAATCCGCCCACGCCATTTGGCTGACCGCCGATGGTAAGCGGAGATGACCGTAAGACCCAAAAGGGCTGATCGACGCTCCGAGCACCTTTCGACCTAGCTGAAGGGATACCGTCATGCGATATCGCATACGCGGTCCAATGACGAGATTCGTCCTCGTCCTCACGTTCATCATGTCCGCCTTCCTGGGGCAAGGCACACCCGCCTATGCAGCTTCAGACACGGACTTTCTGAACACTGCCAACACTGCCGACATGGGCTACTACGGCACGTGCGGCCGGTACTGGCCGCTCATCAACCAGTTCGAGACGTTCCATGCGCCTGGCACCCAGGGGCGGCTGGCGTCATGGAAATTCAAGCTCACAACGAATGAGCTGAATAGCCTCAAGTGTCTGCGGCTGTTCGGTGCTGAGTTCGTGGAGCTGGACTTCAGGCTGATCGGATTCGGAGGGGCAGACAACTGGGAGAACTACCAGATTCTCGGCACCAACCTGCCCGCAGCGATCAAAGACGTGGCCTTCGCCGATTCGGCGGCGAGCAGTACGCCTGGCGTCACGAACATCCTCGTCACAGATCTGAAGCCCGACAAGGACTACTACGCCACGATCTACTGGCGGGATGATGGCGGCCTCTATCCTTCGGGTACAGATCAACGAGTGTCGTTCCAGTGGGTGCCAAGCCACTGGTCACAGACAGGCAATATCGTGGAGACCGGCTCATGCGCCAATAGCGTCTTTTCGAGGAACTGGGCGTGGTGCATTTTCGGTACGACGCGAGCCTTCGTCAGCAAGGGCTTCTTCGGAAGTGGCCTACCCTTCAACTCCGGGAATGGCTACGGCATCTGGTACAGCTCGCCCACAAGCAGCTCAACCAGCAGCAGCCAGCCGAGCAGCGGTTCGTGGAGCGATCCTCCCGCCGCAGTGCTCGTGCCGCCGCGTCCGCCAGACGACCCGTTTAGGCCGTCGGCGCTTCAGTACGGCGCGTCGGAGCTGAGCGTGTTCCAGCGAGATGCCGACAACCACGTCAAGAAGGACTCGTGGAACGGCTCAAGCTGGAGCGGCTTCGGGGACATGGGCGGGAACCTTCGCGGTAACCCCGCCTCGGTTCAGTACGGCAACCCGGCCGAGCTGGATGTGTTCTCTCGGAGCGCAGACGACCAGATCTACAAGAACACGTGGAACGGGTCGTCATGGTCCGGGTGGAACTCGTTGGGCGGAGAGATGCAAGGCAGCCCCTCAGCCGTCGCCTACGGCAGCGAGCTGAGCGTGTTCTCCAGAGGAAGCAACAACGAGATCTGGAAGAACACGTGGAATGGCTCGAGCTGGTCGGGCTGGAATACGCTCGGCGGCGACATGGCTGGTAACCCTGTGGCCGTGAAGCACGGCAACGAACTGGACGTGTTCGCCAAGGCAACAAACGGTGGCGCGCTCATGAAGAACACCTGGAACGGCAGCTCGTGGTCCGGCTGGAATAGCCTGGGCGGCGTGGTTGCCGGAGAGATCTCGGCCGTCTCGTACGGTTCGGAACTCGACGTGTTCGTCCGTGGCACCAACGGCGAGGTCTGGAAGCAAACCTGGAACGGGAGTTCCTGGTCCGGATGGAATTCACTCGGTGGCAGCGGCATCACGGGCGACCCGGTCGGCGTGAAGTACGGTAGCGAGCTGACGGTGTTCGTCCGCGGTGGCGACAACAAGCTGTACAAGAAGACCTGGAACGGTTCGAGCTGGGTCGGCTGGGACAGCTTGGAAGGCATCGTGGTCGGCAACCCGGCTGCGGTGCAGTACAACTCGGAACTCAGCGTGTTCGTGCGCGGTGTGACGGGAGCGATCTGGAAGAAAACTTGGAATGGTTCCTTCTGGAGTGGCTGGAATAACCTCAGTGACCCACCGCCCCCGACGGCGTCGGCCGTGGACAACCTCCGCCCCGCTGCTCTGCAATACGGCAGCGAGATGGATGTCATCCAGGCCGGTGGCGACGGCAAGATCTACAAGGACACGTGGAACGGCTCTTCCTGGAGTGGCTTCAGCGGAATGGACGGCGATAGTCCGAACAACCCCGCCGTGGTCCACTACTACGACGAGTTCGACGTGTTCATCCGCGGCGGAGATGGCCAGATCTACAAGAAGACGTGGAACGGCCAGTTCTGGAGCGGATGGAACTCACTCGGTGGCAATATGGTCGGCGCACCGTCGGCCGTGGCCTACAACTCCGAGCTGAGCGTCTTCGCGCGAGGTGGAGACGGCCATATCTACAAAAATACCTGGAACGGTGTGGCGTGGAGTGGCTGGAACGATCTCGGCGGGAACATGGCTGGCAACCCCGTAGCCGTGCAGTACGGCAACGAACTGAGCGTCTTCGTGAAGGGAGGCGACGGGCAGCTTTACAAGAAGACGTGGAATGGCGAGTCGTGGTCGGGCTGGAACACATTGGGCGGTACGCTCGGTGGTGATCCTTCCGTGACTGTTCACGGCGGCCAGATGAGTGTCGTGATGCGCAGCAGCGTCGACGGCTGGATCTGGAAGATCACGTGGGACGGCAGCTCGTGGAGTTCTTGGACTCCTATGGGCGGCGGCTTCGCGGGAAACCCCACGATCATGGCCTACAACAGCGAGCTGAACATCTTCGCCCGGGGCGGAGACGGCCGCATCTACAAGAACACGTGGAACGGTTCCACGTGGAGTGGCTTCAACGACCTGGGTGGCAACATGATCGGTGACGTGGCCGCCATCCAGTACAACTCCGAGATGAACGTGTTCGCCCGCGCAAGCGGCGATCACAAGATCTACAAGAACACCTGGAACGGGAGTTCCTGGAGCGGGTGGAACTACCTGGGCTGATCAAGCCCAACCTGCGACCGGCCCGGCGTACTGCACGACCTGCAGAAACGCCGGGCCGGCCAGGGCAACAACTCTAGAGCAAAATTTGTTTTTATGTCATAATGCTTTCAAACACCTAAAAACAAAAAACATGGAATCATCAATCTTCGCCCAACTCAGCCTTGTTATTGCCGTCGTGGCCATCGTTTCGATTATCATGAAGCTCCTCCGCCAGCCGCTGATCGTTGGCTACATCCTGACCGGTATTCTGGTTGGACCGTCATTCCTGCACCTCATTCAGGACAAAGAAACTTTCGAAGGATTCAGCAAGATCGGTATCGCTCTCTTGCTGTTTATCATCGGCCTTGGGCTGAACCTCGACATTATCCGCAAGCTCGGCAAGACAGTCCTGACCGTCGCCATCCTCGAGATCGGCGCCATGATGATCTTGGGCTACCTGGTCTCTATTGCCATCGGGCTCAGCAGTATGGACGCGCTGTTCATTGGCGCAGCGCTGACGTTCAGCAGCACCATTATCATCGTGAAGGTCCTGAACGACAAACGTGAGCAAACCCGTCTGTATGGCCAAATTTGTATCGGCATTCTGCTGGTCGAGGATATCGCGGCAACTATCGCGCTGTTAGTTCTATCAACCAACGGCAACGGGGGCGGATTCTCGCCGCTTGAGCTGGGGATACTTGCAGCAAAAGGTATCGGCCTGGCCGGCATACTCGCACTGGTTAGCACCAAGATTCTCCCCCGCCTCAGCAAATTCATCGCCTCATCGCAGGAGCTCCTATTCCTGTTCGCTATCGCTTGGGGATTCGGCGTTGCAACGCTCTTCGCTATGGCCGGCTTCTCGCTCGAGGTTGGCGCGCTGTTTGCCGGAGTAAGCCTAGCAGGCCTGCCCTATGCGCAGGAAATCGCCGCCCGCCTGAAACCGCTGCGCGACTTCTTCGTTGTCGTATTCTTCATCGTTCTGGGCGAAGGCCTGGAATTACATAACCTCGGTCAGGCGATCCTGCCGGCAATTGCACTGTCACTGATCGTCATCCTATTTAAGCCATTGATGGTCATGATGGGTCTGGGCTTCCTGGGCTACACTAAGCGCACAAGCTTCAAGGCCGGACTGCCGATCGCACAGATTAGTGAGTTCTCGCTGATCCTCATCGTCCTGGCGCAGAGCTATGGTCTCGTCACTCCGCAGACCAGCGCTATCGTGACACTTGTCGCTATCATCACTATCGGCGCCACAACCTATCTGATGCACTACGACGACCAGCTATACGCCGGACTCGAGCACCGCCTGCGCCTATTTGAACGCCGCGTGGTCAAGGAAGACAATAAGTCCAATATCGATTACCCCATTGTGATGTTTGGCTACCACAAGGGCGGCCAAGAATTCGCCAAAGTCTTCCGTGAGATGCGCCGCCGATTCATCGTGGTAGACTACAACCCAGATGTCATCGAGCAGCTAGAACGCCAACGCATGAACTTCATGTACGGTGACGCCACCGACCCTGAGCTCTTGCATGAGCTCAACATCACCAAGACCAAACTGATCGTCAGCGTCATGGTCGACTTCCCTACAAACCTCAGTCTGCTCAAGCACGTCGCCCACGAAAATCCAGATGCTATCTTCATCTGTCACGCCGACACGTTCGAGGAAGCCAATGAGCTCTACAACCACGGCGCGACATACATCATGATGCCGTACCTAATAGGCAGCGAAAAGATCGGCAACTTCCTGAAACGCACCAGCCTCGACAAAAAAGACTTCGATAACTACCGCGACCGTCACCTTACGCAGCTCGAAAGTCAGCTGCGAGCTGCGCAGCGATAATCGCCTCTAGCTGCTCGGCAGCTGCGCCTTTGATCTGCTGACCCGCTTCGTCGGTATAGTGCAATTGCGCGCCGCCGACTACGGTCAGAAGTGTACGTCGGAACTTCGCACCACCCAGCTCGTAGGTTTCGCCGTTCCGAAGCTTTGGTGAAATAATAGCAGCGCTCTGCTGTTCGTTGTCGGCCGAATCCTCGCGGTTACGGTTCGGATCGAGCAGTGACTTGGTCTCGCCTGTCGCTTTGTTCAGGACCATTCGACACTCATCATCCAGGCACTCAATAGTCGCCGTGCTGTCGCGGGCATCCACATTCTTTTCGCAGAACGGACAATGCACGTCGCGACGGATTGTGTAGCCGTACAGCTGGATACGCAGACAATGCGCAGCCTCTTCCTCTTGCATGCGTATCGCCTGTTCTAATGAAACGCCCAGCTGGTTTGCTAGTTTGGCTGCGGCGCCCATTCCTGTTTCGCCAGTGCTGAGGCCAGATACACCGGTTGCCGTTTCACAGCCAGCAAATGTTTCGCCATTGGCTGCGGCTTCCGAACCGTTTGCGCTCACGGCGTCGGCATAAGCTCCCATAAAATCCCCATCGTCGACATAGTTGAGCTGTTCGACCTGGCCTGTCTCGTTGAACTGCCGGTAGAGGCGCGTGATGGTCGCGTGATGGTCGTAAATTAACAGCTCACGACAGCTGAGCGCCATATCGGCCGTAACTTTACCGCCAAATAATTGAATGCGGAGACGGTCAAGCTTGTCTTGGGAGAGCACGCTCTGCCCTACCCCTTCTTGTGCGCTCAGGCATTTCAGTAAATAACCCTGAAGATGCGGGCTCAGCTCTCGGCCACCGAGGTGCTGGGCTAGTAACTCATTAAAGGCCTTGTAACCAGCCCAATAATCCTCGGTGTGATCACGGAAAAATTCATGCGCATCGACAGAGTCGTCGACACGACCGAACTTGTGAGCCTCGCCCGTCTGAGCCTCCATGGCCGCGTCGTATATAGAGGCGCGCGCGGCAGTCACGACCTCAATAGGCTGGGAAGTTGTGTTCTCGTAGCTCAGGAACCGGCCATATTCGTGCGAAGTCAGCAATGCAAAGCTGACGTTGTCGTAGCCCGAAGCTTGCAGTACCGCGGCGTGTGCGGTCAAGTTGCTGCTGTCCAGACGGGTTGCGCTGAGCTCGAGCCGACCATCTGGCAATCGACGCGCAGTGTAGTCAAATGATTTGCGATTCTCGAGGTCGTAGAATCGTGAGTTCAATAGCCGCGTCGCTTCATCGCGGTCCACGGGCAGCTCATCTGGATTTGGGCACGCCGAGATCATATGAATCGTATCGGGCGAACTGTGGTCGCGCATCATCCGCTCGATAGCTTCATAGAACTCCATGAACAACTCGTCGCGGCGGAGCTGAAAGGCGAGTCCCGGCTCGTCAGCAACTGCGGCTCGCACATTATCCAAACCATTCTGGTACACATCACGCAAGGTTAGACGTGGATTCACGCCGTCAGCCTCCTTCACGATGATATCTTGACCGTCATATCGGAACCGATCGACATGCATGTGCGGTGCGTTTAGAACCTCGGCACCCCAGGTCCGCTCCTCTACATCAAATCGTTCCCACGTCTCATCCAGGACCTGGCCGTGATTGCGAATGTCTTCAACCAGCATGCGCGTGCTCGCGAACCGGGGGTCGCCCGTCTCGCGCTGTTCCCATGCACGATAGGCCTCGTACCGTTGCTGGTCCAAGTCAGCCCGCTGCTCCGCAATATTTACTGCCGCTACCGTCATTTGGAATATAAAAAACCTCTTCCCGTGCTAGAAAAGAGGCCTCAAAGAGACTTGCTTTGGCTCGCTTCCTGCTCGGGAATAACATTACACCTTGGGTGTGTCGGACTTCGAAACGCTGAGGTTTCGTTACCGTTGCGGCACAGTTCACGATTCGCACGTGATTCCGCCCAAAGGAATGGATAATTGTTAAGTTTGGTCTACCTTAGTATACCACCACGGCTGGTGCTCCGTGCTGTAAAATACACACTATACTTAGGGTTTGACTGTGCCTTGCGGCTGGGTCTGGCCTTGCGCTTGACCCTGGGCTGAATCGATAGCAACGGGGCCAACATTGATAATCTGATTCTGTGATTCACGATACAAGATTGCGATGCGGCTCTTGGGATAGACCAAGACATGATCGCCATTCTCGACGTTCTTGAAGAACGGCTGATCCTTAACCTTACTCTTGTCGCTCACTTCCGCGACAGTTGGGTCTTCATCCTTGGGAAGGGCGTAGAGTTTGCCTACCTTACTGAGCAATCGCGCGGTGTTCTCTTTAGCTACAACGTCAGGGCTGTTCTTTAGGTCAGTGTATTGCTTATAGAAGAAGACCGCCAAGCCGCCGGCTATGACCAGCAAAATCGCCGAGATAATCAGAACTGGTTTGGTATGCACTCGCGGCAACGAAATAGCCATTAACTTCCTCCGATGTTATCTCTAATCTTAAGCGAGTTGAGCGCTAGCGTCAATTTGCCGCATTCGCGCTCAAGGCCGACCAGTTGAAATGGACATCGGCGGCCTGCGTTTGGCTGAGTTCTACCAGGAACTTATCCTTGGCGACTTCCTTCACTCGGTAGCTGCCACTGACGAATTCTTCTGGGGTGACGTTCACGACCGGCTTCTCGGTGTGCTGGCGGCTGAAGGTGACTGTGGCCGTCTTCTGCCCAGCTGGAATCGTAACCGTGCCAGCTGTGTTGCTGCTGAAGGTGACGTTCTTGTTGAAGGCGACGTTGCCGTCGAATGTAGCATCACCATTGAACTTGATACCGCCGTTGAAGGTCACGAAGCCATTGAACGTTGCATCATTGGCGACCAAACCGCCGCTCCAAACACCCTGCTGGAAGGCGCTGAGGTTGGTCTTCTGGAAGCTGCCGTACAGGACCGAAATCTTCTTGTGCTTCTTGCCGCCGATTAGTTGTGTCTCGCCCGACCAAGTGACGTTCTGTGCAGCGCGCGCGATGACGTAGCTGGTTGGGAATTGACCTTCGTCTTTCATAGCGTGACCGGCTGTATCAGAGCTAATCAGGAAGTCACCCGGCTGGATATCCTGGCCGTCATCCACAACCCACATGTCGCCGTTACCGACGGCCGCAACCAGGTTTGCATTGTCGAACATATCGAACGGTAGCTCTGGATTCATGCGGCTCAGGAATGTGCCCATCGCGGCTGGATCGTTGGCGGTTGTCGTGCGCTCAACGCCGTAGGTTGGCTCGGCAGATTCATCCTGACCTGGGCGACTGTTGTTCTCACCGGTCATGCGGACTAATTCGCCGCGTTGCAGGTTCTGGTTACTCCATGTGTAGTGCGAGCCAGTAAAGGCGTTGTAGCTGACCGTTGTACCGTTGATCGAGATCGAGCCTTGCAGTGTGCCAGCCTGCGCAAAGCCAAGCAGTGTGCCGGCGTTACTACGGTTGAAGTCCACCAGGTCACCACTTGGGCTGGTCGTCGGGTTGAAGTAAGTGTAGGTGCTCTTGAAGTCGGTGCGCGACTGGTCGTGATACAGGATCATGCCGATGTACTGCGTACCGGTAAAGCCTGCACCCGACCACGCCGAGAAGTACAGACCAGCGCCGGCAGCCTCAAAGTCTAGAGAACTGCCACTCGTGCGCATGCGGTACTGCTTGCCAGGTGTATCGATATTATCGGCGATTGTTAGGCCAGCTGTGTCCAGCTTTACGCGGTTCGTATCGTTATAGGACATGTAAATTCCGAGCCGGCCGTTTAGCTGTAATGCGTCGGTGTCGCCCGTACCGTACTCACCCACCCAGGCCTGGTCAACGTCACCGAAGTGCAAGCGACCGCCGCCGCCGAACGAACCGGTGCCCAGGATCATGACGCCCTCGTCTTCGATACGCATTCGCACATCGCCAGCTGCATCGTTGACCGTAAATCTAAGTCCGGCCAGACCATGAAGCTCTAGCACGTCGCTGTCAGTCGACTCCTCAGACTCACCAATAAAGATGTTGCCGACACCGCTTCCAAAGTCGCCGATATACATTTTTGCGCTCGCTGTCAAACCGCTGCTTACTTTGCCCAGCATTACACGGCTGTTTGTCGTGTCTACGCTGAGCATTTCGACGTTACCAGCGTTCAGAATGCGGAATGCAGCCGTGCTGTTGGTAGTGTTCTTGAGCGTTGTGGCGCCCGTGCTGCTAACCGTCAAGAAGTCAGCAGTTGCGTTGGCGAGCTGTAATGCGTCGCTGCTACCGCTTTGGTACACGCGTAGGCCTACCGTCGTACCCGTCGAGACATGTAGTTTGGCTGACGGAGCGCCAGCAATAACACCAATCGCGACGCGCTCGTTCGTAGTGTCGACGCGTAGAATTTCGTTACCACCGCCGCCCACCGAAGCCTTCACAACCATACTGCTCAAGCTGTTGGTTGCCGGCTGAATAGTCATATTGCTGGCGTAAACATCACCATATACTGCAGCCGTTTGGGTACCAACCGGCAGGGACGCAGTGTAAGCCGTCTCTGGAGTCCAATCCCATTGGCCGTTCGTGTCGATATTCAGCGTAGGCGCGTAGTACAAACGCTCGAAAGCAGTTGTGTTGCGAACCCACAGCTCGACAACCGTGCCGGCACCGTTGTTTTGTGTAGTTACCATCTTGAAGTCAGACGAAGTAATATTCTGAGCCGTACCGTTCATCGTGAGATTGAGTAGCGGTGCGCTGGCCAGCGGATCTTGCTGCTTCACGCGTGCGCTAATAGTCGCCTGGGTGTTGCCAGAGGTCGTGCCGTTCGTACCACCCAAGACATTTATGACCGCCGCACATAACCCATACTGGAACGTAATAGTACAGCTACCCATCTTGGTCCACTTGTTGGCGTCGACGCCTAGCGTATCCGGCGTCCACATACCCGTCTGCTGAATTGCGCCTGTTACGTCCAATGCAGTTTGCGGCGTGGTGTTGTTAATGCCAACACGGTTATTGAGAGTGTCGACATCAAAGATACTGGAGTCGCCCGAGTCAACAATGTTGAAGCCGGTCGTCGAATCGGTCGTCGTCTTGTGGACGGTTGCACCTGTTCGGCTCACATTCATCACACTCGTGCCGCCGTTCTGGAGGTCGATCAGTCTGTTTACGCCACCACCAGCTGCCGTGTACGTTGGGTTAACCAACAGTGCGGTCGAGTTGCCGGCACCGCCACCGGCGAAGTTCACGACCGGATTTACTGCAAGGCCGACAAATGTCGCGGTTGAGCTTGCCGTTGGGTTGAAGTTGGGCGAAATGACGTTAAACATCTTCGTACCGCTCGTATCGTTGTAGTCGCCGGAGCCGACGGAATAACGAATCGGGCTGCCACCCACCGAGCTTGCAACTTGCAGAATATCGGCGGTCTGGCCGCTGACTTGGCGAAGCTTCACGGCTACAGAATCCGCAGCGCTGCCCTGAACTTCCAGCGCACCAGAACCCCAGAATGAGCTGCCGCCCGTGATGGCGAAGCGACCGTACTGTTCGTTGTAGATGACTCGATCCACGCCGTCGGCGCTCTGGATATTGAACAGCGAGTTGCTGTTCAGTCCGCCCTCGCCGTAGCCGCGTATGGTCAGACCGTAGCTGTTTGCATTCGGCGTGGTTGCGCCGATGGTGACCGGAGCCGTTATGGCGATTGCACCTTCCCGGTATGGCGTAGCGGTTGAGCCGGTTTGGATCTGAACGCCATCGATGAACCAGCTACGAGCTGTGGCGTCGCTCTGCTTTATATATATGTAGCTGTTGGTGATGGTCGCACCCGTTGTGAACGTACAGCTATATCGGCCCCAACTAGAGTTGATCTGCTGGCTCGTCAAACAACTCACCTCGGTGCCACTAATGTCTGCGCGGCCGAGGCTAATAGTCGAGAAGCTACCAGCGCTCACCTTGGCGTTAAAGGTCAACGTGTACTGCGTGCTTGGCGCCAGCGTGACGTTATATTTGGCGCCTTCATTGATGTCAGCATTGGTTGTAATCTTCAACGACGCTGCGCCGAACATAGCCTGCGTCGTGTCTCGCGCAAGTGTCGAGTCACCGGCGGTGTTACCCGTCAGGCCAACCCAGCCGGTCGTGTTGGTTTCGATGCTGGCGTTCGTGATCATGTTTGGCGTGGTAGTGTCGACGTTCAGTACGTCGTTGCCAATGGCGTTCTGAATCTTGAAAGCGGCCGTCGAATTCGTGGAGTTTTTGAACGCCGTAGCGCCATCTGTGCCGATGGTCGCGACGGTGGTGTTGTTTGTTTCGAACGCCAGCGATTGAGCGTTATTAGTGCCGAGCGTCATCGTACCACTCGGGGTGTTGCCGCCCATGCAGGCGAAGTTACCGCCCACGTTACAGCTGACATTTGTGCCGATATCGGTCGACAACGCCCAGGCGCTGCCATTCCACTGCCAGAACTGGCCGGTTGACGAGCCATTAGCGAATGTAATGGTTGGATTTTGCCCGCCCGTACTGCTAATGGCACCGGAACCCGCCACGCTCAGAACCCCGCTGTTGCTGACAGTTACGTTCGTCGTGCCGCTGAGACCAATACCCGGTCCGGCTGTTAGGAATGAAGCCATGTTGCTGTACTGCAGCGCCGTTGCGCCACCATTTACGTTGAGAATTTGACCCGCGCTACCGAGGGCGGTGAGGTTAGTACCACCGTTTGCGACTGGTAGCGTGCCCGTCACCTCCGTCGTGAGACTTACCGACGTACCCAGTGTCGTATCCAGAACGCCCGAGTTAAAGGCTAGCCCTGAGCCGGTCAGATCAGTGAAGGCCTCGCCGTTAATCGTAAACGTTTGACCGGTCGTAATGGTCGCGCCGGCTCCCATCGTCTGGCGCGCACTCCAGGTATTAGCGCTCCCCAGGTTGATCGACAGACCGCTCGAAGTCTTGTTGAGTGTTGCGCCGTTCAGCTCCAGGCTGAACACCGTGCCAGTTAACTCGATGCCCTGGCCGTCAGCCGTATACGTTGTGTTGGTGTCCGTATCAACGTCCGCGGCACAGGCCCATTCACCACTCACTGAGGTCGCTTTGAGGATTTGGTTCTGAGTACAAACCCCCAGGCCGAACTGCGTACCAACCAAGCGCAGACCGCCATTGGTCAGTGCCGAATACGTCGTGTTCGTGTCGGTATCAACGTCCGCTGCACACACAAACGCCGTGCCGCTCCACTGCAACTTATCCGTACCACTACAGGTCGGGCTGTTGATGCCAACGGTATTGCTGGCAACCTGGAGACCATTGCCCGGATTAACCGCCAAAGTATAGGGACTGCCTGCAGTTCCGGCGCCAGATCGGACCAAGCCAGAGTTGCTGCCCGTCCCGCCGGTCACCTCATTGCCAATAACTGCGTCCTGTTCAGTCGGCAGACTCGCCAACTCCCATGAGTCGCCGTCCCACTGCCAGAACTGACCAGCGGTAGAACCGTTTGCAAATGTTAGGCTTGGTGTCTGTCCGCCTGTACTGGTGACTGGACCGGAGCCAGCGACACTTAGGACGCCGTTGTTGGTAACGGTGACGGTGTTCGTACCGCTTAGGCCGATGCCCGTGCCGGCGCTCAACAGCGAGCTTAAGTTCTTGTATTCCAGCGACGTGCCGCCAGAGTTCACGCCCAGCAGTTGGTTGGATGTCCCTAATGCGTTCAGGCCTGTGCCACCATTCCCTACCGGCAATGTGCCGACGACTTCGCTAGTGAGATCAACCGACGTGCCAAGCGTCGTCTGCAGTGACCCGGTGTTGATAGTCAGGCCCGTGCCCGTAAGGTCTGTAAAGGCATCGCCATTAACCGTGAGTGATTGACCAGCGCCAATGGTCGCGCCAGCATTGAACGTCTGCGCGCCTGTCCAGGTATTTGCGTTGGCAAGATTAAGCGCGAGGCCGGCCGCACCCTTGCTCAGGCTCGCGCCATTTAGCTCGAGACCGAATGTCGTGCCCGTCAACTCGATACCCTGACCATCAGCAGAGTATGTTGTGTTGGAGTCGGTGTCGTCCGCACAGGCATACTCGCCACTCGTGGACGTTGCCTTCAGTATCTGGCCCGCGCTGCAGACCCCCAGGCCAAACTGCGTGCCGACCAAGCGCAGCCCTCCGTTGCTAATCGTCGAATAAGTCGTGTCGGTGTCGGCATCAGCAGAACAGATAAACGCGCTACCGTCCCATTGCAACTTGTCGGTGCCAGCGCAGGTTGGGCTGTTTACACCAATTGCGTTACTGGTAACTTGCAGGCCGCTCCCCGTGTTAACCGCCAATGTGTACGGGTTGCCACCGGTCCCCGTACCGGTTCGAGTCAGGCCAGAGTTGCTACCCGTGCCGCCCACGACTTCGTTGCCGATAACCGCGTCTTGCTCGGCAGGCAGGAAAGCCAATGCCCAGGCGCTACCATTCCACTGCCAGAATTGCCCGTTCGAAGTTCCGCTCGCAAAGGTCACGCTTGGCGTCTGCCCGCCCGTACTGGTGATCGGGCCAGAGCCGGCGACGCTCAGGACACCACTGTTGCTAATGGTGACCGTGTTGGTACCGCTGACGCTGATACCGGTACCGCCACCCAGCAGCGAGCCAATATTCTTGTACTCAAGCGCACTACCGGCACCATTCACACCGAGCAGTTGATGCGCCGTACCAAGCGCGGTAAGGTTAGTGCCGCCATTTGCGATCGGGAGTGTCCCCACAACTTCGGTTGAGAGATCCACAGATGTTCCCAGCGTCGTCTGCAACGAGCCAGCTGCAACCGTCAGCCCGGTGCCGGTCATGTCAGTGATAACATCACCATTTAGCGTAATGCTCTGCCCAGCGCTTACAACCAGTCCGGCGCCATACGTCTGCGATGCGGCCCAGGTGTTAGCGTTGGCCGTGTTGAGTCGCAAGCCGCTCGTGCTCTTGCTGAGGCTAGTGCTGTCGAGCTCGAGACTGAAGGTTGTGCCCGTCAACTCGATACCCTGACCGTCGGCGGTATAGCTAATGCCGCCGCCTAGGCCATCCGCCGCACATGCCCAGCCGGTGCCATTGGTATTCTTCAGGATTTGGCCATCGGTACAACTCTGAAGGCCGAGCGTGAATGGATCAAGCGCCGTCCCCGACCCAGACCGGGTAAGACCCTGACCAGAAGTCGCATTCAAAACCTCGTTTCCAACCACCGTATCGGCAGCTCCCGACAACAGCGCCAGCCCCCAGGTGCTACCGTCCCATTGCCAGAATTGCCCAGCCGAGGTTCCGTTGGCGAAGGTTAGGTTCGGATTCTGACCGCCCGAACTCGTTACCGGCCCAGAGGCAGTGACGCTGAGCGTACCCGTGTTGTTGAACGTCGTACCGGCTAGATTCATGCCAGTACCAGCAGTATAGGTAGTGTTGGTGTCGACATCAGGTGAACAGACAAACGAGTTGCCGTTCCACTGCAGCTTGTCGGTGCCGCCACAGGTCGGGCTGTTGACCGAGAATTGACCAGTGCCGCCGTCAAGGTTCAGGCCATTGCCGGCGCTGTAACTTATGCCACCAGCGTCGGTGCCACAGGCCCAACCACCGTTGCCATTACTCTTCAGAACCTCGTTCAGAGCGCAAGCTTCCAGGCTGAGCTTCAATGGGTCGACCGCTGTCGCACTTCCGCGAATAATCAAACCTCCGCCGGTAATAACATCAGTTACCTCGTTACCAACCACCGTATCGCCATCCCCACCGACGCTTTGCGGCAAGCTCGCCAGTTCCCACGAATCGCCGTCCCACTGCCAGAATTGGCCATTCGCAGTTCCGTTAGCGAAAGTCACGTTAGGATTTTGCCCGCCCGAGCTCGTCAGTGGGCCCGAGGCTTGAAGGTCAATAACCCCCGTGTTAGTCAGTTGGCCAGCAACCGAGCTCAGACCTGCGCCCACCGATATGCTTCCGGTTGAGCCACCCAGATCAGTTACTGATTTGTCGGCCGTCACCACGTTCACGAATGCGTCCCCATTGAAGTAGCTCAAGATGTTGGTATCTTGGTCGTAGTAGATTTGGCCAGCGACAGCGCTCGTTGGTTGACCGCTCGGCGCGATGATCAACGAGTTTTTGACCTCAAGTTGACCGTTAATGCTCATCTTGCGCGACCCCTGTATTGTCGGCAGGGCGCCCGAACTGATTTCGTTCAGCGGAAGTTGCTGAACATCAAACCCGATAGCCGAGTTAACCGGGTCGATGGCGGCAGTCTGCTGAGCGTTGCGCCACAGCACAAA
The DNA here is from genome assembly GCA_964586395.1 of uncultured Candidatus Saccharibacteria bacterium. Taxonomy (GTDB): domain Bacteria; phylum Patescibacteriota; class Saccharimonadia; order Saccharimonadales; family EFPC-124; genus DATEFF01. The sequence continues at coordinate 41,262 of CAZPGP010000001.1, forward strand.
ACCAGTAATGCCAGCGCCTAAAAGCAATAAAATCACAGCGACAACGATAGCTATCCGACGCGCGGCCGGAGACAGGTGCACACCCTGCCAGCCATCGTCAGGCTCTTCGTCATTTGGTGGTGTCGACTGCGGCGCTGGAGCTGATGGGGTTGGCGTCGGAACATACAGAGGCTGAGCCGGTGCGGCCGGAGCCGGATACTGCAGCATTGGCTGTTGACGTTCGGGCGAAAACTGCGCTTGATAACTCGCCGACCTCTGAACTTGAGGTTCAGAAATAGTACCCGGGGACGAGGGCTGCCCAGAAACACTCTGAAAACCAGTGTTTTGCTGTTCCAAGTTATCCACCACTCTGTGAAGAAACCTTTTTGTTTCGAACTCTCTCTCAGCAAAAATTATATTCGCTCTAACTCTGAAGCACAAGGGGTTTGCTATCTGTTAACCTCTCGGTCTGTGTATAACTTCCCTCTATAAAATATGGCGCGACGAATATGCAAAAATAATTTATCCCCACGTTGTACATCTTTTCCCCAGTTTTTACACACACTGTGGATGAATTTTGTTCGTAAAGATATAGAATTTTCGCGAAATAGTTGCAGGATTGCTATAATTGCGATTATGATCGACCGCTTCAAAGAAATTCTGAAAGATTCAGGCAATAGCTATACCGCGCCGCGCCAAGCCGTCTTTGAGCAACTCCTCAAATCTGGCCCCACAACCGCAACCGAACTGGCCCGCTCCTGTGCGCCAACGATCGACCGCGCAACGACGTATCGGACCGTCACACTCTTTGAACGACTTGGGGTAGTTAACCGCATTTGGCATGGCTTCAAGAGTCAAATCGAACTCAGTGAAATCTTCACTCCGCACCACCACCATGCCTCCTGCCAAAACTGCGGTGTGAGCATTGATATTGTGGACCCCGAGCTAGAGAAACTCCTCAGCCGCATCGCCCGCGAACGCAACTTCTTGGCGCTAGGACACGTCATTGAGCTGACTGGCTACTGTCAAAAGTGCCAACTAAAGCAGTAATCCCATTGACTTTCACAGCCTTTAGTCGATAATGTACCCTTAGGCAGGTCTTATATATGTGCTGGCGAAAGTTTTGGTTTCCAAAAACGACCCTAAGTACATTGAGTGGTCGTCCTGTTAGAGAAAGATTTTAAGTAGGTATTTCAAACACGTGAAACTTTATGTTGGAAACTTGCCCTACAACACAAGTGAAGAGGACCTGAAGGAGCTATTTGGCGCCCACGGTACTGTTACTTCTGTTAGCCTGATTAACGACCGCGAAACCGGTCGCTCAAAGGGTTTTGGGTTCGTAGAATTTGAGAACGACGAAGAGGCCAAGAAAGCCATCGACGCTCTCCACGGCCAGGACTTCGGCGGCCGCGCATTGGTTGTGAATGAAGCTCGTCCAAAGACCGAGCGCCCTGACCGCCCACAAGGCGGCTCTCGTGGCGGCAACGGTAATGGTGGCGGCTTCAACAGCTTCCGTCAGCGCAGCTGGTAGTCTAGTCAGCACAATAAAAACTACTCGATTCGTCGGGTAGTTTTTATTTTGCTTGACATTGTATAGTCCACAGGACTAATGTATGACTAGTATAACTAATCATACGAGGTATAAATGGGCCCACTTCCTCCTATGCATTCTCTTTCGGTGGCAACAGTTGGCACAAAAGGCCAAATTGTCATCCCTCAGGAGATTCGCGAACAAGTTAATATCAAACCTGGCGACAAAATGGTCCTTTTGATGCGCGGCAAAAATGCCGTCGTCATGCTACCAATGGACGGAATTCAGGAACTCCTTGACCGACTTGACGCCGACTTTAGTCAGCTCCGCACAGTCGTTAGCAAAACAGAAGACAAAAAGGAGAACGCATAATGCTCCATCACATAAGCAAACGTGAGAAGATAATCGTCCTGATAGCTGTCATGTCCGGCCTGTTCCTGGCGGCGCTCGATCAGACCATTGTCGGTACGGCTCTGCCAAAAATCCTGACCGAGTTCAACGCCCTCGAGAAACTCAGCTGGGTGGTAACCGCCTATTTGCTAGCCTCAACAGTTACCGTGCCAATCGCCGGTAAACTCAGTGACATCTACGGCCGCCGCAAACTCTTGATGGCTGGTATTGTTGTTTTTGTCGCAAGCTCGATGCTCGCTGGTGTTGCGCAGCACATCGACCAGCTCATTGCCTTCCGTGCCCTGCAGGGTATCGGTGGTGGTATTCTGTTTGCCAACGCCTTCTCTATTATTGGTGACCTTTTTGTCCCAGCCGAACGCGGTAAATGGATGGGTATATTTGGTGCGGTCTTTGGACTAAGCTCTGTGGTTGGCCCGCTCCTCGGTGGGTGGCTGACCGATGGTCACAGCTTCTTCGGGCTCACGACCGACTGGCGCTGGACGTTCTATATTAACGTACCTATCGGCATTATTGCCTTTGGTATGATCGCGCGCTACCTGCCAACCATCGTGGCCAAGGTTAAGCATTCCATCGATTACCTCGGCGCGTTGCTGCTGACTGGCGGCTTGGGTTCGTTGATCCTGGCAACATCGCTGGGAGGCACAAAGGACTGGGCGTGGGACTCACCACGCATCATCGGTTTGTTCGTAGCCGCCGTCGCGCTAATCGTCAGCTTCCTGCTGGTTGAGCGTAAGGCAAAAGACCCAATTCTTCCGCTCTCGTTCTTCAAAAATCCTGTCTTTAGTGTCGCAGCAATCCTGATATTCATCTTCGGTATCGGCATGTTTGGCGCGATCATCTACATCCCGTTATTTGCGCAGGACGTCCTGAACTTTAGTGCCACCAACGCCGGCATCATCATGCTGCCAATGGTTATCGGTCTGACGGTCGCCAGTGCAATTTCTGGTCGTGTCGTCAGCTCCATTGGCCGCTACAAAGCAATCTTGGTTGCTGGTATGGGTCTGGCCGTTGTTGGTATCTTTACCCTCACAAGTCTCACACCGCAGAGCACTTACTTTGACATGGCCTGGCGCATGATTGTGACTGGCCTTGGCTTGGGCGTGGGTATGCCGCTCTTGAACCTCGCCGTCCAGAATTCCTTCCACCAGAAGGACATTGGCACCTCAACTGCTGCAATGCAGATGTTCCGCAGCGTCGGTAGTACCGTCGGTGTGGCCATCATGGGCACCTTGCTCAACGGCGCGCTAAGTCAGAAACTAGCCGGCATCCAGGAAGATCCGTTCGTCAAAATGGCGAGTGCAAGCGGCCAAGGCGACAAGTTCCAAAACATTGACGTCAACTCAGTCCAGGGAATCCTAAGCGAACAGGGCAAACACGCCATCGAAGCCAGCCTGGCACAGTTGCCCGCGAACGTTCGCGAGACAATGCTCGGCGCTTTCCACGGCTTGGTTTCGACGCTTCAATCAGCGCTCAGTAGCTCAATCACTCAGATTTTCCTGCTATCTGCGGGGCTGATGACTATAGCTTTCGTAATCAGTTTCTTCATCAAGGAAATCCCGCTGAAACACCACGCCGGCGATGACGAGGCCACGCCTTCGCCTGCCGCCTAAGGTCGCAGAATCGCCAAACTAGTCGCAACTTGCAAGCGCGCCGGATGAGTCACCAACCACTCATCGACGGCGCGTTTTGCGCCTGGCAAGGCCTCAGACTGGTAGTCGTCAACAACCACAACAGCACCTTCCGCCAGCCGTGGCCACACCAGCTTCAGGCTGTCATGGATTGAGTTATAAAAGTCGCCGTCTAAGAACGCAAAGGCGATTCGCTCGGGCATATCATCTGGCGTCAGATCGCTAAACCAGGCCTTGTGCATGACCGGTAGCGGCAAACCCGCCTGCTTGAAGTGTCGAATAAATTCAGATTTCTGCGCGCGCAACTCCCCCACCTTGAACTGTTCGCCGACAGGGCTGGCATCCTGGGCGGTCTTGGGTGGTAGGCCAGCAAAAGAATCGTAGGCGTGCAAGACCTTGTCGCTCCCATGCTGCTGCAGAAGTCGCCTGAGGAAAAGCGTCGTCGTGCCCACGTAACAGCCTAATTCTACAACATCTCCGTCGACATTGCTTCTCAGCACGTTCTCAAGAGACGAGAGAATTTTAACAAGTTCTTCGCGGCTCACTTGATCACTCAAAATCGGGTACTTCCCCAGTAAATCCATACGCCTATTGTACCTGCTATCAAAATGCAAGGAAAATCCCCACTGAGTAGGCATGCTACTATGGAACTATGGAACAGCACACGACATTTAAGGAATTTCTCGAACAGTTCCCGGTACGGCGCTTCCAAAAGGGCGAGATGATAATCTGTGAAGGATTAGCGCCTCGTAAGTGTTACGCCTTGAAATCGGGGTTCGCAAAAGTATTTTTAACTACCAAGAGTGGCGAGGAGAAGGCTGTGAGCTTCATGGCATCACACGATCTATTCCCGCTTACTTGGATATTTGGCAAAACAGACGTATCGCTTTACTACTACCAGGCATACACTGACTGCGAGATGTTTGAGGTAAATCGAGACGACCTCATCCGTCACGCGGAGGACGACCCGGGGATGTTCCGACGCCTCTTCGACTACACGCTAGACCAAAACATCGACCTAATGCAGCACATTCATAGCCTAGAACAGGCTAAAGCATCTGAGAAGCTGATGTACGCCTTCCACTTCTTAACTCGCCGTTTCGGCAAGAAGATCACCAAGTCACGCACAAAGATGCTTCTGCCGCTCACGCAGCAGGACCTAGCAAATTTCTTGGGACTTACCCGCGAGACAACCGGTGCGCAGCTAAAGGAACTGCAGCACAAGGGAGTTATCAACTACCAACAGCAGGAATACGTGATTCACACTGACCGGCTGCGAGCTTTGATCGAAGATTAAGCTTGGTTCTCCTTCGCTGATTACGTTTATAGCCCCATGGTATATCCGTTATAGCGACCATCACTAGGAAATTTTCCATTTACATAGACAGAGGCCCCTCGGTGGGTCTCTGTTCCTATTTTGGGTCTGATTTCCTAGGCAGCGCGAGCGTAACCGAGTTCAGCAGATTCAGTCGCGAACTCTGCGAGTCGATGCTGTCGGACCTCCCTCAACGAAACGACTTCAGCGCCATGATCGTCCGATTCAACAGATGCGCGTTCGTGGACCTCACGCGAAGGGTCGCGGACCTCGCTGAGGCCCATGTCGAAGGTAGATAAAACCAAAGCAGTAGCAGCACCACCTAGCGTCTCGATACGCTGTGGTCGCTGGGCACGCTGCCATTCGAGGTAGCGTTCAAACTCTCGTTGATCTCTGCTCTCTACGCTCATTCTGACCTCACGATACGCCCATATTGCCAAAAGTGCAATAGTATCGTCTAATCTCTATTTTGAACCTGCACATTGCGAATCAAGAGGGCCGACAAAAGACCTGCCACAATCGCCAATCCACCACAGAGCAACACCGCAAATGTATACGCCTGGCCAGCGCCAAACAGCCCTAGTCCGGCAACGACCAGCAAACCTGAAACACGTGAAACAGCGTTGTTCACCGCAGATGCTATGCCAGAGTCGTTCTCTTCCACAGACGCCAATACGGTCGTCGTGAGTGGCGCTACCGTTGCGGCTAGGCCCAGACCAAACAGCAGCACACCGGGCAGGACGTGCACTATGTATTGCGAACTTTCATTCAATGGCAACAGAAGTAGAATTCCCAAACCAGCCAGAATCGGCCCGAGAGTCAGGAACCATCTCGGACCCAACTTGCCAGCGATCGCGCCCACCTTACCCGACAGCAATATCAAAATAAAACTAACCGGCAAGGTCGCCAATCCTGCGGCGATACTCGAATAATGCAGTGTCGTCTGCAGATATATGGTCAGGATGAAGAAAAACCCACCAAGCGCGCCGTACATAGCGAACGTCGTGATGTTCACCCCCGTAAAGTTGCCTGATTTAAAGAGTCGGAGCGGCAACATTGGGTCGCGACGCTTGTGCTCGCACCACACAAACAAAACCGCGCTCACTAGGCCAATAGTCAGCGCCGCTATTGCCGGCAAACCCCAGCCCGTGACCGGCCCTTCGATGAGTCCAAATGTTATCCCGCCCAGGGCGGCAACCGCCAAGCCTGCACCCCACAGGTCAACCGTGCGCTTGGTCATAACGTGCGATTCCTTGATTGCAGGCAAGCCTAGCCATACAACCAGCAGAAGTAACGGCACATTAATCAAGAAAATCCATCGCCACGAAGCCGCGTCGATCAAATACCCACCCACAAGCGGCCCAGCGGCAATAATAGCTGAGGTTGCGGCCGTCCACATGCCAATAGCCTTGCCACGCAGCTCAGCCGAGAAATTCGTATTGATAAGCGCCAATGCTCCAGGAATCATCAATGCACCAAAGATACCCTGGATAATACGCGCACCGATCAACATCTCGATATTCTGCGCCACAGCACATAACAGAGATGCGATGCCGAAACCAACGACACCCCACAAGTAGACTTTCTTGCGCCCCAAGATATCCCCCAGGGAGCCTCCCAGCAGGATTAATGCAGATAAGGTCAGGAGATATCCGTCGACAATCCACTGCTGGCCAGAGAAGCCGGCGTTCAACAGTTCCGCCATCTTTGGCAGTGCAAGGTTAACAACCGATCCGTCTAAGAAAACAACGCCACTTCCAATAATTACCGCCCAAAGCATGCGTCGTTGTGTTGCTGTCATACCCATAGCATAGCCCTGTTACGCCCAAAATCAAAAAGAGACCTGGCACAAAGCCAAGTCTCTCTTTGAATGTTACCTGATTTAGCGGTTGTGAGCGCTGCGCAGGTTTCGCTTGCTGCGAAGGTAGTGGTAGCCGGCAAGGCTCAATGAGCCTGCGCCTGCAAGACCACCAAGAACGGCGCTGGTGCCAGTGTTTGGCAGCTCAGCTGGAGTCTCAGGGGTAGGAGTTGGCTGTGGAACCTCAGGAGTCTTAGGAGTCTCCGTTGGCTTCTCAGGGGTAACTGGTACCTCAGGTACCTTCACCTTGATAACAGCCTTGTCACAGCCCTTTTGGGGGTTGTCGTTGGCAGTGCTGTTACCAGTGAAGCAGGCTTCGTTAGTAATGGCGCCGTCTTTAGAGGCGGTAACCTTTACCAGGTATTCCTTAACGACACTTGCGCCTGGCTTGATCAAGCCGAGGTCGACTTTGATCGTGCGAGTAGCAGGGTCGTTAGCGAGCTCAACGCCAGCAGGAAGCGTGTCGGTCATGACTGTCTTAGCCATGTCGTTCCAGCCCTTGCTGTCAGCCTTACCTTTGTTGCTTACTTCGATGGTGTATTTGAGAATATCACCAGGCTTAGCGGCAACAGCGGTAGCGGCGTCATTTGCGTCAGCTTTCGCACTGTTAGTTGTTTGGTTCTGGACGTATTTCTTAATTACGCCCTCTGGATGCCAAGCTAATGCTGGGCTAGCTACCATAGCGACAGTCACAACACTGGCGCTAAGCATAGCAGTTAGTACTTTAACCTTACTCATCGTATGGTCTCCTTCCCTGGTCACCCGACTCTTGACAGGTGGCCGTTTTTAGTACGTGGGAATAATACTATATTATGCAATATTTGTCAATAGTTTAAACATTAGCGTTACTTCTGTTAGCGACCTCAAGCAAGGTATTGCATTTAAAACACAAACATTATATAGTTCAATCGCACCTTCCCATCCCCACCGACCTGAAGGAGGTCAGTGTGATCAGCGGTGTTTTCAAGATCATCCGCAAGGTGATCGGCCTTGGCCTCCTGACGATGCTCATCTGGACACTCGCGCCAGACGGGATAGTCAACAGCTACGCCTACAACCAACACCCCCACCAGATCGAGCGTTACAGCAACAAGTCCACCACGGCGTTCGTGTTCTTCACGGGCACCCAGAGTTCGGGCAAGGCGCATTCCGCGCCGCTCCGAGACATCTGGGGCAGAGACCGTGACGTGGTCGTGGTCGAGTACAACAGGGAGCGCTTCGACGGCCCTGTGACGGCCTACGACACGTACACCCTGCTCGTCGACGGTGGCTACAAGCGCGCCATCCTGGACGGAGCGTCCTTGGGTGGCATGCTGGCAACCGACGTCATCGACTTCGCTCAGGCACTGGGCAGCAAGATCGAGTTCGCGGTCATGATGCAGGACGTTCCTCAGACCGAGGAAGACCTGTACCAGCGAGACAACGCCGTCAACGCTGCGAAGTTCCTGTACCCCGGGCCCGTCACCAACTGGTGGGGCACCGATCCGTTCTGGCACTTCTTCTTCAAGCCGCCGGCCCGCTACATGCTGGGGTCGGACGTCAACGATGTCCAGCTCAAGGCCCACTACGAAGCCAGCCGCAACTACCCGTTGTCAGGCTGGGCTGGCGAGATTCGCTACATCGTGAATCACCGCGAGTACGGCAGAAATCAGTACACCGGCATTCCGCTGATCTACATGCAGTCCGAGAAGGACGGTGTGGTCAAGCCAACAGCCGACAAGTGGAAATCTGTGTTCGGAAACATCACGGTCATCAACGTCCCGGACACGACGCACGTCGGCTTCGTGGAATACCCGACCGTGTGGCGCAAGGCGTTCGAAAAGGGCTTCGCGGCCCTACCGCCTGGATGGTGAGAGGGTGCATGGCGGCCAGGACTCGTTCCTGGTCGCTGCACTCCATGAAATTATCTATGAAATCAACGCTGCCAAAATGGCCGCTAAGCCAATCGCAGTCACAACTATCCCCGTAACCATGCGACGCGTCCGCCAAGGTTCAGGGTCACGTCGAGTCTTGTACGCCGTCCAATGCAAGTAAGCAAATATGCTCACAAGGGTAATTCCATAAAACAGCCACAAACCTCGGAACCAATCCACCTGCAGCTCACCGCCCAGCCTCAGCCCGTGATAGAAAACAGCAATCATCGCGAATTCGCTGGCCCAACTTATCCAGCGCCACCAGGGTTTCTTATCGAACCAGCGCCACGTCTCGTAGCTCAGGAAGGCCAGGAGGGATACCGTGCCGAGCAGCGCCACCCATGACAGCTCGGGCGCCACGTAGTGCTTTAGATAGCTTTCAGGGGGCAAACCAAAACCATCTGCCCACAGTTGCCACATAAGCAGCCCTGGATGCAGCAGAAGCGCTACCAGCACGATCCAACTTGTTATGCGGTAATACGGCTTCAGGGCGGCCGCATCGCCGTCGACAGCCTCTCGTGCTGCGACAACCACATAGTGCCCCCACATTAGACTAAAGGCAACGAGACCAAACAGCGGGAACCACGAATAGCTCGACAACTCAGGGATATTCCATGCGACGTTCTGGCCCCACACGACGACAGCCAAGATCACAGCCACAAGACTCAATATCCAAGCACCCGGTACCAGTGCTAACCTCATAATTGCTTTGTCTGTAACGCTCATGTCTACTTGACATCATACCGCACCTACACAATCATTAAAGGTATCAACTAAGGAACACTGAGCATGAGCGGAACCGTCAAAATAGCTATCGCTGCGATTGTCGCTCTTATTCTATTTGGCGCGATTGCCATCGTCGGCATCAACAGCCAAAACAGCGCCACCGATGGTAGTACCGGCGCCAACGCCCAACCTAACCTCAACGCTGTCCAGGAAGATGACGTCGCGGCCACTGTAACCTACACTGGTCACGGCTTTGAACCGAACCTCAGCACCATCACCGATCACAACTACGTGCGCGTTCGCAATCGCTCTGTTCGTATCCTCAACTTCGTCTCCGACCCCTACCTCGAGCGCACTGACAATCCCGAGCTCAACGTCGGCGAGATTCCTCCGGGCGAAAGTAAAAAGATCTACATAAGTCAAAAGGGCACGTGGGGTTACCACAATGCCCTTGACCCAAGCGAATCCGGAACGATAGTCGTTCGGTAGCTACTTCTTCTCGCGCTCAACGGTAATGGTGCACTCAGTGACCAATGCAGCAATCGCGCCCACCGCCGCCAAAGGAGCGGCCAGAACAGCACCAACAACACCAACAGTGAGTGGCATTTCGACGATAGTCTTGCCGTCTTTGCCCTTCACGGTAATGCGACGGACGTTGCCCTCAGCAATGAGTTCCTTTACCTTTTTCAGCAAGTCTTCACCGCTTACTTTGAATTCTTCGTGATACGTTTTGTTATCAGTCATGACAATAATTCCTTTCAGATTCAGTATACCCGAAGATCAGGCCTACTGAGCGTCTTGGAGGCGATAAATTGCGCCAGTTGCGTAATCGGCTAGATAAATCTCGCCCGCGTTATCCTGACCGAAGGTGCTGATCTTGTATGGCGTATCGACTGCCTTAGTGGCTGTATACTTGCCATCCTTCTTCTCCATGAAGTAAACCTGGCCACCACAGTAGTCGGCGTAGAAGTATTTGCCAGTCAAATCAGGATATGCGGTTCCGCGGTAGACGTAACCACCAGTGACCGAGCAACGACCCTCAGAATGGTCATAGCTGAGCACTGGGAAGACGTACTGATCTTTAGGCTTGCAGCCGTCGGTCTTGAATTCCTTCTCACCTTCGTAGCAGCGCCATCCGTAATTGTTGCCACCCTTGCCAGCGGCTTCGACGTCGATTTCCTCTATTACGCCCTGACCGACATCGGCGATGTACATTTCGTGTGTCTGCGAGTCAAAGCTAATGCGCCACGGGTTACGCAAGCCTGTGGACCAAATCTCTGGCTTGGCGCCCGAAGTCGAGACGAATGGATTGTCGGCAGGTGACTTGTACGGCAATGTTGAAACGTCGATACGCAGAATCTTGCCTAGCCAGGTGCTCATGTCTTGGCCGCGCTTTTCTGGGTCGCCGGCCGAGCCACCATCGCCAAATGCGATATACAGGTAGCCGTCAGCACCAAACGCCAACGCTCCGCCCTTGTGGTTGTAGTACGGCTGTTTCTGCTTCAGGATCACCTGAGCGCTGGAGGCGTCTGCAGTGTTTGCGTCACTCGATACTTTGTAACGAGCTACGACGGTGTTGAGGTCCTTATCGACATAGTTGAGGTAGAAGTAGCCGTCAGTGGCGTACTTGGGCGAAAAGGCAATGCCAAGCAGCCCCGTCTCGCCACCTGGCATCACGATACTACTGAGGTCAAGGAATGGCTCGGCCACAACCGTTCCGCTGCTATTGACGATGTGTATCTTGCCGCTCTGGCTCAGCACAAAGATGCGCTTGTCGCCCGAGATACCCGTCGATGCGATGCCGGTCGGGCTTTCCAAGCCAGATGCGTAGAGAGCCAACTGCGCCTTAACCGTTGGCGACGTCGTACTAGGAGTCGTGACAGGGTTAACCGCTGGCTTGCGTAGCAACAACCAGCCTACCAGTGCGACGGCTACGACCAGCAGCACAGCAAGAACTACTATCTGTACGCGATGAGATTTTGGTGCTTGTCCACCAGGTTCCATGTGCCTATGATATCACGCTTATGCTTTTGTCACGTGCTTTAAAAATTCAGCGTATGTGCCGTCGATATCGCCCTTGATTGACTGCACAACTGCGACATGCGGCTTTCCTTCTGCGCTCTTGTGTACCAGATCGTATAAATGCTTAATGATCGGCACGTCCGCCTCGGTGAGCGGCGGTGCGCCTTCTTCACCCCACGATCCGCGCTCAAGCATTCGCTCCACAGCCTCATCGCGACTTGTTGTTAACAGAATCTCGCGATAAGTTGCGTCGCATTCATCAGCAATCTTCGCAAAAGCCTCAGCCTGTGCGCCATCACGAACCAGGTACGGCAAGATGACGTCATGGCCAGACTGCAAATGCCGACGAGCGATATCGCAGCTAAAGTTAAAAACCATCTCCCACGCTTCATCCTCGTGCTGAAGCCACTGGCCGATCATTGCCACCAAACTGTCATTATTAACGCTGAGAGCCAGCGGACGCTCGCTTATGTAGCGCTCTGCAATCGTGGACTTGCCGATGCCTGCGGGGCCGTTGAGGAGGATGAGGGTAGGTCGTGTCATATGGGCATTATACCCAACAATTCTAAATGACCTTATTAGTTAATGATCTCGCCCTTGATATTCGCTAATCTTTCTCGCCAATTTTGGATTTCCTCTGGAGTGAGCCTCTTCCATTCAGTAACTTCACCGACAATCTTCAAAGGCTCGGTACTGCGATACGAACGCGTTGGATTTCCGGGGAATTTTTTGTTTGTCACGTTGGGGTCATCCTCAAAACTGCCGGTCGGCTCCACAACATACACCCTTGCGCGGCCCTCACCGGAGGCTAGCTCTGCGGCCATCCCGGCACCGTCTACAAGGGCTGTGAAGTAAATGTGGTTCATCGTAACTTCTGGTCGGTAATTCGATTGAAAGCCTGCAGATAGCAGATCCCCGATTAGCAGGTCTGCTTTAGTCCCATGAAAGAAAGGACCCTTATCTAAATTCTGCGGCTGGCCGTGGTCGTCATTACTCATGGTGTAATTATCTCACAGCAACAATCTCTGTACCCTAGCGCCGCCATAAATAATCAGAAACGAAAAAGTCGCCAGCAATGCTGACGGCCTTTTCATGGCTCCGAGGGCGAGGCTCGAACTCGCGACCTAGTGGTTAACAGCCACCCGCTCTACCGCTGAGCTACCTCGGAATAACAAAGGCTATTATACGAACATTACCAACAGAGGTCAACCATAAAAAATACAGCCCTCCCCCTTACGAGGAAGGCTGCACATGTGGGCATATTGGTAAATATGTGCGTAGCTAAGAGCTACTTGTTGAAAATGTTGTTTACGAAGTTAATCGTAATGTTGACTGCCCCACCGACGACGTTGCCGATCTGGATCCAGACGTTGTTGTCTACGTTAACGTTGCCGCCACCGTAGCCGCTACCGCCGTTTTGGCCGTTACCATTGTTGGTACCAACGTTGGTTCGTTGCTGAACGCCGAGGTTCACACCGCCAACACTTGGGGTGTTGCCGTTGTTGCCACCATTGTTGTGACTGTTACCGTTACCGTGGCCATTGCCATGGCCGTTGTCGCTCGTTGCCGACACAGAGGCAAATGCGCCTGTGCTGAGCGAGAGAGTTGCTACTGCGAAACCGCTCAAGAGCAGTTTCTTCACTGCAAACTTCTTTGTGGTCATAGGCTTTTTTTACTCCTCCGAAAATCATTAATTTTTTACCCACGCACGCCAATGTAGCAAAGACGTATTTTTGACACAAGCGAGATATTTATATTGACCCTAGTCGATGATTTTTAGTGTTTTTTGAACCACACTCGCCTAGCAGATTTCAGTTCTAGCGCAAGCGAAATTGCCCCTATGGCAAGCAGGATGTACGCAAGAACAGCCAAGCCTTTCGCAAGGTCAGCAGAGGCGGCTAATTGCGCGCCAACCATGAACAAAAGGGCCATCAATGCGAGTGCAAAAGTACCGCTACTAGACCACTTCATAATGATCGCGGCAAGCCCGTAGACCACCAAAATGACTATTCCGTAAAGCCCAATCAAAGCCAACCCAAACAACACCGGACTCGCCAGGACGCTAACTATCAGCACCCACGGGACCACGCGGCGCTTCTTCACATTCGGGAGCTTAGTAAACCGCGCGCCGGTGCCTTCAGCCACGGGCGTCGCCGACCGCGAACTCGCGGCGGGAGGTGTTTTTGAGGCCGGTGGTCGGAATGAATCGATACTCTTCATGTTCTCCTATCCTATCATCTTGCAAGCTTGTACAGCCTGAGATTGGGGCCGTCGTACAGGACCGTAACGCCCGGCTCGCGGTCGATGTACTCGTATTCTGCCCAGTCGAGGTCCTTATTCAGGACGATATAGCCAATATCCAAGTCCCGAAGTCGCTTGGTCACTGATTGGCCGCCCAGACCGGCGGGCAGAACTCCCTCCTGCACAGTCTCACGAGTCCTGTCGCGCGTCTGCGGCCGCACGCCGGGCAGTTCTGGGTCATCGCTCGTCACAACCGCGCGGTCGTAAAATGTGTGAGCTGGACTGGCGATAATGCGTCCGTCCGTAAAACCGTAGCTCATGTAAAGATGCCACGGCAGAATCAACGTTTTGGCGTCATCAGATTGCTGATTCAGAATTTGGTTAGTCCGGTACCAGTCCAGCGGATAATTTGTCGGCCTCAGCTGACCAGCCGCGCCCCACAGCATTACTGGTGTGTAGGCGAGGACTAAGCCGCCGAGCACAACCGTTGCAACAAACCGTGCTCGCACCTTGGCAAGGAGCCAGGTCGTCGCCCAAGCCAACAGATACGCGGCCACCAATGCCCAGACTGCGGCAAACTTCTGCGGCTCACGGTAACCAGCCATGAACGGCAGAATCCGGCCCAACTCACCCGCCAGTCCAACGGCCAAAAGTATCGACAGCAGACCGGCCAGCAAAACCCAGGCTGCAACTTCGCGCTGTCGTCGCCATGCTCGAACAGCGCCAAAAATCATCAACGCCAACAAAACAAAGTACACAAATCCCCACGCCCCATGCGATTCCAGCGGCACCATATATAGGCCTCGCGTCTCCTGCCAAAAGCCCAGCAAACCCAGGACCGATCCGACCTGGCTCGTACCAACCGCATCAACAGTCGCAAAAGCCTGGCTACCAGAGGCCGAGAATGTCGCAAGCGACGACGCAATCCTCCCCTGTCCCAACAACGTTGGCACCAGCCAATACAGGCTTGCGACCACGAAGAGACCGACCGTAATACCCATATACTTCAAAAGTAGCTGAAGCTGCTTCCAGTTCCCCGCCCTTGATGCGAGCGCCACGAGCATCAACAGCGCTGCATAGCCAACCGAGTGTATTGAGACGATACTCATCGCTATCAGCCAGAGTCCAAGCTGAAGCGCCGCACGTCCGCTCGGAGCCAGAACCAACGCTAGCAAACTCCGCGCGAACCACGGCAACAGCGCATAACCGAGCCACACGCCCCACTGTCCCGCCATGAGGCGATCGTAGACGAAAGGGTTGACCATATAGAATGTCGAGGCCACATATGTCGCCCATTGCCAATGCCGTGCCTCGACGGGCTTCAACGACGCCAACAGCCGATGCATACCGATGCCGCTCAGAAGCAGACAGGCGAACAACATCAGCTTCTGCACCATGTCGGCCGGCAACACAATATCAAGCACATGCAGCAGGGCGTAGAGCGGCCAGGTGTTATCGACGTGATCTGGCAGTCGCAAGATCGGCGTAAAAACCATGTCCATACTCAGCACATAACCCGGCGCCAGCAACGGCCCTATGACCAGCAACGCGAGGCCGAGATACGGAGCGTACGGCAGGAATCGACGCAATAGCTGCATGTTATTTCTTCCTGCGGCGCACAAGCGGGTGCTGGTAGACACCCTCTGACTCGACCTGTTGGCGAGCCTTTCGATGCGTCAACGCGATATAGCCGCCAGCCACCACGAGTGTTCCGATAGACAGGATTCGATTCACTTCAAACCATCGCTGAGGCACGAACTCGGCCAGAAGCTCTATATCGTAACTGCCGTCGGGATTCTTGTGACAGCCAGTCGGGCTATTCGCACATATCGCGGCCGGATCGATCAGCCAGCCGTTGGCATAGCCGCTCGCCATAAAATGCTCGCCCACTGGTTGAACCTTTGCCCCAGGCTGCCAACTCTGCGCTGCACCGTCACGGAGCTCCAATCGCCAGGACGGATGATATGACTCACTGAGCAGTAACGTGAAGTGGCCAGTCGCGCCCCGAACCGTTACCGTGCGATGCGTTTCGCCGTCGTTGGTAAACTCGATCTTCTGCGGCAAGGCTTGCGCAGCCTTTGGCTCGCCAACCACATAGAATTGCTGGTTGATCGGTGGAATAGCGACGAGCTTAACGTTATCAAAACGCACCTTGTTGTTAGTGGTTCCGTTGCTTTCGTAGGCGTGCAGGAAGAGCTTCATGCTGGTCGACGACGGCGATGTAATCTTGGTTGTGTAGATGTGCCAACCATTTTTTTGTGGCGTGAAACGATCCTGCGAACCAGCTTCGACACCATCAAACTCACCGTAGTAACCGATCTGACCTTCCCCATCTGCTTGGTAATCGAACGACAACAAATACTCCGTTCCCGGTTCGATATTCACGTTGGTGTACGTGCAGGCGGTGTGATGTGCGGCCTCCAACTCCAGCGATTGATTGCCGTCAGACTTTGCGTTCGTCGTTGTGCGCATATCGATCTTAGGCGATTTATCGTAGTTGTTGCAGTCAAAGACTTTCTTACGCCACGGACCATCCTCGAACGAACCGTTGTTAACGACGTTTTTGAAATCGTACGTCTTGTCGACGTAATGGAACGTGTTTTTGCCGCCGCTCAAGTCGTACGTTTTGTACGCCGTGTTGGAGATCTGAATCGGAAAGTCACCTACCTTGGAAAGCTCCACCATGCTGACGTTGTCGTAGCGATTGATAGTCGGCTGATCCTCGTTGCTCCCCTGCGCGTGCACAAAGAGTTGCCCGCTCGACACGTCCTGTGGCGTGATGATTGGGTACGAGGCGGTATGCCATTTGTCGTCAGAAATGGTCTGGAAACGCTTCAGCGCGTTCTCGTCGGAATTGTTGAACCGCAGATAGAAACTCGCCGTTTCGGCATTTGGACTCTGGTAATCGTAGTTCAGCAAGTACAGCGAGTTACCTTTCATCTGGAAACCAGTGGACGTGCAAGCGTCGTGATGTTTAGCACTTAATTCGAGTGACTTCTTGCCTGCGCTGGCGGTATCGGTGCTTTGCTTCATGCTGATCTCGGGCTTGTCGTCAAAGTTATTGCAGTCGCCCACGTTCTGACTCCACAGGCCGGGTTCGAACGATGGATTCGTCACGAGATTGCCCGATACGTCCGCGAACAACTCCAACGCATTATTACTGCCAAGTCGTCCAACGACCTCTCCGCCATCGCGCTTCAGCGGCTTGAGCGTTGTGCCAAGACCGACGTAGTATTGCTTGCCGGGTGGCATCTTTATCTGGGAAATCACCATTGGTTCAGCCGTCAGCCCGTCCGACACGAGCTGTCCGTTGGCGTAGAATTTGCCAGGATTGGCCGCAAAGAATGTAACGACGCCGTCAACCGCCTGGTAAGCGATGGTGCTTGGAACGCTCGTGGCGTAGAGCTTGGCGGGCTTAGCTGGATCGATGTCGATGGTTTCGGTCAGCGACTTGCCAGCATTGTCGATGAGCCCTGGGCTAGCGTTGGCCAGCAGCGGTTTCAGCGAGCCGGCATTCTCGGGCACGCGTGAAATTGTCTTATCTATGTAGTCATAGGTCTGATCGGGGAATGCCAGTGTCATGAACGTCCGCGCTAATTCGCCATCGTCCTTAGAGTCGACGGCATAGAGCTTGTCGACGGCCGTGATGCGCGGCGTCGGGTTGGTTACTTCCAATATGTGATCGCTCACCCGCTTTAATTTGTCTGGATTCGCGGCCAACAGCTGGTCGAAAAAGTCAGGATTGTTCTTGATCCATCCGATGTTGCCGTCGTAGGTACTCGGAGGAACGTAGCGGTCATAGAAAGATTCGTAAATATCACTGAAGTCGTAAATATAGCGAACATTATACGGCTTCAGCACGTCGATATTGCGCGTCGATAACAGCTGATACTGCATGGACAGTTTGAAGTCCTGCGGCTTTACAGAGTTCTTTATAAACTCGTTGAGGCTATAGGTCGAAAAGCCATCGTGACCACTGTTGCGCATCGGCAGGTTGGATTGAAACGCACGCGGAAAGTCCTTAAACGAATATTGACCAAAGAATGGATAGGCCAAGATGCGCCCGTTTGGCTCGGGGTGCTTCTGGTCGAATTCCTTGAACTCGTTGAACTTGCCGCGAGCTGACGCAAAGTCGATCGACTGGGCATTAGTCTGGAAGCGCAGAAAGCTTAAACCTACCACAATTACCAGCCAGACCACGATTGCGCCCTTCATAAATCCGCGCGGCATCAATCGGCCCAACAAGACCAACAGCACTAATACGATCACCGGCGCAAAGTGCCCAACTTCGCGGAACATCGGATACAGCGTCGTCAACGGACCGAGATTGAGCAGCTGGAACAAGCCAGTCGCCAGGAATAGCATTACCAGCATAAATGTCAGCAACCACACATCCTCCATCTGCTTGCCCTTATGCCGCAGCAACGCCACAACCATCAGCACAAAGAGTAGACCGTACAGCAACAGCTCGTATACGCCGTAGAATTTATTGATCAACGTCGCCTTGGAAAACGAGAAGTTAAAGCTATTCAGGTACTCACTATTACTCGCTGCGCGGAAGGTACCCTTAGTCGCCTCGCCACTAATACTCGCGATATCGGCCCCGCCAAACGCAAAGTTACTCAACCATACCGCATTAATCAGTAACGGCGGCAAAAGCAGTGGTGCCAGAAACTTCCAGCGCCACATATCCGGCCGAAACACGAAGTACAAAACAATTAGCCCGGCGGCAATTGCCAAGAACTGAATCTGCGCGCCTATCAGCGCCCACAGCAGCCCAACTACAACCGCGCTGCGAATGTTCGGCCGGAACCGGTGCAGCAGGAACCATACCATATATATAAGAATCACGTACGAAATCATGTAGTCGATGTGCCCAGCGGTGAACTTGTAGAACATCGTCGGATTCACAAACGCCGCAAGCCCCAGCAAGAATGCAATCCACGGCTTGCAGTGATTGCGCGCAATCAGATACACGCCAAAACCACCCGCCGTGAACAGCGAGATCAACAATCCATACAGCAACCACTCTGGCTGCAACCAACTGAACAATGAGATAACCCACCGCACAAAATAGTCCGACGAATACCCCAGCGGACTGCCCTGCGCCAGCGGCGTCCATGACTCAGACGCGCGGCCAAAGAAATTCCCAACCTGCTCGGCGTAGTACGGAAAACTCCAGTCCCAGTACTGACCGACGCCACGCGCAGCCTGGCTCAGTAGTACCGCAAAAAACACCGTGTACAGCAACACAACCAGCCGATTACCGCGCGGCAAGAACCGTTTGAATGTTTCCAGTTTACTCATATTGCGCTGCAAATGCTTGGTAAGCTTCCTTCTGAGCTAAGTTGCGCTGGCTGGCGTCGTAGAATTTTTGGGCAACGCGATCATAATTGTCATACATATACTGGAATGCGACCTTTAGCTCGTCCAGTTCATCTAGCTCGATGTAATAGTCGCCAATCTCGTTATCGCGGAAGAACGAGCTAACTTTAGCGCGGTACGCAATGCCCAAACACGGCGCGGCATTGAACGTCGCCAGAATGTTGGCATGCAGACGAGTGCCAATGACGAGGTCGAAACTGCCGAGCGTGTTGACCATGTCTTCCAGGCTTTTAGCCTTGTAGATTTCAACCGGGACCTTACCCTTCAACTGTTCCTGTACGCGCTCCGACGCCCATAAGTCATCATGCGATTCCTGCTCGCTGACGAGCATTGGCAGCAGCACAACACGGAAGCGTTTGGGGTCAAGCGAATCGATGAATCCAGCAACACTTGCGGCAAGTTTCGGGAAGTTCTCCTCCGGATCCGGAAGGTGATACAGCAGCGAAATGCCAATCGTGAACGGCTCCTCTGGCGGCGGCATTTTGTGCAGGCGAGGTTTGTAATAGGGGAGATTGATGGCAAGGTCAGGCAGAACTTCCACGCCAGCCAGCCCTAAAACCTCGGCACTGCGACGCTCACGCGCGATTATCGTGTGACTCATTCCGGCCGATGCACGAGCAAGCTTCAGCGACCAGCCCTTCAACCGACCGATGCCCGTACCAACGTAATGGATCTTCTTGCCAAATAGACGCGCCAACATGTTCAGCGCGATCATCTTGTACAACGATTGGCGTGGAAACTTATCGCCGTACAGTTCCACCCAGACATCGCCGCCAAAGTAGACGATGTTCTTAACTTCCATAAAGACCTTTAGCTTCTTGATTGCGTCGCTGCCGCTCGTCGTGCTAATTGTCTCGACTAGACCTTTAGCGCTTTCCGGCAGGAGCGAATCGTCAGCCGAGTTGATGTACAACTTGTGATTTGCAAACAGCTCAGATGCAGCCACCAGGAAAACATCGTCGCCCAAATTACCACGGCCATAGCTGCCAAGCAGGATCGTACTAGGTTTTTTACTCTTCTCTGTCATTACTAACTCCCCATGAATTCGTATTCTTTGGATGCCACATGCTCGACGCGGAACTGGTCGGCGTAAGCTGCGACTTGTTGCTGTTCGGCCTGATAGTCGGCGGGCGATGCGGCGTACGACTGCAGCAGGTCGTGGACGGTTCGTCGCAGTATGTCTTCGTCCTTCAACGGCACGACATGCAGCTGTTCGCCAAACACTCCGGCGTACACCGGCAGGTCATACGCTACGACCGGCGTGCCGACGGCCAGCGCCTCTGCAATTGCTATTCCCCAACCCTCTTCAACGCTCGGGAACACAAACAGTTTGGCGCGAGACATAAGGTCGAACTTAACCTCGTCGCTCACGTATCCAGCCAACTCGATCGGCAGTTTTTGTTGTTTAATCAATTGCTCCAGACGCTTTTGCTCCGGACCAACACCGATCATGACCGCCTTAAAGTTCGGGACGCGATCCTTCAGCTCGACGCAAACTCGCACAAAATCATCCACGCCTTTCTGCGTCACCAGCCGCCCACAAAAAGCGAGTGTAATGTCCTTCCGCGCGTAGGGACGCATGCCGGTCGTCGGATGGACAAAGTTACTGGACAGCAGAATCTGCTGCTTACGGAATCCCATTTCGCGCAGACGATCAGCCACCGCTTGGTTAACCACGATCACCTTGCCAAACCCACGACGAATCATCCAGAAACATAACTTCTCCTGCAGGTTCGCCAGCTTGGTGTTGATATTGTCGGGCCGATCCATATCCTGGATGATGTGGTGAATGTACACCGTCTTGCTCTGGCGCGGTGTGTGTGCCACGAACACCGGCAACACGTCTGGAAGGAAGTGCGAACTGGCGACGAGCATGTCGCTCTTGCCCACAAACCTATTCACCCGTTGGGCCGCCTGGAACGCACGCGCTGCATACATCAACGCAATCGACTGACGCAGCCGAGTGTCGGGGTGGGTGACGGTACGGATACGCTTAACCTCCGGATAGACCTTTTCTTGTCCATCACGGCGCGGCAGAACCAACAGCGGGTCAACCTTCACGCGGCTATCAACCAGCCAACCCAACAGACCGCTCATATGCATGTCACCGCCTGACACATCGCCGGTAAAGCAATTTCGGTATACGACTAATCGGTTCACGACTGCCCCTTCATTGCTCGGCTGGCCTTGAGATAGCCAAGGCCGCCAACAGCGTACTCAGCTGTTTTCAGCAGCAGCATACCGATGCCAACGTGTGGACGCTGGAGTAGTTTGCCAGGCTTGGAAAAGAACAATTTGTAGCGGGCGAGTGGCCCGGACTGATCAGTTAATGCGGACTTGGTGGGGTTCTTGGCGAAATACTCACGGGCGTGTTGGGCGTAATAGTACATCTTGCCCACGGTTCGGCCGAAGTACAGGCGGCCTTCGTTGTGGCGGATAAACTCCGACGCGCGGGCGATCGGCGCAAGCGCGGCAATTCGGCGCGACAAGTCCCAATCTTCCCCGCCAGTCATTTCTTCGCTGTAACGGCCAGCCTTTTCGAACGCATCGCGGCGGAAAAACCGCGCAGCTTCAATTGAATCTTGGCCGACGTAGTACGAACGTTCCAATTGTTTGCACTGCGCCCAAAATCCTTCGCCGAAAGATTCCTCAGGAATGATAACGCCGCCAACCTCAGGCTGACGTCGCACAACGTTGACACATGAGCTTACAACTTGCTCCCCTAATTCCATGTCAGAATCAATGACCAACAAATAATCTCCATTCGCCCGCTCAGCTGCGTAATTCCGCTGGGCCGAACGCTCAGGACCTTTGTTGAAAACCAGGTCGGTATAGCGATGCGCAATCTCCTTGGTGTCGTCGCTCGAATTATTATCCACCACGATTAATTCGATACGTTTGTAGTCCTGCCCGGCAATTGAATTCAGGCAGGCGTCGAGCGTGGCATGGTTGTTGCGGGTGGTTACAATAACGGAAACGAGTGGGTCTTTCATACTTCTGCTCCTACTGCTTGTTTAAAGTCGGCGTAGCTTTGGTCGAATGTAATGCCTTTGCTCCATTCCCAAGCATTATGGCGAATCTCTTCATATACGCTTGGATGGCTCAGGAGTTTCACGATGCCATACGCCAACGCGGTCGGGGATTGCTCGGCGACGTAGCCCGTTTGCATATGACGAACGCTATCGCGCAAACCGTTTACATCGTAGACCACAGCGGGCGTACCTTGACTGGCGGCTTCGGTCACGGTCAAGCCCCAGCCTTCGTGAACGGCGGTTTGTAGTATCAAGTGCGAACGGCGCATCAGCTCAGTTTTCTGGTCGATGCTCACCTTGCCCAGATACTCAATGTCTTCGCGGTACGGACTGGTTTCTATCGCGGCCAAGACCTTCTGGCCGTACTCACCGTCGGATTTGCCAGCGATCTTCAGTTTCAACTCCGGTATGACCGCCTTGGCAATTTCGAACGCTTTGATCTGATCGATCGTACGCTTCATAGCCCGCATAGCGCCGAGGCAAAGCAGGGTGGGCTGTTCAAACTTCTCAATGCCGTCAATACTCGGGAGCGCTTCAATCTCGATACCTTCGGAAATAATATGCGTGCGATCTGGCTGAAAACCGTGTCGCACAAGATCGCTCGCCGTGCTTTCCGATACCGTCACAACCGGCGTCCGCGACTTGGCCAGCAATCGACTCGCCAGCGGCTCCAGTGCGTAATGGCCGATGTGACTCAGCGGGGCTTTGGTTTCGTAGAACCATACCGGACCTTCCAGCTGGTGATACAGCAGATACTTCTTGGCTTTTCGTTCAAACAATACGCTGAAATACGGTGCGGCATTCACTTCCTCTATTAGCAGCTGGTACCGGCCTCGCAAATGACGCAGATAGTACGCCAACGCCTGAAAGGAATGAGTGTAACGGTTGTTGCCAACGCGGATGATCTCTACCCCGTCCAGCACTTCTCGCTTCGGAGCGCCCGGGTAGCCGCACGTCAGCATCGTCACCTTATGTCCATCTGCGAGCAACCGAGCCGTCAACTCGCGCGCCACGACCTCAGCCCCGCCAGCCTCGGGGTGCTGGTGATCTTTCCAGGTCAGCCAAAGGATGTTCATGGCTAAGCCTTTACCTCCTCAAAAAGCTCGGCTTCCTGCACAATATGCTGCTCCTCTGGTCGCACAACGTACAGCGGACGGTTCGCAACCTCTGCGTGAATATGCGCAATGTACAGCGACATCATGCCCAGGCACGTCAGGACCAAACCGACCATAAAGATAGTCAACATTGCCAGCATCGTCGTGCCGTTAATGCCCAGATGCAGATAATCGCCCAGGAGGTAACGCTCGACGTACAGGAATATACCAGCAGGAACACTCACCGCGAGAATTCCCGAGCCGATATAACCGGCAAGTCGCAGCGGCAGCAGGCTGTAGGCCGTAAAGCTATTCATAGCCAGGCTTACGAGCTTCTGGAATGTGTATCCCGGCGTGCCAAACTTGCGCGGCTGCTGCTCGAAATAGATGTAGTCTCGCTCAAATCCCAGCCAGTCAATCAGCCCACGCGTAATACGGTTGCGTTCAGTAAATTGGTTAAAGACATTGATAACCTTGCGGTCGAGTAGGCGATAGTCGGTCGCGTTCGGTGTAATCTTGGTGTGCGAGATACGACGCATGATCTTGTAGAAAACCTTTGCGCCCATTCGCTTTACGAAGCTCAAATTGCGCGACTTAAACACGCCCACCACAACCTCTGAGCCGGTCTCCCACTTGCGGATAAACTGCGTCATCAGGCTTGGCGGCATCTGCATGTCGGCGTCCATGATGAGCGCGGCGTTACCGCGAGCGGCGTGCAGGCCAGCAGTCACGGCCGCCTCCTTACCAAAGTTTCGACTGAACCGAATCAGTCGGACACGACGGTCTTTGCGCGCAAACTTGTGCAAGACCTTGGCGGAGTCGTCCTTACTGCCGTCGTCCACGAACAGCATCTCAAATTGATATGGTAGGCGATCGCTATGCTCTGCAATTTCTTTGTACAGCAGAGGCAAGTTGTCTGCTTCATTATAGACAGGCACGATGATCGAAATCAGCGGTGTCCTCGCATGGGCTTTCATACTCTTCTCCCCCTATTTTTTAACCACTTAACGCCGGAAATGATACTTAGCAGAATCAGCATGCTCATACTACCGATGAGCAGGCTCTCGATCACGCTACGCAATGTTGCGTGGTGGGTAATCATCAGTCCGTAGGTGATACTGGCCCCTGTTATTACGACATAGACTATCCAGTACCGGCGCAGGGCCATGTAGTAAGATACCACAAGATTTGTGATTGCTACGGCAAAAATTGCCACACTCAAAATCGGCAACAGGGAAGCGTATTCGCCATATGCGCCGCCCATCAGCAGGCGCGTGATCTCCCCTGGGAAAATCACAAACAACAGGAGTGCCGGCAAACCGGTCGCAGTCAGCAACAAAAACGACCGTTTAAGGAGTTGGCGGTTCTGAAGTGTTGTATTTTTGAGTTTTACGCTCGGCATCAGCACCTGAGCGATAGATCCTGTCAGGAAAAAGATGATCCGAGCGACGGTCGCGATGCCCGCATACAGACCAGCTGTGTGGGCGTCGAAGTAGTGTTTCACGACCAAGATATCAATACTGAACTGCAATGTGATCAGCAGTGATGTAACGAGCACCATGCCCGCGTACTTGAGTTCGGGCACCAGCAGCGTCATATCGGGCCGGCTCGTCCAGCGCACGCCCTCAGCGCGCGTCAGGCCCATGCGTTTAGCCCAGTAGGCTATGTAGATGAGCGCAATCACCTGCGCCGCGACCAAGCCGCCGATCGCACCCACCGTCCCAAATCCGGCCAGCACCAAGCCGACCGACAAGACAATCTTCGCCGCCGAAGCCAGCAAGTTCGATATCGATGCTACGCCAAACCCTTGTCGTCCGCGCACAAACGCCCCGCGGAAGGTAAACGGAACCGTCACAACAACGGCAAGCACCAGCACGACGAAAGGCAGCGAATCATTAAACCTGAAGAAGCTCGCCAGCTGGCTACTGAAGATGACGCTTAGCGCCAGAAGGAGCAGACTTGCACCTAACGCAATTCGCTCCAGGTCAAAAATCACGCGGTTGCGATGTTCGGCGTTATCGTAGTTGGCAGACACGTTCACCGTCACCAACCCCAGGACCGTCAGAAAAATACTCAACTGTAGAAAAAACGATACCAGCGTCTGAACTTCACCAAACGCAGCCGGTGGCAACAGTCGACCCAGTAGGGGGTAGTACAGGTAATTCAGCGCGCCAACGCCGACCGATCCCAAAAAAAATATGGCGTTGTGCCGTATGAACGGATTCGCGCCTGCTTGCTTTACTCTTTCAACCCAAAATTTCACTCGGCCAATATACCATGGATAGCGGCCGCGTCCAGTCGATTATTTCGCCAGCTGCTGCTTCAAATCTTGTAATCGCCCCTGATACGAGCGTGCTGCATCTGCCAACCCTAAGACGTGAAGCGCGCCCACCAAAACATACAAACTGTCCAGCTCGGCGACGCCGGCAGCTTGCTTTTCGACTTCAGTAAATCTGGCGGCAACTTGGTCGATGAGCCACTTTTCCTGCGTCCGCGTCACGGGCTTTACGGCGACTTGAACTTTCACATCACCACCACCCTGCACAACCTCCAACGAGCGAGCGGACTTGTCGCGCTTGATCAAATGCCCCTTCTTGATCAAATTATCAACGTGCACCGCAACCGTCGACACAGAACGATAGTTCAGCGCCCGCATAATCTCTCGGTAGCTCGGCCCATAACCATGTGCCGTGATAAAACCTTCGATAAATGTCAGGAGTTCACGTTGCTTTTTGCTTGGTCGTTGGTCGGTTGTGTCGGTCATAAGTGCAATGATTTTTGTATCTGTCTGGGCCCCTTAAACACCCATATCTTACCCATGATGTAATTCCAGAAAATCAAGAACGTCCACACCACGAACTTACCCAGGAATGGACTAATGCCAAGCAGTTCCTGCATACCCCATAGCAACACGTACGTCAGGATGAAGTTAACCAGCAGGAGCGTGCCGTAACGGAAGATACTTGTGCGAAATTCCTGGCCGGCGGCGTTCTTCTTGAACACCCAGAAGCGGTTCAGTATGTAGCTCGTGATAAGGCCGGCCACATAAGCAACGGCCGTAGCGGTGAAGAGACCAGTGCCAAGCGGGTTAAAGAAGAGCCAGAATGTTCCGTAGTCCACGCCCGACACGATGGCGCTCGTGACCAAATACTGCACAATCGTTCCGAGCTCGCCGGAACGTTGCAGCCTATAAAAGTATGGAGCGCGGTAGTACGGATGAATCATAAACTAAAGCATTATTCTGATAATAATCGTACTACAAGAGGCCGTCATCTGTAACTACTTTCGGCCCATATACAATCCGGCCAACGCCCACCAGGTGAGCGCTAGGGGATCGTCGGCCCAGCCATGGAGTAATAAGTTAATGAGCGCGATCCCAGCGAAACTTGCCACCAACGCTGCCGGCAAAATGCCACTGCGTCGCACAATACTCCGAACAACCAAAACGTTGATTGCTATAAATAATCCCAGCCCAATCAAACCGACTTCCTGCGCGACCTGCACGTAGTAATTTTCACTTAAGTCTGTTCCCGCGCTGTTGTAGAAAGATGCTGGTCCTGCACTTCCCGGCCCACTACCCCAAGGATGTCGCACAACATCTTGGATGCCCTGCGCCGTCGCCTCCCAATGTTTGTCATTCGAACCTTCAGTCAAACTGCTGTCGCCAGGGCTGGAGTGAAAAACTGCCAAGCGCACACTCGGCACATTCACTGCCGCCCACCCCACCAGCGCCACGAGCACAATTGCCGGTAATATCAGCCTCTTGGTCCAGCGCACCACGTGGTGACGCGGAACGATCACAAGTGCCATCACCACAACAGTTACGAACAGCCCCAGCCATGCGCTACGCGAGCCAGTCAGATATACCGCCATGAAACCGAAAACCACAGCCGCCCAGGCCAACAAATCTCGCCGCTTGGTGTAGGCCAGATACAATCCAGCGGCTATCGGCAACAACAGATACGCCCCGAGTGTGTTTGGACCGCGCATTGTAGCAAAGGCGCGGAGAGCATGCGGGTTTTCATCTACGAGTAGGTACGGCGAAATTGTCGCATCTTTGTCGTAGCCAAATGGCACCAGAAACTCTCGCGGCAGCACATACACCTGCAGGACGGCCAGTAGACCCAAGCCCAGACCAACCCACAGCAGCCAGGCCGGAATTGCCGCCTTTAATCGGTCGAGGTATTGCGGCCTAGCCTCCACAATTACTTGAACCAAGACAAAGATCGCCAGGAATCTCAGGTTCATCATCAGCCCGGCCAGAACCGCCTCTGTCGAGGCCGTCGAAACCAAGCTCAATATCAGATGCAGCAAAGCATACAGGGCGATGAGTTTGTTGACTACCCTCCCCCACACTACCCTTGTCACTTCCGGGTGGAGTACGCAATATAAAACAACTGCCGGGACAATTGCCGCCAGCAAGATTTCCTTCCAAGATTTCCAAACTAACAGAGGCCCGATCATCGTCCCCAACCATGTCGACAGAAAGGCATGGATAGGCATGAGCACCACAATTACACTGGCCGTGGCGATCATTGCCCAGATCAAACCATTCGATAGTTTACGCTTGGCTACTGTGTTCACTTCTCTAAATGATACAATTGATGCAAGGATTTAACTACCGATATGCCCACTAGAAACGCTCGTTTATATAGCATTGCACTGATTTTCGGCGACATACTGACACTTCTCGCTGCTTTTACGCTGGCTTATATTGTCCGCGTTCAGTTCGACCCGCGCCCGCTTGTTGCGCAGATTCATGGCATTGATTTCATTTATTCGTCTCTGGTGCTGATACCTTTCTGGATCTTGGCCTTTGCGACGCTGGGACTCTACAGTAGCAAGATTTACGCCCGACGTTTGGCCGAAATCGGTCGACTGTTCATCGGCTGTATTATCGGCATTCTTATTATTCTCGGTTACGCGTTCGTTATGGATGAGCCGGTCTTCCCTGCACGCTTGGTTGCGGTCTACGCCTTTGTTGGTTCGTTCGTATCGCTGGTTGTTGCTCGCGAGATTATCCGCCAAGTGCGCACGCTTCTGTTCCGCTACGGTCGCGGTGTGAGCCGCGTGCTTATCATCGGTACGACCGAGGCTGTCGCCGACATCGCCATGCAGCTTGACGACACTCGCAAGTCTGGCTACCACATCGTCGCCATCGCCGGGCCCAAGCGAATCCTGCCGCCGATGTTCGAAGGTCGTCACTTTGCCAAAGCCGAGGATGCCCTAGAGCATCTAAAGGACATGCGTGTCACCACCATCGTCCAGACTGATCTATACGACTCATCAGAGCGCAACCAGATGATCATGGGCGCGGCCCAGTCCAACCACATCGGCTACAACTTCATCCCCGGCGAGCCTGAATTCTACTCCGGCAAGAACACCGTCGACGTTTTCCTCGGTTACCCTATCATCGCCGTCCATCAGACGCCGCTCGTTGGATGGGGCGAAGTGGTTAAGCGACTGTTTGACCTGATCGCGGTTAGCATCCTGCTCGTCGTTCTCTCCCCTGTTTTCTTGCTTATCACTATCCTACAGAAGGTTTTCAATCCTGGCCCTGTCTTCTTCATTAGCCAGCGCCTCACACGCTACGCAACGCCCTTTGGTATCTACAAATTCCGCACCATGAGCGCCAAATACGGCAGCAAGGATGCGGCTGAAGATTTCCGCGACATGGGTCGCGAAGACCTTGCGCTTGAGTACGAGAAGAACCGCAAGGTCGTCCACGACCCGCGCATCACGAGGTTCGGAAAGTTCTTGCGCGCAACATCACTGGACGAACTCCCGCAATTCTTCAACGTCCTCCGCGGCGAGCTAAGCCTTGTCGGCCCACGGCCAATCCTCCCACAGGAGCTATCACTCTACAAAGGTCGCGGCGCACTACTTCACAGTGTCAAATCTGGGGTGACGGGCCTATGGCAAGTCTCTGGCCGCAGCAATCTCGCCTTCGACAAACGCGTCGAGCTAGAACTGTACTACGCGCAAAACTGGAGCTTCTGGCTGGACATCAAGATTCTGCTCAAGACCGTCCCGGCACTCTTCAAGAAAGGTTCGGCTCGCTAGATGAGCAAGCCCAAAGTCGCCATCGTCTGCGACTGGCTGACTAACATGGGTGGCGCCGAGCGAGTCATCCTGACCATCGCCAAGGCTTACCCAGACGCGCCAATCTACACCTCAGTCTTTACGCCTGAGACTATGCCCGCGTTCAAAAATCTCGATATCCGCACGACGTACCTCCAGAAACTCCCTGGTTTTCTCCGCCGCAAACATCAACTCTTCCCCGTCCTACGCGCGCATGCGTTCCGCCACCTCGATCTGAGTGAGTACGACATCGTCATCTCAATTGCTAGTGCCGAGGCCAAAGCCGTTCGAGTCCGCAAAGGAGCTACGCATATCTGCTACTGCCACACGCCGACGCGATACTATTGGAGCCACTATAATGAGTACAAACGCGAGCCAGGCTTTGGTCTGCTTAATCCGCTCGTACAGCTGGTTCTACCGCCATTTGTCGCCTGGATGCGTCGACTTGACCTCCGAGCAGTTAAAGGCGTCGACTATTTTATTGCCAACTCTACGACCGTTGAGGATCGAATCCGTCGCTACTATCGCCGAGATTCCTTTGTTCTGAATCCACCAGTCGAAATGCAACGCTTTCGCAAAATAGATATCGCGGGCAAGCGCAATGGGTTCGTTGCGCTCGGTCGCCAGGTACCGTATAAGCGTGTCGACCTAGCCATCGAAGCTTGCAATCAGCTACAACTACCTCTGACGGTGTATGGAAACGGCAGCGAACACGAACGACTCAAGCACCTCGCCGGACCAACCATCAAGTTCATCACTGATGCGGACGACAATGCCGTCGTGCAAGCACTCGCCCACGCCAAAGGCTACCTCATGCCGCAGGAAGAAGACTTCGGCATCGTCCAGATCGAAGCCATGGCAGCAGGTACGCCAGTTGTTGCCTACGCAAAGGGTGGGTCACAAGATGCCGTGATCGAGGGCAAGACCGGTTTGTTCTTCGATGAGCAAACTGTTGCATCTCTGGCCGCATCGCTCAAACGCTTCCCGAAGGCACAATTTGACCCTAAACTCATCCAGCAACACGCTGAAAAATTCAGCGAGGAACAGTTTATTTCAACGCTCCAACACTTCGTTTCGGAACATACCAAACAGAGGTAGACCTGTTGACTTTTTATAGCCTTTATGCTAATGTAGAGGCTCGCACCTTTTCGGCATCTGGAGAGACGGGGGAGTCTCATGCGCATCGAAGACTTCGGCGACTTCATCGCCTACGTCTGTGTCCCGCTCGCGACCATCCTGAACTACAAGCTCGTCCTGCCCAAGCTCTCGGGCCACAGCAGGACCTACTACATCTTCTTGATGGCGTGGTCGTTACCGTACGTCTTCGGCAACTTCTGCGACTCCAACAAGATCGGCCCGCCGTGGGCTCAGTGGTACCTGCTGGACATCAGCTTCGAGCCTTGGGCCACAACCTTCGGCGTCGCAGCCTGTGCAGTCATCATGAAGGTGGCGCGTCAGTCCTACGCCGAGAGCTCGGTCCAGATCTGGGCGGGCGTCTCGTTCGTGGTCACCGTCCTACTGGCGTTCGGCTACGAGGCAGCGCAGACGCTGTGGGGGCAGTTCAGCCCGGCCATCGACTGGTCGGACTGCGCTGCCTACGCAATCGGCTCGATCGTCACGATCGCCCCGTCCATCGCGTTCAAGCAGCTTCGGCCCGCCCTGAACGCCCAGATGAGCTAGAGGGTGCGAACAGGGCGGCCCCGTGGCCGCCCTCTCGCATTTGAACTTATCTTCTAAAAGCTATTTCTTCTCAGATTCTTGAATCTTTGTCGCAATGTTCTTCACCTGCTGCGATAAATCTTTGCGGGCAACCAGAATGCCGTTTGGCGTATTCACGACGACGATATTGTCGAGACCAATAACTGCTACCGGCTTGTCCTCGTCATTGCGAATGTACGCATTCTCGACTTCTTCGATCTCGACGTAGCCCTTCAGATGGTTGCCGTCTTTGTCGGTAGCCAGGACTTTGTGTGCATCAGCGAACGAACCGAGGTCTTCCCAGTCGAAAGCGGCGGGCACGACCAACAGGTCATTCAGCTTCTCCATCAGCGCGTAGTCGATTGAGATCTTATCGAATGACAGGAATGTCTGCTCGTATTCTTCACGAGTCGTGGTGGCGCACAGGCGATCGTAGTTTTCCTTGAGTTCTGGGGCCTTCTCTTCCATGGCTTTCAGGAAGGTGTTGATAGAAGCCACAAAGTAGCTCGCGTTCCACAAGTAGTCGCCGCTCTGGAAGTACTTCTGGGCTGTCTCGAAGTCTGGTTTTTCCTTGAACGTCATAACGTTGAAGGCAGCTGCGTCATCCTCAAGCAGGCCGTCCTTTTGAATGTAACCAAAACCAGTCGCAGCGTATGACGGCTCGA
>CAZPGP010000001.1:72940-85689 GCA_964586395.1 uncultured Candidatus Saccharibacteria bacterium
AGCAGGCCGTCCTTTTGAATGTAACCAAAACCAGTCGCAGCGTATGACGGCTCGATACCAACCAATGTGATGCGACCCTGCTGACGAGCAATTCGGTCAGCGATCTTGAACGACTGCACGAAACCCTTCACGTCTCGGACATAGTGGTCAGCAGCGATGATAGCGATTGGCTCGTCGTGGTCGTGGCGGGACTGCAAGTGATGCAAGGCTGCAACGAATGCGCCTGCGGTGTCTCGACGAGCTGGCTCCATTATGAACATGTCATCACTCAGGTCAGGCAGCTGTTCACGAATCAGCGCTAGCTGTTCGTTGCCAGCCGTACCGACATAGACAGTGCTCGATGTCTTCTTGGCACGTTCGTAGGTGCTCTGCAGAAGGCTCTTGTCGCCCGTCAATTTTAGTAAGTGTTTTGGATAGTCTTGGGTTGAGAGTGGCCAGAGGCGGGTGCCTGAACCACCAGCGATAATTACGGTAATCATGAGGCCATTATAGCCTATGTGCGCAAGTCCGTCCTAACCGACAAACGGCTCAACCGGTGGTTTGGCGCGGAAGATTATTCGCTGATAGACGACATAATTCAGCACCATAATGGCCGCCGTAGCCACTGGCTTACTTAGCTCTGGACCAATCCCGCCAGATTCAGCGCCGCTCACTATTACATTCGTAGCCAGGAGGTTAAGGACAACCAAGATGCCATATTGAAACGCCTGCTTAGCCGACTGCCCCGCGCCTTTTGGTGCATTGAATGTCCATATCTTGTTGAGCGTAAAGTTCACAACTAAGCCGGTCAGGTATGCCAGCGTCGTGGCCGCATTCAGCTGCACATCAAATGCATCGTGCAAAATCAACAACAGTCCGTAGTCAATAGCAAAGCTCACCACACCCACGACGAGGAATTTCTGCACCGACTTATCTGTTATGATGCGTTTTATGCGGCTTATCATGAGCTAATAGTAGCAGACTTTGGGCTAATACTTTTTAGCGTGAGCGGATTGAAAAATGGCCAGTAACTTGTTATAATTTGAATGTTTAACGAGTGGATTATTCCATGAAAATAGCCAAAAAACAAAACAAGATCCCCAAAAAAGTTATCATCCTCGGTATCGGGCTCCTTATAGTCGGCGGCGCTGGAGCGTTTGGTTTGTACCAATCGCAGCGCGCTAACAATATTAATGCATCACACCAGGAAGCTATCCGACCAGTCAACGACGTCGACTACAATCCCCCAACCCCCGACCAACAGCAACAGCAGGAAGACACCAAGACTGACGTCATCAAGCAGAACGAAGGTCTCGAGGAAAAACCTTCAACCGATCCAGCAACCATTAGTGTTAACGTTTCGCGCGTCCAACAAGACAGCGGCAAGGGCGCATCAGTAAATGCCCGCGTCATTATTAGCGGCACGACCCGTGGTACTTGCACCGTCGAATTTAAGAAAGCTGGACAAACAACCGTAACCAATACCTTCCCCGTTATCGTCCAAGCAACATACTCCACCTGCCAGACTGCCGATGTGCCTGCGGCCGACTTCAGCGCTGATGGCGACTGGACCTACAGCATTTCGGTCAAGAACGATACGAGTACATCAAACACAGCAACAGGAACCGTAAAAGTAGAAAAATGATAAATCTGCGCCGCATCACCTCATCCACAACATTCAAAATCAGCATCGTCATGCTGGCAATTGCAGCGCTCGTCGGCAGCGTCGGCACGGTTCGTGCGCTGAACGGCAGTGATTTTAACGCCGGACGCATCATCGACAACGTCGTTTTCGAGAACAAAAACTCCATGAGCGTCGACCAGATCCAATCATTCCTAAACTCCAAAATGCCTAACTGTGACACCTGGGGAACCCAGAGCTACGCCGGCACAACTCGTCGGGCCTACTCTGAAGCTCGCGACATCAAGTTCCCACTGACTTGCCTGAAGGATTACTACGAAAACACCAGCAACCTCGACAATAACCTCACCGTCACAAACGGTCAGGCCAAGGCTATCCCAGCAGGCGCTAAGAGCGCCGCGCAGATCATCTACGACGCAGCCCAACAGTACAATATCAACCCCCAGGTTCTATTAGTTCTCCTCCAGAAGGAGCAAGGCTTGGTACTCGACGATTGGCCATGGCCCATCCAGTACAAGCACGCGACAGGTTACGGCTGCCCAGACACCGCACCTTGCGACAGCCAATATTACGGTTTCTACAACCAAGTTGGCAGCGCCGCATGGCAGTTCCGCCGCTACTTCACGGTACCTAACTCATTCAACTACGTCGTCGGCAACAACTTCATCCAGTGGAACCCAAACAGCAGCTGTGGCGGCAGTAACGTCAACATTCAGAACCAAGCAACTGCATCGCTATACAACTACACACCATACCAGCCAAACGGCGCCGCACTCGGCAATCTCTACGGCTCCGGTGACAGCTGCAGTGCGTACGGTAACCGCAACTTCTGGCGCTACTTTATTGACTGGTTCGGCTCACCAACTGCCGGTCCATTCGAATGGCAGCCAAGCAGTCTCCAGATAATGGACGAAGGCCAGAACGTCGAAATGCCGACTGACTACCTCCACAAAGGCGAGCGCCTCCTTGTCCGCGTAAAGGGCAAGAACGCAGGCAGCGAGATTTGGTACCGCAACGGCGTCAATCCAATCGTCCTGGGCACATACGGCCCCAATAACCGCCGGAGCGAATTCTGTGACGTCACTTGGTTGAGTATTAGCTCGGCATGTAACCGTGCTGCACGCACCGATGAAACCCAAGTGAATCCACAAGGCGACTTTACCTTCAGCTTCTACATCCACGCACCAAACCAAGGTGGCCAATTCCGTGAATACTTCCAGCCGGTGCTAGAGAACCGTGCATGGATGACCAACTACACCGGTTTCCATATCTACGTGAATAGTGGCGACTACTACAACTGGCAGTGGCAATACTTTGACGCCTACACCGACTCGACCAAGACAACTCGCGTCGACATCAACAACCTGCAACGCGGCTCGCTGATATACCTCGAACTCAAGGCCGTTAACCGTAGCGCGACCGTCTGGCGCAACTCCGGCCAAAACCCAACCCGCCTCGGCACACAGCAGCCGCAAGACCACAACTCGTTCCTGTACTACCCTACCTGGACCGCAACTAACCGCCCAACAACACTGATGGAATCAGAAGTTAAGCCAGGCCAGGTCGGCACATTCGGCTTCAACGTCGCCGTCCCAATGCAACTCGGCGAGTACCGCGAATACGTCAAACCGCTCATCGAATTCAAGGGTTGGATGTACGACAACCCCAACCATATCTACCTAAAGGTTACGCACTAATCGTTGTACATAGCCTTTCGGCCAACAAAGTTCCAAACATAGACAACAACCGTCGCTAGGCATTTGGCCAGCAGATATTGAATGCTTAGCACGGAGACCAACAGCCACATGCTGGCACTCAACAAGCCCAGGCCGATAAGGCCAACAACGCCGAACATCACGAACTCCAGGGTTCGTGACTTCAGCTTTGAATTCTTAAAAACATACTTTGAACTCAACGCGTAGTTTACCGCCAGACCAGCAACAAAACCGCCAGCAGCAGCTAGCAAATAGTGCGCATGCAAAACATCATGCAGAACGATCAACGTACCGAAGTCAACAACCAAGCCAACCAATGCGACGCCAAAATACTTTATGAACTGGTTCGCTACCACCTGGGCGCGTTCACCAAATACTTTCCCAATTTTTTCTAGTGCTACCTCGTACATATTCCAAGTCTAGCACGCGGCGCGTGACAAACAGTCGCTAGCAATCTACCGACCACTTACCTACAATAATGCTTATGGAAAGAACACACTTTGAAACAGTCGACGAATACATGAAGTCATTGCCGCATGGCACGCGCGAAGCACTTGAGCAAATCCGCAAGAAGATCAGCGAGACAATCCCTGACGCTACTGAAGTAATCAGCTACAACATCCCGTGCTTCAAGTTGCATGACAAGTACGTCGTTTACTTTGCTGGCTACGAGAACCACGTCTCTGTTTACCCGCGCCCGCACAGCGAAGCATTACAGGACAAAATCGAGCCATACGTCCACGGCAAAGGCACACTCCAGTTCCAACTGGACCAGCCAATCCCCTACGACCTCATAGCACAGGTCGCCGAGGCACTTACTCAGGAAAATCACGAGCGAACCGAGCAGTAGACTTTTTTCGATTGAAGTAGACGTTTCAGCAAGTATGTATCATAATTAACGTTAGAGGTATGCAACGATACGACGCAGTCATTATCGGAGGGGGTTTCTTTGGGTGCAGCTTGGCGGCTCACTTAAAAACGCCAACAAATAAAGTCCTGATTCTGGAGAAAGAGTCGGACCTTATGACACATGCCAGCTACAACAACCAGGCCCGAGTTCACGGCGGCTACCACTATTCCCGCAGCCTTCTCACCGCCCTACGATCTCGCGTGAACTTGAGTGAATTTATGGACGAATACGGCGAAGTCGTCGACAGTTCATTCGAAAAATACTACGCCATCAGCCGCGCCTTTTCAAAAGTTTCTGCGCGGCATTTTCATCTTTTCTGCAAGCGCATCGGCGCCGACACCGAGGTTGCGCCAAAGAAGGTCAAGAAGCTTTTCGACGACAACCTCATCGAGGACGTCTTCACCGTTCGCGAATACGCCTTCGATAGCCTGAAGCTCCGCAAGATGGTACAGAAGCGCCTGGATGAAACCGGCGTGGAGTACCGCTTCAACACCGAAGCCGAATCACTCAGCCACGACGATAGCGGCATTACGCTCGTCACCCAAAACCTTACCACCGGCCAGACGACATCGATCCATTCAAAACTCGTCTTCAACTGCACTTATTCACACATCAACAAGCTTAACCACACGTCCGACCTTCCCTTCCTACCACTCAAGCACGAGCTGACCGAGATGGCGCTCGTAGATGTGCCGGACGAGCTTCGCGACAAAGGCATCACCGTCATGGACGGGCCATTCTTCTCTATCATGCCGTTCCCGTCGCGTGGATTGCACACCCTATCGCACGTGCGATACACACCGCACGTGGAATGGCACGACCGTGCGGGTTCATGGCGTAATGGTCACGAGTATTTGGCCGCGCATCGTCCGCAGACTGCGTTTCACAAGATGATGTCGGACGCCAAACGCTACGTGCCAGCAATCGGCAAAGTCGAGCACAAAGATTCGTTATGGGAGGTCAAAACAATCCTCACTGCCAGCGAGGATGACGACAGCCGCCCAATCCTGTATTCACACAATCACGGTGGCGTCCCTGGCTATACTGTGATCATGGGTGGTAAAATTGATAATATCCGGGACATTCTGATGGAGGTAGACATTTCTTATGGCGGGTAAAACTAAGGGGATTATTGATAGCTTTGTATCCGTTGCGACGACGATTGATTCGGTCGACGATACATCCAAAAAGTTCTTTACGGGCGTTCTGAAACTGCTCAAAAAGAACTACACAAACTATGAGCTTATCATCGTAGCCAATGGGCTGCCCGATGAGATCATCGAAGACATCGCCCAGCTGCTGCGCGAATATCCATGCATTCGCATCATCCGCCTATCGCGCAAATACAACCAAGAGGTTGCCACATTCGCCGCAATTGAATCCGCAATTGGTGATTATGTTGTGGTTGCATCCGCCCAGAACGACCCGCCGAGCGCTATCCAGCACACTGTCGACATGTTGCGTGACCGCCACGACATCGTCTTTGGCGTCAGCAAAAAACCGCTTCCCTACCCCTTCCTCGCCAAGCTTGGACGTCGCTGGTTCTTCTGGTATAGCGGCCATTTCCTAGAGGTCAACATACCAGTCAACACCACCTACCTCATGGCTATGAACCGTCGCGCGATCAACGCATTAACGCAGATTAAGGGCCATCACCGACACATCCGCCACATCAGCGCCCAGGTCGGGTTCAAGACCGGTAATTACGAGTACACGCCTAAGTTCAACACCAGTCTCGCCAGTCGCGGCTTTGTCAAAAGCGCCAACCTCGCGCTGGAAATCGCCATCAGCTACTCGCGCCATCCACTCCGCCTACTTAGCAAAATCAGCTTGATTGTCAGCTTCCTAAACGTTGGCGTCGCCGTCTATACAGTCGTCACCTACCTGACGCGAGCCGGTCACGTTGCCGAAGGCTGGACGACTCTGACGCTCGAAATGTCAGTTATGTTCTTCTTTGTCTTCTTGATGTTAGCGGTTATCGCCGAATACATCGGGCAAATTCGCGAGGAAATGCGCGACCAGCCGGCTTATCACATCATGGAGGAGCTCACCAGCAACGTACTGATCGCCGACGAGACTCGCAGAAATATTGCCAAGCAATAAATTTTCTTTATACTTAGAACAACTTATAAGGGGTAGTAACAATGGCCACATCACCAGCTGCAAAAATCCGTAAGAAAAACCCAACCTGGGAATTCCCAGACTTTGAGCTGAACGAGCTCAGTAAGAAGAAAAACAAATACTGTGTCATTGTCTTCGTAATCAACGAGGGCAAGAAGGTTCAAGGGCAACTGAAGCGCATGAGCAAATACACCGACCAGATCGATGTCGTGGTTGCTGACGGCGGCAGCACTGATGGTTCACTCGAAGCCGACTTCCTGAAGGAACAGAAGGTTCACGCACTCCTGACCAAAAAAGGTCCGGGCAAACTCAGCGCCCAGATGCGTATGGCCTTTGCTTACGCGCTCAGCGAGGGTTACGAGGGTGTCGTGGTTGTCGACGGTAACGGCAAGGATGACATCAGTGCCATCCCAAGCTTCGTCAAGAAACTCGATGAGGGCTTCGACCACGTTCAAGGTTCACGCTTTATCCCTGGCGGTAAGGCCATCAACACGCCTCTGTCTCGCGAGATCGGTTTACACTTGATCCACGCACCGCTTATCAGCCTGGCATCACGACGTCGCCACACCGATACAACCAACGGTTTCCGCGCCTACAGCGCCAAGTTGCTGGCTGATGACGCAATTGCGGTTTTCCGCGACATCTTCGCAACTTATGAACTTCACTACCACCTAACTATTGAGTCTTCACGCGACAAAAAGTACAAGACTACCGAAGTCCCAGTGACCCGCAAGTATCCCGCCAAAGGCAAAACCCCAACCAAAATCAGCCCGATCAAAGGCAACGCGCACGTCATGGGCGTCTTACTCAAAGCCGTTACCGGCAAATACCGCAAAAAATAATTTCATTTTCTCGCAAGTTTAGTTTATAATACCTCTCTGTCCTGACACGACTACCCGAGAGGGTGAAACCGAGTGACCACACTCACCAGTATCGACCTGTCCGACGTCCGCCCCGAGCGCGGAGACTTCAGGCGGCTGTCCGGCGCGCCCATGGTGGCCGTCAGCTCCGTGAAGTTCAACAACATCGACGGTCCGACCGACGACGACCCGATGGGCTACGAGACCGCGCGCTTCCAGGCCAGCCTGGCCGCGTCCGAGGCCTACGCGAACGCCGGCGTCCCGCAGATCGTGATGTTCGACGAGACGAGCGACTACCGGGTGCCGAACCAGTTCAGCCGCGCTGGCGCGCTCGCCGTCCGCACCCCGCGGAGCGGCCTCGCGACCCCGTACCTGGACGCGGCGCGCCTCGCGCAGATGCACGGCGGCAAGGACTCGTCCGTGCTCAAGGCCGAGGCCGACAAGCTGCTCACCCGAGCCAGCCTCGCCAAGATCCGGCGGCTGCTGGAGGAGGGCTACGACGTCCTCGTCGGCGACCGCTCGGTGCAGAGCATGGAGACCATGTCCCCGATGCAGCAGCGGACCGAGTCGGCGCTCGACGCGGCCATCAGCTCGATCCTCAGCATCCCGCGCGGCGCCAGCAGCGGCGTCCAGGCCTACAGCCCCCAGGGGGTGGAGACCTTCCTCGACTACGAGGGCCGGATCGACGAGCTGGGCAACAACTGGAAGTACCTGCTGTTCGTCCCGTTCGCGGCCGAGCGGATGGGCCTCAAGGTCACCGGCGTCGACATCGAGGTGATCTACGACGCGGCCATGGTCGCGGCGGAGAACACCACGGCGTTGCACCTGAAGCGCCTGGAGCAGCTCCTCACGATGGTGGAGGGCGCGCACCAGGTGGAGTCGCTGCTCTACGGCAGCGGCCTCTACCTCGCGCCGACCGAGGACCGGCTCGCCGAGTCCGAGACCGCGCTCAAGACGCTCCGGGCCGCCGCGGCCTGACGTGTCAACGGGACCGATCCCAACCCGCCATGCGGCTCGCAAGCCCGCGGTGGGCGGATCGACGGACCCCGGGTGCGCCACAAGGCGCCCCGGGGTCCACCCCACCCATGAAATTATCTAATCAGTAAGAATTTTGAGGTTCTGGATTGATGTATCCAGCATCGTCCACTCCGCCTTCAGAACCTTGATGGACCCCTTACCAGGCAAAAGCGAATAGGTATTGAGGCGAATATACGGATCCTTATTCTGCTCGCTAATCACGATCGGCAGGACCATCTCGTTGGCGTACGGCTTCAACGACGCAACCGTGCTGGTGTACACATTGTTCTGCTCCACCATGTATCGCGTAGTTTTGCCAAGGACCGGGATGAAGCTCAGCGGCGAACTCGTTTCGTACTGTAACTTCAGCAGGATTACCTGGCGCTTTGGACGCGGCAGGTGCAACAGTGGAGCTTCGTTGGTTTTTCGCTCTTTTTCTGGCTTATTCTTTTCGGCGGCTTCGTTCTGCTTCTTGTCCTCGCTGGCTTGCTTCTGAAGCGCCTCTGTCTCGGGGCCATTATTCTCCCGGTTGCGGCGATCTTCGTCCTGGCGCGCATGGAGCCTGTCCAGGATGTACTGGTCGTACACTTCGCGACTAGCGGCGGGACGTTCATCAACTCGCTCACCCAAATCGATTAGCCTCTGACGATCTTTCTGGGACTGCTCCAGACCGTATGCCTCCATATCGGGAGCGTTGTCGAACGATAGTTTGGGCAAATCGATACGATCACTACCTGGCGCTACGGTCAGTTGCTGCCATGGCTGGCTCTGCGCGTGCTGATTACTCCAAGGCTGATCCTTGCGCTTCCATAGGGCGTAGGTCGAAGACTCCTTTACAACCTCATAATTCTGGTCAATGAGCGAATAGAATTCCCAGTGCGAATTCTGCATCCAGCCTTCCCAGGTAAAGTAACCGTGCGTAAATGTCAGCACATACTGCGGCTTCTGCTGGGCAAAGTCACTCACGTACTGCTCGCGGCGCTCCTTACCCAAAGCATGGATGATATAGTCATAGCCGCCACGACTTGAGTTCATGATGCCCATTTCTTCGTTCAGTACACCTGTGTAGAGCGACCACAGCTTGGTGTTGTCATGCTTGAAGTCTTCAGCCACGATGAGCTTACCTGGCGCGCCATCTTTGGCCGGATCCAACTTGGTCGATTTGTCCTGAAGCGTTGCCAGCTGCGTATCGCCCCGAGTTTCAACGCGCTCGATTATCTGGCGACCCGCCTTCGGGAAGTAAACGATCTGACGGGCGCGGACAAATGAGCTCTTATCGCCAGCCCTCACTAGCACCTGCGAGCCCTGGACGCCATGCTCAAAACCATTGTCGTTCGTATCGACAATCTCGACGGTATTATCGGACTGCACAACCGGTACGATCGCTTCGTCCACATCCTTCCATTTGTCATCGAGCAAGT
Organism: uncultured Candidatus Saccharibacteria bacterium; assembly: GCA_964586395.1. Classification (GTDB taxonomy): domain Bacteria; phylum Patescibacteriota; class Saccharimonadia; order Saccharimonadales; family EFPC-124; genus DATEFF01. The sequence continues at coordinate 82,606 of CAZPGP010000001.1, forward strand.
TCGTATCGGCGCCAGTGACGTAGTCGCGGGCCTTGCGCAGCGTGTCGCCCAGCGCAAACTCATTCTTCACAAAGACAAACATGATGGCTGCGTACATCAGTGACACTACGACGAATGCAAAAGCTAATCCACGCCACGCGCTTGCAGGCGTGATCTTGTATCGACGCTTGAACCGTCCAAGCTCAACACCCCATGATATAGACTTCTTCCAGTGACCCGCCAAAATAAACAAAGCCGCGCAGCCGACCAACAGCCCCATTCGGCCTAATGCGCCGGCCTGTGAATTGCTGTAGTATCCCAACATCGAAACCATCGCGAATACACCAGCTAGCAAGCCAAATATGAACGCCTGTGTCTCAACGCGATATTTCCCAAGTCGATGTACGCGCCACACAAATAATCCAGCCAGGAGCGCAATGCCCCACATAACTAGCAGTCGCCAGTCAGTCAGGAACGTAACGATGGCGTTACCGAAATGAATATAATCGTTCGGCGGCACGCCAAAGTACCAGAACTGATCGGTTGGGATATCGACAAGTGCGTACTTCAACGGTTCCAGCGGATGCCCAAGCGTAATAACGCTCAAGATCGCAAACAGAGAAACGACAAACGTCGCCCCTACCCTACCCAAGCCCGACAACCGAACCTTAAAGCTTTCCTTCGGTCGAACCGAATATGCCAAATGCGCGATGACGAACGCCAAGATAGCCGCCATACCAAACTCCGTACCGCACAGAAGCGAAATCGCCAGCAGCACGCCGGCGCTCAACTCGTACCACGTCCATGACTTCACAAACTTGCTGCGAGCGTCTTTTACAATTGGGTGCGATAGCCGAATTTGGTTAAGAACTAACGCCAGCAGGAACACCGGCGCAACCGACCGAACGCCCAAGATCGACGTCAGCGGCAGCACAAGGAATGGAATGATCAGCATCGCAAGCGCCGTCACCACCATGCTCATGCTCAGTGCAAAGGTGAACTTGCGACGCAGCACGTAGAAGAAACAAAACGCCGACAGCGAGAATAGGACCGGTGACACCAGCCAACGAGTCAGTTCCTCACCAAACAGCCCTTGCCCAAACAACAAATAAAACGGCAGGTGCAATAGCGGTACGCCCACACCATGGAAGAAGTTAAAGTCTTGTCCTAGAACTTGCCCATCCATCAGTCGCCGTAACGGATTCAATAGCTGGAACGCACCGTCAGCTGCATACCCCTCAAAGAACAAGGCATTTCCGAGCGCGGTCATCAACGCACCAAAGCTCAAGATCGCCAAAAGAATGAGCGTGCCAACCATATACAGTCGCGTCGTCGACTGCTTGGCCACCCAAGTCCTCACTCCTGACGTCTTCTTTTGTTTACTCCAGAAAAATTTCATCACTTAGGACCCTCAGCCATATGTATGGACATCAAAAGAAATAACTGAGACTAATTATACCTTAGTAAGTGGTGGCTCGTGAAAGTCTTTTTACGCATTGCCGTAAAAATTGTAAAATAGCCATAAGACTAAGGAGGGATACTCATGAGCAGCGCATTGATTGGCTATACTGGCTTTGTAGGCGGCAACCTGGACGCACAGCACGCATTCGACGACAAGTACAACACCAAGAACATCGACGACATCGATGGCAAGGAATACGACCTCGTAGTGAGTGCGGCAACGTACGCTGAAATGTGGAAGATCAACGCAAACCCGGAAGAAGACTGGGAGCGTATTGCTAGCCTGATAGAACACCTCAAGACCGTTAAAGCTAAACAATTCGTACTCATCTCAACCATCTGTGTGTTTAAGGATCCAGTTGATGGCTTCACCGAGGATACCCCAGTAGATCTTGAAGGACTGCCGCCGTATGGCGTGCATCGCTACAAACTCGAGCAGTTTGTGCGTGAACACTTCCCGAACGCACTCATCGTCCGCCTCCCTGGGCTCTATGGGATCGGCCTCAAAAAGAACATCATTTTTGACCTCATGCATGACAACAATGTCGAGCGTATCCACAAGGATGCCAGCGTCCAATACTACAATCTGGGTCACATTTGGAGCGATATTCAGATCGCGCTCGACAATCAAGTTACGCTGTTACACCTCTCGGTCGGGCCAACCACGACCGAGGAAGTTGCCAAAGCGGCATTTGATATGGAGTTCACAAATGCCCCAGCCGATGTTCACCCAAAAACGTTTGACTTCCACAGCAAACACGCCGGCCTTTTCGGCGGCACCGACGGCTACCTCTACAGCAAACAACAGTCACTCGATGAGATCAAAAGCTTTGTAGCCGAGCAGGGTGCTGCGTAATGAATATTGCCGTTAGTAACATCGCCTGGACGCCCGCCGAAGATCCTGAAGTTGCCAAGGCGCTCCAGGATCTTGGTATTCATCACGTTGAAATCGCCCCAACCAAAGTATGGGAAGACCCAACCAACGTAACCGACCAGCAGATCCAGGAATACAAAGATTTCTGGGCCAAGCATGACATCGAGATTGTTGCTTTCCAGTCGATGCTGTTCCCTCGCCCGGACCTGACGCTCTTTGAGAGTGCTGAAGTTCGTCAACAAACACAGGAGCATCTAACTAAGTTCATCGAACTCGCCGGACGCGTGGGCGCCGAAGTGTTGGTATTTGGTTCGCCCAAGAATCGCATTGTGCCCGAAGGTATGAGTACGGACGAAGCCTGGAACATCGCCAAGGAATTCTTTGGCGGCTTGGGTGACAGCGCCATCACCAACCAAACTAACTTCTGTATCGAACCAAATGCCAAGGATTACAGCTGTAACTTCATTACGACTGCGTCCGAGGGGTTGAAGCTTGTGAGCGATGTCGACAACCTTGGCTTTGAGCTCCACCTGGACGCTGCCATCATGAGCATGGAAGGCGACGACCCACAGAGTTCTATCGAGAATGCTCGCGAACACCTGCGCCACTTCCACATCAGCGCGCCGATGCTGATGCCGATCGAGGAAGAAAAAGTCGACCACAAAGCCATGTCTGACGCGCTGCGCAGCATCAACTACCAGCATTTCACCTCTATCGAAATGCGCCCTGGCGATGAAGGCGAAAACGTTCAGCGCGTTCGCGACGCTGTG
>CAZPGP010000001.1:85789-97431 GCA_964586395.1 uncultured Candidatus Saccharibacteria bacterium
CGAAATGCGCCCTGGCGATGAAGGCGAAAACGTTCAGCGCGTTCGCGACGCTGTGACTATTGCGCAGAAGTATTACGCCTAAAGCTGCCCGCTTACCACTTATTTCCGTCAGAAAACTCTTCACTCGCAAACAGCTCGTTCCGTTCGCACGGGAAACGTGATGTTTCTGCCTGGAAATAAGTGGCGCGCTACGCCATGCTTCTACTTTGAGGGTTTCTCGTGATCAACCGCGTCCATAATCGCCAACTTCTCATGCAGGCGGCTCACGGTTTTCTTCAACGACGTCAGTTCTTCGTTTGTCTCAACGATCAGCAGTAGCGCAAAGACAAATAGCGTTAGTACCGCCACATCGAACAGGCTCATTGGCGTCGAATCAGTTAGATTATAGCGAATGGCCGCATTATAAATCGGCTGCGCAAAACTCAACGCCACACCGATCGATAGCCAGAATACAACCTCGTACACCGCCTTATTCTTCGAAATTCGTGCGGGCTTGGTCTTGTACCGCGTGATTGCTCGGACAATCCCCAGCAACACGATTGGCGCGTTTATCAGAATCAACAATAGATACTTACTCATCCGGCAATCCTCACTCGTATTAGGTCACGTAAAATCTCCATCGACGACCAGATGCTCTGTCCGCGGGCCATTCCTTCCTTGGAGTAACTAACCGCTATCGGCATCTCGTCTACACGAATATGGCTCCGGACGGCATGCCACAACGTTTCAGTACAAAAGCCATATCGATCCAACGTAAACCGTGAGATCTTGGGCACCGCATCAATACGATACAGACGCATGCCGCTCTGAGTGTCCTTCGTCTTTATCCCAAACAGTATGCGACTAAACAAACTTCCACCCCAGTTTATGACTCGTCGCTGCAACGGCATAATCGACTTATTAGCGGAATGTAGACGGTTACCAACCACAAATTGCGAGTCATGCTTTACGGCGTAGTTGACCAAGCGCTTCACATCATCAGCGGCATGCTGGCCGTCGCCGTCGATAGTCACGACATACTGCACATCATCACACTGCTCGGCATAGCGCAGGCCCGTACGCGTTGCTCCGCCAGCGCCTGTGTTAACCACGTGCGTCAAAACAACCGCGCCAGCCTGTCGAGCCTCTTCAGACGTATTGTCGGTAGAGCCGTCATCGACTACGGCAACGCGCGCATTAAACTGTTTCTTCCCTATCTTCAGATTTTTCGGAATTGACCGAACGACGCCAGCAATATGCTCGCCCTCGTTCAGCGCCGGTATCACAACCAAGACTGTCTGCTTCTCAGCCAAAACGTACCCTCTCTTTTTCTGAGTATTATTTTACCATCAATACACTAGTGTGGCGATATCACCGAAGGTATCGCGAATGGCTTGTACGGAATCTTTGTCCGTAATGATGTAATACGTCAGGTTCATCTCATTCGCCATCTTGGCGCATTCCCTCACCTTGGCGATCAGCGCCAATTGCTCTTTGTTGGTGTAGGTGCCGAAAGCTAGGTTACTGTACAGAGTGCTGTTACAGAGAAGTGCGTTGAAGTCTTCTTTATCGCCGTCATAACGCATCATGTTTGCCCAGAATGTGGCCTGGCTGTGGGCAGAGAATTTCTGGTTCTCAGAGTTGTAGTGCAAGATCGTCGAATTGTAATGAGCTATGTCGCCCTTGCTGCCGAGCCGCGCGTATTCGCTCATGTCGTGGTCAAAGAACGCGGGCTTCTCCTGGTTGGAGTAGTCTCTGAATAGGTCACGAAGGTCCTTGAGTGGATTGCCGACGGTGGTCATTAGGCCGATCATCAGCACCAGCGGAATGGCCGGCAGCATGATAGCGTACTTCAGGCCCGACAGTCCTCGCTCCAGATGTGCGCGGATTAGCAGCACAACCGCCAGCACAAGCAGCATGATCTCGAGCAGCATCGCCGTCTTAATGCCGTAGTAACGAACCTCACCAACAGTAAAGTATTGTAGGGCGATCAGTAGCGCGATAAATGCTGTCATCGGCAAGTAGATGTTTGCGAGCAGCTTCTTGTGTGCGTCCTGAATTTGCTTGCTATAGAGCGCGCCAAACAATACCAGCACGCCGGCTACAAGTATCAGCGAATGGAAGATCCGTAACCCACCGACCGCGTTGATGCCCTGTGAAGTGTCGGCCGTATAGCGCAGCTGGAAATAGATCGGCACTAGCTGCAGGGCGAGAAGTAACAGCAAAGGAAGTCCGCGCTTGCTGAAAACCTGCCGCAGGAAATCCTTGCTCAGAATACCGCTTGGCAGCGCAAACCAAGCGCCAGCCAAAATGAGCGGCGGAATCAACAGCGGCCAGCTAACTGCCGCGCCGAAGATCAAAATAAAGTACGCGCACAAGGCCCACCGCGCATCATCAGAATTCAGGAACTCGCCCCACTCGTTGGCGGTCTCCTTATGATTCGCTCGCCAGGCGACCAAAAATGTCGCGCCCAACAGTATGGTTGCAATGACGTAATAATAGTTCAGGAATCCGTGTGGCACAAACGGAATCAGATAGAAGAGCGCTAGCGGTGGACCGAGAGTAAACGCCAGCAGCAGCTTTGGCCCCATCGACTCCGCCTTCTGTCCAAGTAGCCGTAGCAGGCTTAGGGCGAAGTAGAACGCCACATACGCCAACACAATCCCGCTCACAATATACTGCGCAAAGAATAGCCACGCGTTTCCACGCCACCCCAGGCTAAACTGGTCGGCCATAACGGTGTTCTCTACAAATCCTGTCGCGATATGGAAACCCTTTGGATAATAGTGACCATAGGTGTAATCGAGATGCTGCTCGCGCATCATCTCGGTGATACCTACGTAGTGGTTCGTCGCGTCAATCGCCTGAATGCCACCAATCTTGCTAATACCGTACACACTATTCATGCCCAGTAGAATTGGCGCAAATGGAATCAGGAAAAAACCGGCAACTACCAGTGCAGCCGCATCGCTCCGGCTGAACCAAGGACGTTGCTCCTGCTTGATGACTGGAATAAACCACCACAGAACAATCTGTAGCAATACCAAAATAGCTGCGAGCGCCAAGAAATTACTCCCTGGCAAGATCAAGAACTGCAATGCCGCCGCAATCTGCAGCAACACCATCACAAACATAAAGCTCACAACTAGGCGTGACGTCCAACTGCGAAAAACTGCAGGCAGCGGAAGATATCGAGCGTTAAGCAGCAAGATGACCGGCAATAGCAGAAGCTTGACGCCCATCGCATAAAGCAGCAATGCCACTAATACCGCCACTGCTTCTTTGCTGTGTTTCCAGCCAAGCAACTTCATACTCTCCCCTCCTATTGTTTATCTACGATGCTAGTTTGTGATACGCCGCGACGAGTTCCTTCGCCAGGTTTGGCCAGGCCATCTTCTTAGCGTACGCATCACTGAGCTTACCCTGCTTGGTCAAATCAATATCCTGTAGCGTTCGCGCAAGTTCATAGTACGCAAACGTATCGGTCAGGACCAACGCGCCATCAGTGTAGGTTGCGAGCTCGCGGAAACCAGCAGTCGGATAGGCCACGACTGGCTTGCCGTTACTGAAACCGAGGTTTACAGCGCCAGAGCTGACGTTGGCGTAGTACACGCCGTCATATGGATAGACAGCGATGTCACATTCGCGGATAAAGCTATTCATCTTGTCGTCATCCTTCACGAAGCCGGTGATGTACACACGGTCGTGCAAGCCGAGGACGTCAATAAGATCGGTGATCTTGTTGTAAATGCTCACCGTATCGCTCACGATATTGGTCTCAACCGGGTGCAAGCCGCCGATGATAGCCAACTTGTAGTTTGGCGGCAGGAACTTCAGTGCACGAACAGCGTCGTAGATACCTTTATACTTGTGTAGCATACCGACGGTACAATAGATCACGTCGCCCTTCTTCTTGTTGAGCTTCTTGGCAATAAAATCACTCTTTGGTGGTGTTGGGAACTGATGAACTGGGTGCAAAATCTTCTGAACTTTCTCTGGTGCTGCACCGGCGTTCAAGAGCGCATCCTTAGTCGCATCGTTGTGCACAAGCAGCAAGTCGGCCTGGAGGAACGGACCCATGTGGCGCTCGTACATACGATTACGGTGACGCTGCTGGCGCAGGAAGGCAACCATACTACGCGGACCCAAGCCACCCAGTTTGACTGGCTTAATGGCGAAGTCTGGCGACAGGTGGACGGAGATCACAACCTTCTTGCCCGCATCCTTAGCAGTTGAAACCAAACGCTGGAAATCATCCTCCACAAACAGCCCAAACTCGTGCTGAATATGGAAGATATCGAAGTCGCCCAGCTCCTCACGAAGCTTGTCATATGTCGCTTCGTGTTGCTGCTGGTTCATGGCGCGCAGCTCAATTGGTCGCACGTCAAAAAACTTGTTCTCGACAGTCTTGTCCTCGGCCATTCCTGCCAAATACTGCTCTTGGTACTTGGCAATACCGTCGTCTTCGTCGTGTGGGCTAAAGTGTAAGATGCGGAGCTTGGTTTCGCTCATGGGTTAATCCTCCAGATACTTGATTACTTGCTTAAATGAGTCGTCCCACGAGTACTGCTTGTAGCCCTTAACCCTCTTACGAGCGGCTTCTAGGTTCTTGGGGATGAGAAGGTTTTGGATGGCAGCCAAGCACTCGTCTGGGCTCGCTGGTGAAAAATGATCCACAAATCCCTCAGCAATCTCCACCATACTCGTGGTGTTACTGCATAGGCATGGTACACCTCTGGCAACACTTTCCGCAATAGGGATACCCCAACCTTCATAGAAACTCGGGAACACCGTAAATAAGCTGTGAGCGTAGAGCCAGCTCAGCTCTTCGTCGCCCATACCGTGCAGGAAGACAAACTTATCCTTCACCGCCGGGTCATTGGTCATAATGGTATAAATATCGTCCGTACCCCAGCCACGACGGCCGACGATAGCAATCTTGGGCAGGCCGATGCCCTTGCTCAAAGCCAGTTTGTAAACGTAATACAGCAGCGCGTGGTTCTTGCGGGCTTCAATTGTGCAGACGGTTAACAGGTATGGGTTATCCTTTAACTTGGCAGCCTTAAAAACCTCATCGGCCGGCTCAACTGCCTTCGCAACCTTGAAGTCGTCACCCAAACGGAAGACCTCCATGCGCGGAACTTTCAGGTTTTGGCCTTTCAGCCACTGAGTCGCTTCAGACTTGGTGTTCTTGGACACACACAGAACAAGCTCGCTGATAGGTAGGATTTCGCGGCAGTACTTGGGGAAGGTTTCGGTTGAGCCGCCAGCGCCGCCCGCACCCGTAAACTGCGGAATCATGACCGGACCCATGTCGTGTATGACTTGCACGATCTGCAGTCCGTCAACCTTGTGCCAGTGCTTCAGTTTCTCGATAAAGTTATCGTCCCACCACTCGCCCCAAGGAATGACAACTCGGTCGCCGTGGTTGTATGCGGCAACTTTGTAGTTTGCCATGCGCGCGAGCTTCAGCTTTGTCTCAACGCGATTACTGAGCCCAGGCGCAATGCGTGCGACACGGCGCAGGATTGCTTTGGCCAGGCGAATATTCCCCTGTTTCTGGATGATTTGCTGGTCTTGTTTGTAGTCGGTCTTATCGGCAGCAACTTCCTGCACCACGAGCGGACCAGGGTGTTCCTGGCCAATCTTAAGGTAATGAATGCCACTCCCCCGCTCACTCAGCGTTCGGTCGAGATCAAGCTCTACAAATTCCTGCAGCTCCTTCACCCAACTAACAAAAACCGTCTCAGAACGGTCGCTCCGAAAGCGAATTGCCTGTTCGTGCATCACGCGGGGAATGCCCGTGAGCCGCCCATCCCAGTGCACTAGCTGGGTTACGTCGTAATACAAGGTCGGCTTGGGGCTAGGCATTTCAGGTCTCCTTAACGGTTAGCGAGCTTAGGGTTCTTCGAAAAGATCGGCATCACCCAGTCGTCGGCATCACCAATAATAGCTTCGTAGGTTGTCTTCTTCGGCTTCACGATGTAGCCGTCGTCATCGATGGTGTAGACGTGACCGAAATCTTTGAGCATCTGGTTATAGAAACCCTTCGGGTCGTCGTAGCTGTCCTTGGTAAATTCGATAAAGAATGTCAGATTCGGGCTCGCCTTGACGATACCACGCATGCCCTCGTAGGCCTTGTCTTCGAAACCTTCAATGTCCATTTTGATGAGGTCAACGGTCTTGATGCCGTGATCTTTGCAGTACTTGTCGAGAGTGGTTGATTTAACCTTCACCTCTTCAGCGGTCTCGAGACGCATCTTGCTGCCCATGTACTTTGCGGTATGCTCGAGCGGCAGAACCGATGAACTACCGAGGTAGTCTTTGAGGATGCGAAGCGTTAGTGTGCCGCCGTCCTTGTCGCCAACGGCCAAGTTCTCGATAACCGACTGTTCGTTCAACCAGTTTACGTCCATTGTCTTCTGAATGTACGGGATAAGGTGTGGGTTGGCCTCGAAGTGCACAACCTTGGAGTGTTTCTTGTCGCTCTTCTGCGCAGCAAGGGCGCCAAAGTAGCCAAAGTTACTACCGACATCGAGTACGACGTCTTTCGGCTTTACAGCGCTCAGCCAGGCAGCGGTGATGCGGTGTTCCCAAACTGAATCGAGCACCAAGTGCGGCACAACAGCTACGTCGCGTGGATCGAGGTACATCTTGAGCCCACTAAAAATCTTCGCGACCATCTCGTGGTCACTCAAAACAACCGAACCAGAATTCTTGGTTCGCTCCTTCAGCTCTTCTAGAATAACCATGTGGTCGTGGTTAATGGCTCGTTGCGTATCCTGAATGACGCGCTCAGAGGCTGTGATCTTTTCGTCCAATCGTCGCTCCGTATCTTTCAGCTCTTTACGCAAAGTGCTGAATAGTCTGTGTTGAATTCTCTGTAACGCCCCCGACACCTTTTCCATACCCCTGAAGTCCCCTTACTTACTTCTTCACTTTGTGCGTCACCGACATCGGTGGCAGCACTGCTGTGGTCGAACGCTCAATGCGTCTGACCGTAAAACTATCAGCCCGGACAAACCAGTCCAGCGTGTTCGCAACATCATCAATCAACGTCAACATGACGTTATATTCACCGTCATTAAAGACGTTGAGGACGCGCCATGTCAGCGTGACTTCCTGACCCGGCTTGAGGTTCTCGACATCTGGCGCTTGGATCATACGGTTATTAAGTGCAGTAATCTCGGCACCGTCAGAACCCATAATGTGGATACCATAAACGAGCTTGTCGATAGGTCGTTCGACTTTGACGTCGATCTTTACGACGATTTCGTCGCCCTCGATCTTTGTCTTTACGTCGGTAATGACTGCGTCGCCATTACCCCAGCGCTTGCCGTTGCCCTTCTTGGCGTGGTCGCTGGCCTTGTCCATGAAGAGCATGGAATATTCGCGGGCAATATCCTGTGGCGAACCGATATGTTTGACCTCGCTTTGGTCGATCAGCATTGCCCGGTCACAGTATTCCTTCACAGCATTCATGTCGTGAGTCACAAAGACGACGGTCTTCTTGTTAGCCTTCAGTTCCTTGAAGTACTCGAAACATTTACGTTGGAAGGCAGCGTCACCGACAGCCAGGACTTCGTCGACAAGCAAGATATCAGCGTGTGCACGAGTCGCCAGCGAGAACGCCAGACGGACCTGCATACCTGATGAATAATTCTTCAACTTCTGATCCATGAAACGTTCGAGCTCAGCGAACGTAACGATCTCGTCATACATAGCCTGCATTTCTTTGAATGAAAAGCCCAAGAGCGCACCGTTGAGGTAAACGTTCTCGCGGCCGGTCAGCTCAGGGTTGAAGCCAACGCCTAACTCGATGAATGGCACGAGCTTGCCGTCGGTGCTGAGCTTACCCTTGCTTGGTTGGTAGATGCCGGCCAACATTTTCAGGAGTGTGCTTTTACCGCTACCGTTGCGACCGACTATGCCAAAGAATTCGCCCTTCTGGACCTCAAAGCTCACGTCCTTCAGTGCATGCTGAATCTCGCTACCCTTTGTTTTGGACTTGAAGAGTCCGGTGAATGCTCGCTTAATCGAATCTTTCTTCTCGTGAGGAAGCACGAAATTCTTCGAGACATTCTCAACCTTGATTGCTGCGTCACTCATCCTAAATCTCCTCCGCAAAGTAGCGCGAACGCTTTCTGAAATACCAGGCGCTGATGAGCGCAAAGGCTACAACAATACCAATTGGTACGAGTCGCATCAATTCGTTACCATAAACCGTACCGATAGTGGACGTCTCGTGGGTAATCATCATGTAACGGATATCCTGGATCATCTGGGCCACGGGGTTCAAGATGATAATCTGCTGCACTTTCATCGGCAGAATGTCGATAGCATAGATAATCGGTGTGCCGTAGAACGCACCCTGCATCAGGACTTCCCAGATATAATTGATGTCACGCAGCTTCACAAACAACGCGCTCAGTAGGAATGCCAGCCCCAGCGCAAAGACGAAGAGTTCGATGATAATCAACGGGATCAAAAGCATGCTGCTCATAAATGGCACACCTGTAAAGATCATAAAAGCCACAACAACCAGCAGGTTAATAGCCAGGTTAATCAGTGCCGAGAATGAACCCGCCAATACGATAACGTACTTCGGGAAGTTGATCTTGCGCAGCAGGTCGCCCTTGCCCACGATAGAGCTCACGCCATTGTTCGTCACCTCAGAGAAGTACGTCCAAATCACGATACCGAGCAAAATGTAGACCGGCAGGTGCGGAACATCGCCACCGATAGGCAGGTAGCGCACAAAGACCAGGTAAAGAATAGCAAAGAGTGCCAGTGGCTTCAGAAGCGACCACAAGTACCCCAAGAATGAGCTCTGGTATCGCAACTTAAAGTCGGTGATAACCAGCTCCCTCAGCAGAATAAGTGAATAGCGATAACGCTGTAATAATCTGTTCACGTTAAGCATATTATACTGTCGCAGGCTGCGATCTTCAACAATGTTACCGTTTACCTCTAATTTGACAGCGCCCAAATACCGATAGCGACACCGATAAAAGCCATAACGACAGCAACCACAAACAGCACTCGCTGACCTGGCAGGCTCCTTGGATTCTGCTTCGTAGCTGGCTGGTTTATTTGGCCAACCAAGGCTTGATCCCCACTTACCGACAAGTACCTAACCGCTCTTACAAACTTATCGCGTGCGTTCATGTCTACTACTTTGTCACTTCCTTGCGGAGATTCAACAGCGTCTTTGCGATCGATTCAGTGCTGCGCTCCCAGGTGAATCCCATGGCGTGCTTGTACCCCTTTTCGATGAGCTTTTGGCGCTTGGTTGGATCCATTTCGATGGCTTCCTTCATAGCTGCTGCGATGGAATCAATATCGTGTGGGTCGCAGTAGATCCCTGCGCCATTGGCGACTTCGTGTAGCGGCGGAATGTCAGACACAACGACCAGCGTCTTGCTAGCCATGGCTTCGAGCGGCGGCATGCCGAACCCTTCGTAGAGAGCCGGCAGGACGAGCGCAGTCGCGCCGCTGATCAGACGCACTACGTCTTCGTCTGGAACGTACGTACGGGGCTTCAGGACCATGTGGCCGGCCTTATTAGCATCATCTATAGCTGAAAACACGCCTTCGTTCAGCCAACCGTCACTGCCCACCATGATCATGGCGTGGTCTTTCGGTAATTGCTTCACTGCTTTAACCATACGCTCGAGGTTCTTTCGCGGCTCGATGTTGCCAATGTACAGCAAGTATGGCTGGTCCTTCAGGCCGTATTTGTCACGAGCTTTGGCGACTTCCTTGATTGGATATGGCTTGTACATGTCGGTGTTGACGCCGTTGTAGACAACCAATACTTGCTCAGGCTTCACCTTAAAGTTATCAATGATTTCCTGGCGAGCACTCTTGCTCACGGTGATGACGTAATCGGTTTGGCGAATATAGCGCGGCACGTTCTTGGCCAGTGACTTCTGGTTGTCGGGCTGCACAAACTCCGGGTGAACCGCAAAACAGATGTCATGAATATATGTCAGCGACTTGCTGCGCTTGGTGAGCGGCCAGTTAAAGAAATTGCCAAACAGATACACGCCCTGCCCAAGGAGTAAGTCCATCGGCGGTAACAATCCCCGGCGGCCCAGACCGTTCATCACGCGAAATTTCATAGGGATCGCCTTGCGCGTGCAATTCTCCAAGCCTTTCCAGCGATCCAGCAGGTGCATACGATTCTTTGGCGCGACCAGAACGATCTCGTACTTGCCGGTCACTTCTGTATTGGCGGCTAACGCGGCAACGAGTCCTGCCAAAGCGTGCGGCACACCACTGATCTGGCGGTCGACCAGCGGGACGGCTTCTACGAATAATTTGGTTTTCTTTGCTTGAGGGCGGTTGGTTGGCATGTGGTTCAAATGGTACAGTAATTACATTAATTGATAGGTTAATTGTAGACTCCGACCATGAAAATTGCCATCGACGCCCGCATCATCCGAACCAGCACCGGCCGCTACGTTGAGCGCCTGCTGCATTATTTGCAAGAGATCGATCACGAGAACGAATACGTCATCCTGCTTGATAAGAAAGATTTTGGCGGCTGGACGCCAACAGCGCCTAACTTTAGTAAGCACGCGATGGACATCCCCAACTATAGCTTCAAAGAGCAGATCAACTACCCGATCCTGCTCAACAAGCTCAAGGTCGACCTGGTACACTTCGCCATGCCGCAGCAACCACTCCTCTACTTCAGGCCGTCCGTTACGACCATTCACGACCTGACGCTCTTGCATCACAAGAACTACGAAGATAATTCGCCGCTGGCCTACAACATTAAGCAATTTATCTTCAAGCAGGTCGTGAAGTTCGCCGCGCGCAAGTCACGCATCGTGATCGCTCCAACCGAATACACCAAGGGCGATATCGTAAAGACGCTTGGAGCAAAGCCAGAGAAGATCGTCGTAACGTACGAGTCTGGCGAGCAGCTTGCCCAACGCGACGCCGAGCCTATTACCAAGCTTCAAGACAAGCCGTACATTATGTACGTCGGTCGCATGGACCCGTACAAGAACATTCGTCGGCTCATTCGGGCGCACCAGCAGCTCATCAAAGCTCATCCCGACCTGCAGCTAGCTCTTCCTGGCGCTAAAGATGGCAACGTCCAAGTTCTGGAGAAGTGGGTGAAGGATGAAGACTTCAAGAACGTACATTTTCTCGGCTTCGTATCCGACGAGCAGCTACGTTGGCTATTTGAAAACACTCAGGCCTATGTATTTGCTTCGTTGTCGGAGGGATTTGGCCTCCCTGGCCTCGAAGCCATGAACTACGGCGCACCGCTCGTCAGCAGCAATGCGACGTGCCTGCCTGAGGTCTACCACAACGCCGCACATTATTTTGACCCAACCAACATCGAGGACATCGCCGCCAAGATCAACGACGTGCTCGAAGACCCAACCCTTCGCGAGAATCTCGTGAAGGAAGGCAAGCAAGTCCTGGCCGGCTACTCGTGGAAGAAGATGGCCGAGGAGACGCTGGCCGCTTACAAACGCGCGCTACAAAAATAGGACCGCTTAGTCCTATTTTATAAAATGGGTGACAGTCGGCGGGGCGAACCGACTGACAGGACCCTGGTCCTTATAACTACTCAGCGACTTTAGAAATCACAAGATGACGGTCGCGACCCTCACCCTCAGAATGACTCTCGAGTGAGCCAA
>CAZPGP010000002.1:0-13372 GCA_964586395.1 uncultured Candidatus Saccharibacteria bacterium
GCTCCCCTATTATTATGACCGAGGCCACGTTTTCCAACGGAGGAAGCCATGAAGCGACAGCGCCGTCACCTGACGGCAACCGTATCCGTCAACCCAGACCTGGAGCGACGCTGGCAAGAAGCCTTGCTCAGCCGCCCCTCCAACAACGACCCGACCGCCCTGGCCGCCTGGAACAGCAAGCACAGCGAGCTGCTGACGAAGTACCAGGATGCCGTCGCGCGAGCACAACGAGAACAGAAGGAGGCGGCGCAGGCTCGAAGCAGGCGTCGCCGCCGACTCGTGGCCGCCGTCATTGGCGTGCTGCTCGCCATCGGCGGCACCGTCTACTGGGTGAACCAGCCCAGCGAGGACGATATCCGGATGGCGCAGAGGGATCGGGAAGCCGCCACCTGCGATGCCCACTACCAGCAGGTCCACAACCTGAAGCTGGTCAGCAACCAGATCGACCTGCTGCAAGACGGCGAAGGCGGATGGCTCGAACTCCGCCCGTACGGCGAGCCGGCTCCGGTGGGTGGCGTGACGCTCTCGCCGGCAGAACTGCTGAACGGCAAGACCGGCAAAGCGCAGGTGAACCACGAGGCGTACGTCCGAGCCAGCTCCAGATACATAGGCCCGTGGGCCCTGGTGGAGCGTCAGGAAGGACGCCTCACCGTCACGCTGTTCTCCTCGCTGTCCGGGTTCGGCGAGCTACCGCACAACCCCCTTCCAACCAGCACTGCCTCGGCAGCAACGGTGCGAGGCGAGAAGATCACCACAGAGTGCTTCTGACCGCCCGCCCGTCGGCGCCCCGGATCATTTCCCGGGGCGCCATCTCAGACCTAATTCTCAAAATAGAAAAAGACCAGGCGTAAAACCTGGTCTTTTTCTATGGTGCGCGAGAGAGGACTTGAACCTCCACGCCCAATAATGGGCACTAGCCCCTCAAGCTAGCGCGTCTACCAATTCCGCCACTCGCGCATGAGGGTGAACTTGGTCAATCATACCCTGTTAACAGAGAAAATTCAAGAGCTAAAGTGTTGGGCGCAGACGCGTCTTGCTGGCGGACCAGAAGCGTACGTTTTCGAATCGGTCGATCGGGTCGCCCAGGTTACGCGCGTTGAAGCTGGTCACGCCACGCGTCTGGATATATGTCAGGTTCGGACGATACAGGCCGATAGCCGGTACGTCGGCTAGCCAGCGCTGGGTGAAGCTACGGTACTTTGCGATGCGCAGTGCGGCGTCGCTGCGAGAGCGAGCGCTGTCGAGCGCGTCATCAGCAGAGGCAGACTTGTATTCTGAGAGGTTAAATCCGCGGTCTGTTGCTTGAGATGAGTGCCAGTAAGCGTACACGTCAGGGTCGGCGCCGATAGCTAGCTCGTAAAGCAAGACGTCGTAGGCTCGAGGAATAATCACGTTTTGCTGGATGTCGTCTGGACGAATGAGCTGCGAGTCAAAGCTCACGCCGATCCTTGCCCACTGATTCATCAACGTCTGGGCAATCGCCGGGAAGTCACCGCTACTGAGCGTAACCAGCTGGAGCTTCAAGGGTTGGCCATCTTTGGCACGCTTGCCGTCGGCACCCAGCTTCCAGCCAGCTTCATCCAGAAGTTTCTTGGCCGCTTCGAGGTTCGTTGGTGCCTGCTGTAGGGCTGGGTCGTAGCCAACTTGGCCATTTAGGAGCGGACCGGTTACGGGTTGGACTCGGTTGTGTAGTTGCTTCAGGATGGCAGGTTGATCGGTTGCTAGCTCGAGGGCATTTCGGACTTTTACGTCCTTAAGCAGCGGGCTGTCCATCTGGAGGAAAGCGTAAACCGCGTTGTAGAGCGGCGAGTCAAAGCGTACTGCGCTCTTGTTGTCGCTGAGATCTTCGAGCTGGGCGCTGCTCTCATCGCTGATAGCTGCGACTTCCTGCACGCGGAAGGCATTCACGAGATCTTCGCGACTACCGTATGCATGGAGCTGGAAGTGACTGAGCTTGGGTGCCCCGAGGAAATAGTTCTCGTTACCGTCCATGCGCACAATCGACTGCGATCGCTTGCTATCGCCGATGGTGCGGACATCACGGAAAACGAAGGGGCCACTGCTGACTGTTGGGTTACGAGAAAAGGCGTGACTACGCAGCTCAGATGGACGGACCTTGCTGAGCATGTGTTCCGGTAGGATACCGACGGTTAACGCATTCAGGAATGGCGTGTACGGCGCAGGCAAAGTAAACCTAACCGTGTAATCATCGATCTGCTCGACAGTGATGTTGCGCCAGCTACTGTACAGCTGCGAGTGCGTGTCAGCGTCCTTGATAACAGAGAATGTATAGGCCACGTCTCGTGCGGTTATCGGCACACCGTCTTGCCAGCGAGCTTCTTTCTTGAGGGTCATGGTGTAGACTTTGCCGCTTTCGTCGAGCGTGTAACGTTCGACGAGTTCGGGTTGTGGAGTGCTGCGCTTGTCGGTAGCAAAAAGACTCGCGAATACGAGCTTTGAGACGGTCTTCTCCGCTGGCGTGCTAGCAAAGATCGGATTGAGGTTGTCGACGGCACCAACGACGCCTTCGGTGTAGGTCGTACCTTCAGCTGGAATGTCTGCGCTATATAATGCCGAGAACTGAGTCGACTGCCAAAAGGCCGCGACAATCAATGCAGCAATAGCAAGCAGCCAGGCACCTGCCATCCGGCGGACTTCCTGGAGGTTTTTCCAGCGACGCACCAAGAATCGGTGTGCGTGACCGAGGGTCGCGCCCTCTAAACGACGAAGTCGAGCCCGAAGTTCGGTTGGCGACTCGCCCGGAGATGGCGTGCGCAGCGCGTTCACCCGTTACCCGATCAGTAGTCCGACGATCAACGCGCCGACAAATATAACTGCCAGCACAATTGTTGCCTCGTACAGACTCTTATCGGTTCCGCGACGGGTCGTATACAGTTCGCCAGAGCTACCAAAGCCAGCACCGAGGCTTGCGCCGCGGGCCTGCAGCAAGATGGCCACAACCATCAATACAGCTGAAGCTATGGTGACAATACTGAGGATCATTGGTGTATTCATGCGGTCTTTCCTGACTGGTTTAGGTCAAGTAGGTTGGTCAATACATAGTTTATCAAGCTAATGATCATACCAGCAAGTACTGCGGCCCAGAATGAGATAGTCAAACCAGTCACCAGCAGCGATGCAATCCAGACCGTCAGGCCGTTCACGATCAGCGTAAACAGTCCGAGCGTCAGCAAAATCGCCGGCAGCGACAGAATGACCAAGATCGGCTTGAGAAGCGCGTTAACTAATGACAGTACCAAACCTGCCCAGAAAAAGAGCACGTAGCCCTGAGATTCGTCATATTCTACACCGTGGCCATCGAGCAGGCGCACAGCAACCCACAGGCCTAGGCTGTTCAAAACCCATCGAAGCAAAAAGCTAAAAAATTGTCGTTGCATGTAATTTCCTTGTCATCAGTATACCATGGGCGGGTTTGGGGCGAGCCTGCTTCGGGTTACAATACTATTTATGACTACAAGCAGCACAACTAATCCGTACCAAGATCGTCTGGACCAAACCGTCCGGCCGCAAGATGACTTCTTTGCCTTCGTAAACAACAAGTGGTTGGCCGACAACCCAATTCCAGACAGTGAGACGCGTTGGGGATCATTCAGCGTTCTGCACGACGAAGCCCAAGGCCACATGCGCGACATCTACGAAGAGTTGCAGGGCAAAGACCTTGCCGATGGTAGCGTCGAACAGCAGGTGCGTGACTTCTACCGCAGCGGTATGGACTTTGACCAGCACAAGGCGAACAACCTGGCTGTCATGAATGAATACTTCGACCACATCGATCAAGTCACGGACACAACAGAACTCATAAAGGTCCTGGGCGAAATTCACCGCGCCGACATCGAAGCGCCGTGGCGAATGATCGTCGACGCGGACGACATGGACAGCACCAGCCACATCCTACGCATCGCACAGCCGCGTCTGACACTGCCAGACCGCGACTACTACCTTGACGAAGCCGAGAAGATGCAGTCTATTCGCAAATCCTACGAAGCGCACGCCCGCGCCATGTACGCACATTTCCCCGCCCTCGGTGCCAGCGAGGATGCTTTCTGGAAGACAGCCTGGGACTTCGAGCTTTCACTGGCAACCGTTAACCGCAGCCGGACTGCGCTCCGTGACGTCCAAAATAACTATCACCGAGTGGAATACGCCGAGCTGAAGGACACCTACAAGAACATCGACTGGGACCTATACGCCAAGGCCATCAACTGGGACACCTCTAGTCGAATCAGCGTTGACCAGCCGGAAGTTCTGCAACACATCAACGAGATGATTGCCCAGAAAACACTAGACGAGTGGAAGACCTACCTCAAATGGACGTTCCTCGTTCAACACGGTGGACGCCTTAGTGAGGAGTTGTCGGATCTACGTTTTGAGTTCTTTGGCAAAATCCTTGGCGGCGCTACACAGATCATGCCGCTCTGGAAGCGCGTGGCTGCCAACCTTGATAGCGCAATGGGCGAGGCCTCGGGCAAACTCTACGCCGAACGCCACTTCCCCGAATCGTCCAAGAAGCAAGTGCTCGACATCGTCGAAGATATCCGCGCCGCCTATAAAGAGCGCATCGAGGCGCTGGACTGGATGACCGACCCAACCAAGGAAGTTGCACTGCGCAAGCTAGCAAACATCAAAGTACTCATCGGCTATCCAGACAAATGGCGCGACTACAGCAAGCTGACCATCACGCCCAACGCCTACCTTCGTAACGTCCTAGCCGCGGACGCACTCTCGACAGACTACTGGCTTGGCAAGCTTACGCAGCCAACCTCGCGCGATGACTGGTTTATGTATCCGCAGACCGTTAACGCCTATCACGATCCGAACCGCTTGGTTATCTGCTTCCCTGGCGCAATCTTGCAGTCACCGTTCTTCAGCCCTGACGCACCTTACGCCGCAAATGCCGGCGCTATCGGCGCAGTCATTGGCCATGAATTTACTCACGGCTTCGACGACCAGGGCTGTCAGTTTGACGAACTTGGCAACGTCCGCACCTGGCAGACCGACGACGAGCGCAAAGCGTTTGCCGAACGCGCACAGAAGATCATCGACCAAGCTGACAATTTTGAAGTCCTGCCAGGCGTCCACCTGAAAGGCCAGCTAGTCATTGGCGAAAGCATCGCTGACCTTGGCGGCCTGGAGCTAGGTCACCACGCCTTCCTGGCAAAAACGAAAGATCCAGCCGAAAAGATCGACGGCGAACTCACCGCAGAAGAAGTCTTCTTTATCAGTTTTGCCAGCACCGAATGCGGCAATTCTCGCGACGAGCGCAAGCGCCAACTCGCGCTCAGCGACCCACACCCAACCGAACGTTTCCGCGTCAATGCCGTGGTCAGTAATAGCGATAGTTTCTACGAGACATTCAACGTCAACGAAAACGACGGCCTATACCTGCCACCCGCCGCTCGCGCTAAGATTTGGTAGGCCCTGAACCCTCGGGCTTCAGCCATTTCCAGACAATCGCGGCCTTCTTCTCGCCAAGCGTGGACACAAGCTGTTCGCGCTTGGCGCTTTTGACTGCGCGCAAACTACCAAAGCTCTGGATAAGTTTCTTGCGGGTGACCGGACCGATTCCAGGGATTTCCTCCAGCTCGCTGGCGGTTTGCTTCTGGCGTTTCAGGACGGTGTGATAGCTGACGGCGAAACGGTGTGACTCGTCCCGGATGCGTTGCAGTAGCTTCACAATGTGGGCATCTCGAGGCAGCAAGACGACGTAGAAATCGTCGCTTTCACTGATCGATGCTTCAGGATAGGCTTCGGGGTTGAGCGTCACGCCTGAGAATTCCTTGTGAATAACAATCTCCTCCAGGCGCTTGGCCAGGCCAATTGCCGGGATGCTAACACCACGCTCTCGCAGACCTTCTAGCGCTGCGCCTAACTGACCTTTACCACCATCGATCAGTAGCAGATCGGGCTTCGGCCAGTCCAGGTGTTTGCCACTAAATCGTCGCAGCATCGTCTCATTCATGTGCGCAAAGTCGTTGTTGCCCGGAATTTGCATCTTGAATTTGCGATACTCGGCCTTATCGGCAACGCCGTTTGTCGCCACGACCAGACTTGCGACGTTATTCGTGCCGCTCATGTGGCTGATGTCGTAGCCTTCAATCCTTCGCGGCGCACCTGGCAGCGTCAATAACTGCTGCAAGCCAGCGAGCGCCTGGTCTTTGCTAATATCCATAAATTCACGGTCACTAAAGACAATTTGCTTCTGCAACTCACGCAAATTATAGATTTGATTGCGAAGCTTGGCCGCTTGCTCAAACTCTTTGTGAGCCGCAGCAATCTTCATTTCATTTTCGAGTTGGCGGACCAGCAAGTTACGCTCACCTTTGAGGTACATCATAAGCTTGCGCAGCGTTATCTTGTAGTCGGCACTGCTGATCTTGTGCTCTTCGACGCCAGGGCAAAGGCCCAAGTGATACTGCAAACAGACACGCGTCGGCAGCGTGACATGCGTGGAATACGGGAACGCTCGTCGCAAATAGCGCAGCGCTTTCTTGACCGCCCAACCGTTATAGTACGGGCCAAAATACTCCGCGCCATCATCCAGCGGCTGTCGCGTAAAGCTGACATATGGGTATACATCCTTCATGTTAATACGCACGTAGATTTGCGACTTGTCGTCACGCAGCAGGATGTTGTAGCGCGGTTTATAGCGCTTGATCATTTCGCTTTCCAGGAACAGTGCGTCGATCTCCGACTCGACCTCTATCCAGTCTGTATCGACAATCTCCGCGACTAACGCGTCAGTCTTGGCGTCGCGTAGGCGGGATTCCTGAAAGTACTGGCGCACGCGATTCCGCAGCACCGCCGCCTTGCCCACGTAAATAATCTCCCCACTGGCAGACTTATGAAAGTAGACGCCGGGTGAGGATGGGAGGGTTTTGAGTTTGGCCTCGAGCTTTTTGTTCATGATCTTCTATTATAATGCCTTGATTATCATCCTATCGACAAGCCGGGCCGTCGCCCCTCGGCCAGACTGGCTGGACCGAGGGGCGACGTCGGTAGAGACTCAGGGCATGCAGCCCATGAATTCCCCGCGGTAAGGGAAGCTGCCCTCCGTGGGCTTGAGGCTTCCGCTGGCGATGCCGTCGCGGACCTTGTTGGAGTCCTCGACGATCGCCTTCAGGGTGGACCGCATGTGCTCCGGGTCGGGCTGGCAGCTCAGGTTGCCCTTGCCGTCAGTGCCGCGGTAGTTCACCGCGTTGACGATCAGGACGCCCTCGGTCGTGTAGGTCGAGTCGTCGGTGATGATCACCTGCTGGGGCTCCGCGGAGCGCTCCCACCATTCGGAGATCACCTTGCGCCCCAACTGGGGGCTGTCGAGCTTCTCGTCCTTGACCTTCTTGTAGCCGCCGTCACTCAGTTCCTTGACGATGTTGGTCCGCTCAGCGGTACCACCGCCGTCGTCACCGCCGCGCGTGACCCACGCGAAGACGCCCAGAATGAGAGCACCGAGCAACACTGCCGCGACCACCGCTCGCGGCATGAACGAACGCCGCGGCTCTTCAGCCTGCGACGGATCTGACGTCATGAGGGACACCTCGCTAACTTAATCGTGCTTGCCGATAGGATGTGCGCACGGGCAGATTTAGACGCCCGCGAACTTGCAATATTATACAATGATACCTCTATAATAACAACTCTGACGACTGCAGGGTTGGCGCTTTTCGCCAGACATGCTGTAATTACCAAGTCCGAATCAAACCGAGGAGAGACATGCCTGGAGACATTCGATCACTCAACGATCTCGCCCCGCACGCTCGCGTGGGCGCGACGTTCAAGACGAGCAGGGATGGCGGCACCACCTGGGAGTACGTGAAGGTGACCCATGCGGCCGTCGAACGGTTCTCAGACGGCAGCCGCGGCTACCCGGCTCACGCCGAGGTGAAGCCGGGAGGCGGGCACGGCTGCGCCGAGCTGACCGATCGCGATTTCAGCAGGGGCGTGATCGTTCGGGTTGCGACGGCCCAGGAAGTCCAGGGCAAGAAGTGGTCGTACGAGCAGTAGACGACCCTTCGTGTCCGCCCCATAGGCGGACCCGGTGAAAATCCGGCGTGTGTCCCCGGCGATAACGGGGAACTAACTACTAGGCGTGAATTTCAGCGCCGACGCGGACGCGACAATCTGCGCTACAAGTTGTCTGGGTGACGCGACAATCATCACAAACCAATACGAGGTTATTGCAGGAGTTATTGGCGCAGTTAATAAAGTTGCTCGTGCGATTATCGCAGTGAATACAGTGACCAATGTCGCGAGCTTTATCCGAGAATTGCGTGACGAGTCGTCCGTCGAATACGTAAAGCTTGCCTTCCCATAAGCCATCGTCGCCGTATTTCTCGCCGTATTTCACGATGCCGCCGTCGATCTGGTAGACTTCCTTAAAACCACGCTTCTTCATCATTGCGCTAATGACTTCACATCGGATGCCGCCGGTACAGTAGGTTACGACAGGCTTATCCTTGATGTCGTTATATTTGTCGCTTTCCAGCTCGCGGATAAAGTCTTTGGATGTTTCGATGTCTGGCACCACGGCGTCCTTGAACTTGCCCACCGCCGCCTCGTGCTTGTTGCGACCATCGAAGAATACGACGTCACCGCGCTCCTCGACGAGCTTATGAACTTGTTCGGGGCTGAGGTGCTTGCCGCCGCCAACCACGCCGTGCTCGTCGACTTCAACTTCCTCGGGCGCGCCAAAGCCTACAAGCTCGGGCCTAACCTTGATGCTCAGTTTTGGAAAGCTATCACGCTCACCTTCGCTCCATTTAAATGTCGTGCCTTTGAACGCGGCGAACTGCTTCGTTTCTTTCACGTAGGCTTTGAGGTCTTCGATGTCGCCACCAACGGTACCATTGATGCCGTGAGTTGAGATAAGGATACGGCCCTTCAAGTTCAACTTCTCACACAAAGCACGCTGCCACAGGCGAACAGCCTCTGGGTCGGCGATGGGTGCGAATTTGTAGTATAAAAGGATTTTCTGCATAAGATCGACTGCTAGTATAACAGATTAGCGACATCTGTTAAAGCACACCGACGTGTCCACCGCCCGGGATGGGCAGTGGACACGTCGGCCAGGCGTCAACGTGCGTAGGGGTCGTCCTGTTGATGGATCATGCACTGGTCAGTGCCGGAGCGCAGCGCCATGTTGAGGCATTTGCCCCGGTCGAGCCAACTCCCCTCGATGAGCCGGAAGCCGGCTTCGTTCAGCTGGCCGGCAACGATTCGCCGAAGCCTCAGGACCTCAGCGTTGATCTCCCCAGCGTGCAAATGACCGTCGACGACGTATGCCGCCCCCGAGAACCACATCAGTACATGGTCGGGTCTGGCCGCCGCCTCCAGAGCCGTCCGTACCATTCCGCGAAATTGCAGTACTGAGTCCAGCGTGAAGAACCCGAGGTAGCCCATGCCGGTCTGCCGGTTGCTCAGTGCCACCGCAACACCGGTACTTACCAGCCGGGCTCGTAAGATTCTGTGCCTCCTTGCGTATCGCCACTCACCAATGCCTACGTCAAGCGGTTGATTTTCAGCCACGGCGAATATATAAGCACAAAAAGGTTGTCAACTTCAACTAACATAACCTATACTGGAAGGCATTATGGCATCCAGCCCGCTAATCCACCAGTTACGATCCGCGTCTAGTAAGGCCGCATTTGTGCGCGCCCGGGTCCGCTATGGTAGCGCAATCTCTTTGCAGCAAACCGCACGTACCACGTTCAAAGCAGGCACTGCGCTTTCAAAATAAATAACCCTAACTTTTAAAAACAACGCTCACTAAATTCAACCTCTACCTGGAGTTTTCTATGTCTACAACCAAACAAACCATTAAACTGTTCGTCGGGCACGCCACGCGGTACCCGCAGTTCCTCATACCACTACTTATCGTTTTGCCGATCAACATTCTGGTGGGCGACTTCCTGCAGCCGTTCATTACCTCGCAGGTTCTGCAGCAGATTTCGCAGGGCAGCTACAACCCGAACGATCTGTGGGGCAGCTTCGGGGTGCTGATTTTGCTGTTTAGCGCGGCCACGATCTTCAGCGCTATCATCGGCTGGCGCGTCATCGTCTGGCTGATCTGGCACTTAGAACTTCGCGTCGTTCGCGACATCTCCCAGCGCGTTTTTGACCACCTGATGCGCATGAGCGCCAACTTCCACGCCAACCGATTCGGCGGCTCGCTCGTGTCACAGGCCACCAAGCTGACCGGTAGTTACGTACGCTTCACCGACTCGACCATCTTCAACCTATATACATTGGTCATCGCCATTACCGCAACCATTGTTATCCTGGCACCGCGCGTTCCGCTGTACGCCGCTGCGCTGGTCGTCCTGTCGGTCGCCTACATCATCGGTACGATGTTCTTCAGCCGCCCGGTCCGCGACGCCAACACCATCGAGTCTGAGGCCCAAAGCAAGCAGACCGGCTACCTCGCTGACAGTATCAGCAACGTTATGGCTATCAAGAGTTTCGCCGCTAGCAAGCAGGAAAGCATGGATTACTGGAAAGCCGCCACCTTCACAAAGGACATGGGGCATCGCTCGCTGCGCGCAACCACAAAGCGAGAAACCTACGCCAGCGTCATCACTAGTAGTATCAGTATCGCGGCCATCATTCTGGCTGTCGTGGCGGTCAGTTGGTTCAAGGCTGATGTCGCCACGGTCTTCCTGGTCGTGAGCTACACCGGCGGTATCGGCATGCGGCTCTGGGACTTCCAAAACGTATTACGCCAATACAACCGTTCGTTTGCGGACGCGAGCGACATGGTAAAAATCTTCGAGATCGAACCCGAAGTTCAGGACCCAACCAAACCCGCCAAGTCCCGCATCAAGGCCGGCGCCATCGACTTCAACCACGTTGAGTTTGCCCACGACGGCTCAGGCAAAAACGACACGCTATTCCGCGACCTTGACCTGCACATCAAGGCCGGCGAGAAAGTCGGTTTGGTCGGCCACTCTGGCTCAGGTAAGACAACCCTGACGCGCCTATTACTCCGCTTCAGCGATATCGACGACGGCGAGATTGCCATCGACGGCCAGAACATCGCCAGCATCACTCAGGATGATCTGCGCCGCAGTATCAGTTACGTTCCACAAGAGCCACTACTATTCCACCGCACCATCCGCGAGAACATCGCCTACGGTCAACCCGACGCAACCGACGCCGAGATCGAAGAAGCAGCCCGCAAGGCGCATGCGAGCGAGTTCATTGACAAGCTTCCACACAAGTACGGCACGCTCGTCGGCGAACGCGGCGTGAAGTTGTCTGGCGGACAGCGCCAGCGCATCGCAATTGCTCGCGCCATCCTGAAGAACGCGCCAATCCTCGTACTCGACGAAGCAACCAGCGCCCTGGACTCCGAGAGTGAACGCTTGATCCAAAAGGCCCTGACCGAGCTGATGAAAGACCGCACCGCGATCGTCATCGCCCACCGCCTGAGTACCGTGCAAAAGATGGATCGTATCGTCGTGCTAGACAATGGCAACATCCTGGAGCAAGGCAGCCACGCCGAGCTTGTCGAGGGCAAGGGAACCTACGCACAGCTGTGGGCGCACCAATCTGGCGGGTTCATAGAGGAATAGCCCATGGCAGAGAAGAAACCGACACGTCAGTCTAACTTTGAGCGCGAAACGCTCGCCATCTTCTGGAAAGCAATCTGGGACAACAAGCCGTACTTCCTCCGGTCACTCCTCCACTCAGTCGGTGTTGTCTGTATCAACGTGCTAACGCCATTGTTGATCAGTACAACGCTGGCCGGGCTGGCGACCGGCAAAGGAAATGTCAGCGACTACATCCTACCACTGGCGATTGTTGCGACAGTCGGCGTAATCTGCAACTGGTATGGTTTTACGAACCTGCTTCGCCTCCACGCCAAGGCACAAGCTGACCTGCTGGAACTATCCATGAACGCCCTGCTACACCGAAGTGTCGGCTTCCACGCCAACACCATCGGCGGCAAGCTCGTCAGCAACGCGCTGGAATATCCTGCCGCCTTTGGCCGCCTCGTTGATGGAATCTATGTCGGCCTCATACCATTCACGCTCACGATGACGTTTGGCATCGTCGTCGTGCTCCTGCACTCGCCCGCCATGGGCCTTGCGCTCCTGACCGTCACAGTTACTATCGTTACTCTGACCATTCGCGAGAGTCGCCGACGCGCCGCGCTTCGTGTCCAACGCAAAGTCGCACAGAACACGATGATCGCTCACGTCTCCGACACACTCGTGAACGCCCAGGCAGTCAAGACTTTTGCCAGCGAGCAGAGCGAGCTACGACAGCACCGTTCGCTCAGCGATACACTGGTTGACCTTCGCTTTCGCGACTGGAGTATGACCGCAAAATCAGGCTCTAAGCGCATGGGAGTCTTGCTAGCACTCGAGATCGCGTTTATCGCGTTCGTGGGCTACCTTGTCAGCAATGACCCGAGTGTCCTGGCGATTGGTATCTTCTCGTTCAGCTATATGATCACTATGACCAACCGATTGTTCGACATCGGCACGATGATCCGCAACATCGAAGAGTCATTCGTAAGCGCGGCGTCCATGACCGAAACCCTTCTAGAGCAAACAGAGATCGTCGACAAGCCACACGCCAAGGATCTTAAGGTCAAGAAAGGTAAGATCGAGCTCAAAGATGTGCGTTTTGCCTACCACGACGAAAGCAGCCAAGACACCGTCTTCGACCACCTAAGCCTGAACATACCAGCAGGCCAAAAGATCGGCCTCGTGGGCCCAAGTGGCGGCGGTAAGTCGACACTCACGCGTCTACTGCTGCGATTCGACGATATCGATTCCGGCACCATCAGTATCGACGGACAAGCGTTGCCAGATGTCACGCAGGCCAGCCTCCGACGAGCAATTAGTTACGTCCCGCAGGAGCCACTGCTGTTCCACCGTTCTGTGTTCGAGAATATCGCCTACGGTAAACCTGACGCCACGCCCGAACAAGTTCAGGAAGCAGCCAAGCTCGCCTATGCCGATGACTTCATCAGTAAGCTACCGAACGGCTATGAGACAATCGTTGGCGAACGAGGCGTTAAACTCTCTGGCGGTCAGCGCCAACGTGTTGCCATTGCCCGGGCTATCCTAAAAGATGCGCCGATCCTCATCCTGGACGAAGCCACCAGCGCCCTCGACAGCGAGAGCGAAGTCTACATCCAGAAGGCGCTCGAAGAGCTCATGCAGGGACGCACCACGCTCGTCATCGCCCACCGCCTCAGCACCATCCAGAAGATGGATCGCGTTATTGTGCTTAACGACGGCGCCATCGTCGAAGACGGGACTCACCAGACCCTCCTAAAGAGCGATGGCCTATACGCCAAACTCTGGTCACATCAGTCTGGCGGATTCATCGAAGAGCAATAAAA
>CAZPGP010000002.1:13472-26455 GCA_964586395.1 uncultured Candidatus Saccharibacteria bacterium
AATCCGCCTTCTTTCGTGAGCAATGCTGTTTACTCGCCCTTTGGTTCGAATTGCTTCTTGCCGCCTGGCTTGCCTTCTTCGGCTTGAGTTTCTTGTGGTGTGTCAGCACCTGCCTCAGCCTCGACTACGGCTTCGTCGCCGACTTCCGCGTCACCACCAGCTGCTTCGTTGGCAGCCTGCAGTGCACTTGGCTCGTATGTGCTTGCCACGACCTGCTCTGGGTCGCTCAAAATTGTCACGCCCTTAGGCGCCTTAATATCTGCAACGGTCAGGTTGTCGCCAATCTCGACGAGCTTCTCGCCGTCAACTTCGAGCTGATCAGGCAAACTGTTTGGCAGAGCCTTAACTTCTACGGTTGTGGCGCCTGTCAGTACAACAAGTCCGGCCTTCTCGGCAGGGGTTTCGCCTACGCCCAATACAACAACTGGGACTTCGGTCTCTACTTCCTCGTTCTGCTTCACTACGTGGAAAGCTACGTGACGTAGACCGTGCTTTACGGGATCAACGTCAGTAGATTTGATCATAACAAGCCGCTTGTCGTTTCCGATCTGTAGTTCAACCGGATGGTGCTTACCTGCACTGCGGACGGCTTTAGTCATTGGCACTTCGGCGGCCATGACTGACTGTGCCGGAAAATCGTGGCCATAAACCACGGCTGGCACGTAGCCATCGCGTCTCAACGAAGCGACCTTCTTACCGGTCACGTCGCGAGTTTCAACTGTTAATTCAACTTTTTCTCCCATGTAACCTCCTGTAAGGTACTTCTAGTATAGCATTGTCCGGTCCTCACTCGCTTCAACCCTCCTTTGATCTCGGCACATGCGGGTCACAATTTGTGGTTATTTACCACAAATTGAGCTTCCGAGCTGCCTTGATCCAAAGGAGGATTTCAGCTCCATGCAAAGCTTAGTCTATGAATCTTGGGAGAAGATGAGAACACTCTGTGGCGCAATGTCGATCTTGCCGACGAAGTGTTTATCGTCATCGGGCTTGGCGGCAACTTCTACCGATTCAATCTTGAGGTCGGTGAAGTCTTCGCCATACCCCTTCCAGTCGGTGTTGAGCCGATTCCACCACGTGCCTGTTGCCGGGAATGTAAGTTCATAGTCGGCGAGCGGCTTGTCCGAAAAGTTAACCACTACGACCACATCGTCTGCAGGGCCGGCTTTGTCCCAGCGATGATATGCGACAACCTTGGCCTCTTTGTCGACAGCAAAGACATTAGCATGCTGTCCGAGCAATCCAGCCGTATTGTTGTGGCGGTTGAGGCGCAGCGCGATGAGATGCCTGTAGAGTGTCAGGATACCCGCAAATTTCTCTACCTTGGTCCAGTCCAGCGCTTTGTAGTGCGAGAAGGCGCCATCTTCTTCGAATTCCTGGCCCTGGAAGATCATTGGGATGCCGGGTGTCGTAAACAGTATCGCAGCAGCAAGCGCGGCACGCTTGCGCGCCTTCAGACTGGTCGCTTCCCCAGGGGCGATGGCTTCGTCGAAGCGCCTACCGCCGCTCGCACCGGCATCTGTATCATGCGACTCGGTAAAGATAACGCGCTCGAAGGGATTGCCACCAGGATGACCTTCTACTACCATGTGCATCTTGTCGATATTCGGCTCGTCGTGAGCGTCAGGCCCGAGCTCCTCACGCAAGATGCCACCGAACGCCGGGTCCCATTGGCTCACAAATCCCGCGCCGCCCTCGCTGGCCGGCTTCGTAATCCATTCATTACCCTGTAAATCCTCGGCGATTGTCACCGCGCCTGGCTTCACCTGCTTCGCACCTTCATTGATTTCCTGCAGGAGTTTCCAGCCATCTGGTAGGTCGTGCTCCGGGTCGTTATTTTTACCCTCGACGTTTCGCAGATGAATCACCGAATCTACGCGCAGACCATCAACATGACAATCACGCAGCCACATTTGCGCATTCTGTACGATGTAGCTTCGAACTTCTGGGCGACCGTAGTCGGGCCGCGTTTCGCCCCACGGCGTGTGCGCACGCTGGTCGTTATAGAAATAAATACCGCCCGTGTCTGGACGCTCGCTCCAACCATCGAATTGCCAGAGATCAAGGCTCGCGTCCTTGTTGAGATGGTTATATACGACGTCCAAGATAACGCCAATACCTCGCTGATGCGCAGCCTTCACGAATTCCATAAACGCTCGCCGACCACCGTACGCCGCTTCGACTGCGTAGATATTATCTGGTGTATAACCCCACCAACGATCCATCCACATGGCGTTGCAGGGCATGATTTCAATAACAGTTACTCCAAGATCGACAAGGTAATCCAGTTTGGTGATCGCATCGTGGAACGTGCCCGGTAGCGCCGGGTCGTTGCGCACAAACGTCCCGACATGGAGTTCGTATATCACAGCCTGAGCGAGCGGCGGCAACTCATAGCTATCATCACCCCAGTCAAAATGCGAATCGATTATGACCGAACTATCCTCCGACGCCGTCAACTGCAAGGCGCGTGGGTCGTTCCGCCAAAGCACTTTGCCGTCGTGCGTGATGAGGTACTTGTACTCTTCACCAACAGCCGCATCTTTGATGTCGGCATACCAGCAATCGTCCTCGCCTTTAGCCATCGGCAAGCCTTCATCTGACCAATTCGTGAAGTCCCCCGTGACCGCCACGGCCTCGGCGAAGGGTGCCCACACGCAAAATCGCACACCGTCCTCAGTTATGTGTGCACCACAGTCGTTCAGACCTGGAAGTTTGCCACCCATGTTACCTACATTTTGGCACATGACGATGCTTATGCATAGCCAACTGCCAGCCACTTTCACAGGTTCACGAGTGACATACATGATAGAATATGTGCATGTTACCAGGAATTGAACTCACAGAACTTATTCGTGCTGTCGGCGTGCTCGGCATCATGGCCATTATTTTTGCAGAATCAGGGCTCCTCCTCGGGTTCTTCCTACCAGGAGACACGCTGCTATTCAGCGCCGGTCTGCTCGCGACCAAGGGCGTCTTTGGTGTCAGCATCCACGTGCTCGTACTCTACCTCATCGTGGCGGCCATCCTGGGTGAGGCAGCAGGCTACTGGTTTGGCCGAAAGGTTGGCCATCGTATTTTCAAACGCAAAGACTCCATACTCTTCAACCCTGATAATCTCATCCGAGCTGAAAGATTCTACGAAAAATATGGCGCCGTGACTATCATGCTCGCTCGTTTCGTACCAGTTGTCCGTACATTCGTACCTATCGTTGCCGGCGCGGCCAAGATGGACCAAAGGCTCTTCACGCTCTACAACGTGCTCGGCGCCATCCTCTGGATCTCCCTGATCACCTACGTCGGTTACTTCGCCGGCGACTTCCTCGAGGCTCGAGGTATCCACATCGACAACTTGATTTTACCGATCATCGGACTGGTCACGCTCCTGACCCTAAGCTCACCAATTATTCACATCCTGCGCGAGAAAGAGTCTCGCGAGCAGTTCCTTGCCAAGGTTAAAGGCGCATTTAAGCGACGCTAGTCCTCTCTCACCAGAGTGACAAATCCTACTTGCGATGGTATAGTAACTGTCAGAAAACTGGCAGCCAGCCCGTTTTGAATCTGGGGAGATTCTCATGCGACTTGGTCGCAGCACGAATACAAGCAACACGCTCGGCTCAGCAGCCAGGATGGTGCAGAGCCTCGGCATCAACAAGTCCGAGGGCGAAACCGTCCGCGGCCCGCAAGGCACCACGGTGACCATGCACGGCGAAGTCGGCACAGCACGCACCGCGACCGTCACCGACAGCCAGTCGGGACGCATCATCGGCACCGTCCACGTTGACCTCAACTGCATCGTGACCGACGTCACATCAGCCAGCTGACAACCCCCCCACAAGCCTGCCTGGGCCTGAAGCCCGGCAGCAAAAACCCGCCCTCGACAGCACGTTTGTAGCACTGCCGAGGGCGGGTCGTCCGTTTTGAGCTTATCTAAACTTTCTTGTCGTTGGTCATACGGATTTCCTTTTTGACCAACTTACCGTTGTCGTCAATCTCATAGACCAACACCTCGCCCGTCATGATCTCGACGGTGTGAGCTTCGTCATCAGCGACATCTTCGAGGTACTTCATGAGCGCGCGCAACGAGTTGCCGTGCGCAGCCACGATGACGTTCTTGCCAGACTTCAAATCCTCCAGAACACGCTGCTCATAAAAAGGCAGTACGCGCTCCGAAACATCCTTGAGCGTCTCGCCACCAGGGACAGGATGATCCCAGCTGCGTCGCCAGGCCATAAACTTTTCTTCGCCGTATTCTTCTTTGACCTGCCACTTGTTCTTGCCGGTTAGTT
This sequence comes from uncultured Candidatus Saccharibacteria bacterium, assembly GCA_964586395.1. Taxonomy (GTDB): domain Bacteria; phylum Patescibacteriota; class Saccharimonadia; order Saccharimonadales; family EFPC-124; genus DATEFF01. Next base: position 17,762 of record CAZPGP010000002.1, read on the forward strand.
CGCCATAGTCGCGCTCATTGAGCTCTTCGTGCTCCGTTCGCTCGACGTCATGACGGTCGAGGTGCGTGACGATTTCATCTAGCGTGTGCTTGGCGCGCTCTAACTTCGACGAATAGGCGCGGTGAAGGTCGATATCCTCGAGCGTCTTAGCAGCGCGGCGAGCTTCCTCGCGGCCGTCCTCAGTCAGGGATACATCAGTGAGGCCAGTCCACTGACCCAACAAGTTCCATTCTGATTGTCCGTGGCGGACAAGTACCAAGTATGCCATTAGCGTGCTCCCAGTGCCTCGCGGCCGGCGTAAGTTGCGGTGTCGCCAAGCTGCTCTTCGATGCGGAGAAGTTCATTGTACTTAGCCACGCGGTCAGTGCGGCTCATCGAGCCCGTCTTGATCTGACCCGTTGCGAGGCCTACAACTAGATGCGCGATGGTTGTGTCCTCGGTCTCACCCGAACGGTGCGAGATAACCGCGCGCCAGTCAGCGTCGTGCGCCATTGCTACGGCGTCGATAGTTTCGCTGAGCGTACCGATCTGATTGAGCTTGACCAGGATAGCATTGGCAGCCTTCTCTTCGATGCCGCGCTTTAAGAATGAAACGTTGGTAACCAGCAAGTCGTCACCGACAATCTGCACACGGTCGCCCAGCTTCTCGGTCAGCTTCGCCCATGCCTGCCAGTCGTCTTCGGCCAGGCCATCCTCGATAGATGCAATTGGGTATTTCTCGGCGAGTTCAACCAGCCAGTCGACCATTTCGTCGCTGGTGAGGCTGCGATTTTCAGTCGCCAGCGTGTACTTACCGTCCTCGTAGAGTTCGCTTGCAGCGACATCTAGTGCGAGCACGACGTCGTCGCCTAGCTTGTAGCCAGCCTTTTCGACAGCTTGGCTTACGAGGTCAAGAGCCTCAGCGTTGCCGGCTTTGACATGTGGCGCGTAGCCACCTTCGTCACCTACCGTTGTGCCATATCCCTTTTCCTTCAGGACCTTCGCGAGTGCGTGGAAGATTTCAGCGCCCATACGAATTGCGTCGCTGAACGTTGTGGCGCCAACCGGCATAACCATAAATTCCTGAATGTCGGTCGAGCCAGCAGCGTGCTTACCGCCGTTAATAATGTTCATCATAGGGACGGGCAGGCTGAGGCTCGTCGAGCTGCTCAAGCCTTGGAAGTATTGGTACAGTGGCTTGCCCTGTGACTGAGCTGCAGCGCGAGCTACCGCCAACGAAACGGCGAGTAGCGCGTTCGCTCCGAGTTTGCCTTTGTTGGATGTGCCATCGAGTTCGATCATCGCCATGTCGATACCGCGTTGGTCGCTCGCGTCCTTGCCAACGAGCGCGTCAGCAATTGGACCGTTAACGTTCGCGACCGCCTTCATAACGCCTTTGCCGCCAAAAGCAGCGTCACCGTCACGAAGCTCGACAGCTTCATTGCTACCGGTCGAAGCGCCAGACGGAACAGCTGCGCGACCCAGCGTGCCATCGCTCAAGATAACATCGGCTTCGACAGTTGGGTTGCCCCGCGAGTCGATGATCTGGCGAGCGTGAATAGATTTGATTTCCATGGTAACTAACTCCTGTTTACGGTCTAAAGTCGGCCATACATCATAGTAGCGCAGATACCTCAATCTGAGTAGATAAACGATCATGGTACTACAAATAATTTCAACTATAATCACAGTAGCCCACGTGCGTACGCCAACTACCTAGGAGGAACCCGTGGCAGCTTCAACGCGCAAGACGCCCGACAGTGCCGCCCTTGCCAGCCAGGCCGAGAGCTTCATCGCCGGCCAGACGCATGGCGCTGGCACCTGGCAGGACGGGTCGGAGGTACCGATCAACGTCATCCCAGGCGCGACTCTGCGCATCAGGGACAAGGTAGGCACCGACAACGGCGGATCGCTTCGCCACATCGAACTGGTTCGCAGCGGCCGAGTGGTCGCGACCCTGGTCTACAGTCACCACACCCGCCAGCTCATCCGGACGTTCTGAGCCGGAGCCCGCCCGTGACCGCCACCTTCCCCTGGCGACCGGGCGGGCCCCGTCAATATCGCAATAATTTCAGAGAGTCGGCCCTCCCCGTCGCTATGAATATGCAACGGGGAGGGCACATGCGTCGAGCGGGCAGAGATCAGTCAGAGTGCCTATCGGCAATCTGGCAGTAGACCTCGTAGTCCGCCCATGACATGGGCGCGCCCGCTATATCAAGTTGGAGTCGCGTTGCCGCCGTCACCCTGAGGTCCCTCAGGGTCAGCCCGATAGATTCAGACGCCGGGAGTACCAGGAGGATCTCCCGATTATGGCCACTCAGGCCCGACGTTACGATAAACGCGTTGGCCGGCAGCATATGCCGGTCTTGAAGTGCACGCACCATGGCCTTAAACGCTGCCAGGGTCTTTCGATCCGAAAAGCCCAGCAAGACCAGGGTTCTACCACTAGGATTTACGCCAGTGGCGACCGCGACTTTGCGCAATCAAGACACCTTTCTCTCGACGCTTACCGATTATTACAGCATTCTTTTGAGATATCGTCCAGTATAGCTCGTGGCGTGCTTGGCGATTTCCTCAGGAGTACCCTGAGCTAAGATTGTACCGCCGCCCTCGCCGCCCTCAGGGCCCATGTCGATGACGTGGTCGGCGGACTTTACGACGTCGAGGTTGTGCTCAATGATAACCATGCTGTTGCCCGTTTCAACTAATGCCTGCAAGACGTGCAAGAGTTTCTTGACGTCAGCACTGTGCAGGCCAGTTGTTGGCTCGTCCAGGATGTAGAGCGTGCGACCAGTCGAGCGACGGCTCAGCTCTGTTGCAAGCTTCACGCGCTGTGCCTCACCACCACTCAGGGTTGTAGCTGGCTGGCCAAGCTTGATGTAACCGAGACCGACTTCAACCAGCGTCTTCATCTTGTTGCTGATAGACGGAATATTGTCGAAGAACTCGGCGGCCTGCTCGCAGGTCATGTCGAGGACGTCGCTAATCGTCTTGCCCTTGTAGTGGATCTCGAGTGCTTCGCGGTTATAGCGCTTGCCCTTACAGATTTCGCAGGTCACATAGACGTCAGGCAGGAAGTGCATCTCGATCTTGATGACGCCATCACCCTGACAATTCTCGCAGCGGCCGCCCTTAACGTTGAAACTGAAACGACCGGCTTTGTAGCCACGAATGTTAGCTTCTGGGGTTGAGGCAAAGAGTTCACGGATTGGCGTAAAGACACCGGTGTAGGTTGCAGGGTTGGAACGAGGCGTGCGGCCGATTGCCGACTGATCGATAACAATAACTTTGTCGAGTGCGCCAATACCTTCGATGTCATCGTGGCGACCGGCAACTTCGCTAGCACGGTGCAGGCGGTGGCTGAGTTCCTTGGCGAGGATATCGTTGACGACAGTTGACTTGCCTGAGCCCGATACGCCCGATACAACGACCAGCTTGCCAAGTGGAATGCTAACGTCGATGTTCTTGAGGTTGTGCTCGCGCGCGCCGCGGATGACCAGTTCTTTGCCATTACCAGATCGGCGCTTTTTAGGCGCGACGATGGACTCGGTTCCCTTTAGGAATCGGCCGGTTGTACTGGCAGGGTTGTTGGCGACTTCTTCTGGAGTGCCCTCTGCCACAACGTGCCCACCATGGATGCCAGCGCCCGGACCAATATCGAGCAAGTGGTCGGCGGCACGAATAGTGTCCTCATCGTGCTCCACCACAATGACGGTGTTGCCGAGGTCACGAAGGTGTTTCAGCGTCGCAATCAAGCGGTCGTTGTCGCGCTGATGCAGGCCAATGCTTGGCTCGTCCAACACGTACAACACACCCTGCAGGCCAGAGCCAATCTGCGTAGCCAGGCGAATGCGTTGCGCTTCACCACCACTCAGGGTGTTGGCACTGCGGGACATCTCGAGGTAGCTCAGGCCGACGTCGTTCAGGAAGCTCAGGCGCGCGGTAATCTCACGCAGAATCTGCTTGGCGATAAATAGCTCTTGCTCGGTTAGTTTCAGTGTATTTGTGAAGAGTTCGAGGCTGTCGGCTACGCTCAGACCGCAAACGTCCATGATGTTCAGGTCATGCACGGTTACAGCAAGTGCTTCTGGCTTCAGGCGCTGCCCCTGACAGGCGTGACACTTACGTTCGCGCATGAATCGCTCGATGTCGCGGCGCACAAAGTCGCTGTCGGTCTCCTGGTGGCGACGCTCGAGGTTCGGGATAACGCCTTCAAAATCAGTCTGGAATGCACGACCGCTACCCAGCTCGACAGTGTACTTTTGAGCACCCGTGCCGTACAGCAAGACCTTTGTTTGTTCTTCGGTGAGTTTACTTGTCGGTTCGTGGAGCGAGAATCCGTAGGCTTCAGCAACAGCCGCGACCTTCTTCATGTACCAAGTGTCGATACGCACACGATTCCATGGGCGAATCGCACCTTCACTAATTGTCAGGTTGCCATTTGGGATAACCAATTCAGGATCGACTTCAAGCCGCGTACCCAGACCGGTACAAACCGGACAAGCGCCATGCGGGCTGTTAAAGCTAAAGAGTCGCGGCGCGAGTTCAGGAATCTCTACCTCTGGGTGATCGATACAGGCGTAACGTTCGCTCAGCGTTCGCTCGGTTTCAGTGTCGACATTCGTCACCTGGACGACGCCCTCGGCAGCCTCCAAAGCCTGTTCGACAGACTGCGTGATGCGGCTGCGATTCTCTTCGTTGTTCACGACACGGTCGACGACCAGGGCGATGCTGTGCTTCTTTTTCTTGTCGAGGTCAGGAAACTCCTCAAGCGCGTAAATAACACCGTCAACACGAACGCGAGCAAAGCCAGCACGCTGGTACTGCTCAGGAATATGCGCAAACTCACCCTTCTTGTCGTTGATGATTGGTGCCAGAACCATGAGGCGGGCGCCCTCAGGCATAGCCAGAATCTCGTCTACGATCTGCTGTGGCGCACGACGCTCGACTTCCTTGCCGTCAATCGGACAGTGCGGGATGCCAATGCGGGCGTACAGCAAACGCATGTAGTCATAAATTTCCGTGACGGTCGCGACCGTCGAGCGTGGGTTACGGCTTGTCGACTTCTGGTCGATACTGATGGCTGGACTCAAGCCATCGATCTGGTCAACATCAGGCTTTTCCATCAAACCCAAGAATTGGCGGGCATAGCTACTCAGGCTCTCGACGTATCGACGCTGACCTTCGGCATAAATGGTGTCGAATGCCAGGCTCGATTTGCCAGAACCACTGAGTCCGGTAATCACAACCAAGCTATCGCGCGGAATACTCACGCTAATATCTTTGAGGTTATGCTCCCGAGCACCTCGTACTTCTATACTGCCGCTCATAACGCGGTCTATTATACACGTTTTTATCTGTTATTTCGAGCCCCTTACTGATTGACCCTAGAAAGTGATGTTACACAAAAAACTTGAAACATATGCCCACTAAGAGTACAATTTGCGGGTCCATGACGTACCAAGGAACGGAGCCACACGTGACGGACCCGCGAAAGACGCCCAGGCCACAGCCAGCCCCCAACGTAATCGGCACGCTGGGCGGCAGCAACAACTCCCCGTGGATCACGCTGCGAAGCACCAGCGAAGCGCTCATCGCAATGATCGGCAGCCTCTCCAACACACTGTCGCGGATCGATGGTGGGCTGGAGATCGTCGAGACCGATGATGCGCTGGGAATCCGCGTGCAGCCCAAGAGTGAGATCAAGAGGTCTCGGACCGAGCTGTTCACCGCAACCAGGCAACTGACCAGGACGCAGACCGGCTGGCGCGTCAAGTGGAACGACTAGACGAGGAGACAGCATGACCCAAGCACGCGGGGCCCGCCCCCGTCGCGTCGTCAACTACAAAGTCATCGTCGATTCGTTGGGCACGTATATCGCCTTCGACACTGACGAGGTCTTGTTACCGGAAGGCGTTCTGCCCCACCAGCTGCCAGAGAACGCCCAGCTGGAGCGAGTCCACTCGCGTTGGCATTTTCGGCCGCGCAGCTTGTCCACTCCGATGGGCGCTCACACGCTACGGCGGCTCTTCCTGGAGTTCGCCGAGCAGATGCACTGGGAAGCCCACCTGAGCCCTTAGCGCTGGACCGCCCCGGTCGGATGCCCGCAGAACATGCGTGGCGTACGACCGGGGCGACGAACACCCATAGTTGTCCCACAAGAAATTGAACTTATCCGTTGCGAGCGTCTAACGACGCCCCCATCCTCGGAAGTTATCCTAGCAGCACTTCTTGAATAAAACAGGTATACTATAGAGACACATGGAGCGACTCAAACTAACCTGGCGCAAAACACCACGCACTGCACGTCGCGTTATTGTCTTTATCGTAGGCGGGCTTGTTATAGTCGCTGGCATCTTTATGCTAGTTCTGCCCGGTCCGGGCTGGGCGGCAATATTCCTTGGCCTCGCAATACTTGCGACGGAGTTTGACCGCGCCGAAAAAATCCGCTCGGCTGTCGTTCATCGCTTCAAAGATGCTATCGAAAAAGCTCGCGCAAAAACAAAACGTTAGCGTTTTCTCACATACTTGAAACGCGGGCAACTAAATGGTAAGATGCGAGTAAGTTTTTAGTTGTTTTATAGGTGGTTGAAAAAGTGAGATACGTGATTGGGCTGAGCTTTGCTGCACTCGCCGTCTGGGTCCTCCAGGCGACGGGTGTATTAATGGCCTTCCTAATGTTTCTGATGATTGGTACCGTTCCCGGGACCCACATCAGCGTTCCACCAGCCTACATGATGATCTTGGTTGGCGTACTCGCTGCCGGTGTTGTCTACTGGCTAGTCCGCGAACGACCCGCACAACAGATTGCCGAAATGAAGCGGGCCTACCATGTCGAAGTTGACGACAAGCCCGCTGTCGCTGCAATTCGAAAGCGTCGCGAATCCCTTGTCATGGCTGGATTTCACCAGAGCTACCGAAGTACCGCAGTTGCGGCACACCAGTGGCGCTACAGCGTTTTAGCCAGCATGAACCGCTCAACAAATCGCTGGGCACAAGCCGTTAGCAAAGCAACGCAGCCAATCCGCGCCCTCGCTGCCGCACTCGTCATTATCATGGCAATTGCCACTCAAGAGATCACAACCTGGGTCCGTCCACACGCCAAGCGAATCGGCGCATGGATCAAACTACAGGCTACCTACTCGCTAAAGGGTACGATGCTTTCCGCCCACAGGTGGAGCTCGCTCAGCAGGAAGCTCTTATCGTCGCTCACCTCTTTGTGGAGGCGTTGCAGCTCTGTACTGAAGCGCGGCAAATCACTCTTGATTCGCTCGGATCGGTAACTCTCCCAGCCAGCTCGTTCGTCGCCCGTTAGGCTCTGCGGATAGTTACGTGCCTTGTAGCGGACGAGTAGCGCAGCCAGACGCTCATCGGCAAATCCAGGGTTAAAGTCAGCCAGCGTCGTCCGATCAGCGGCACGCACGGCACTCATCTTTGGCTTATCACGCTCGTTCACGAAACCGTCGTAGAGTGCAGCGTCGACGTCCTTGGACTTTGGGAATGCGCCGTCGCGAGCAAACACAGCACGCATGGCATCCAAGATCCCAGCTTGGCGTAGAGCCGTCATATGCTTCTCGACGGTCGGAATATCAAGCTTGATACGCTTTTGGGCGGATTCGTCCAACACACCAATCGGCGCAACGGCCGGGCACTTATTGTAGGCGAGCTCCTTGATCGGCAATGATACGAAGCCTGGCTTCTGACGGTCCTCCCATTTTGCAAACCGGGTTGATTTGAGATCATCCACGCTCTTGCCAACCCACTGCGAAGGGTCAGAGCGCAGGTCGTACACCAGAACAGAACCAGGCTTGCTACCGGGGCCAATCGGTAGTGCGACGGTTGCATGCAGTACGTCCTTTGGATAACGTCCGGAGGCATAGACGAAAGGCTTTGGGTCGTCCAAATTGACGAGCTTCATGACCTCCTTTTTGTCGCGCATCTTGAGCAAGTAATCAAACAATTGCGGCTGCTTTGTCTTAATAAGTTTGGCCACACCTATTAACGCGACGACATCGCTGAGTGCATCGTGGGCCTGCTCGTGATCGAGGCCATTGATAGCCGAAAGTTTCTCGAGTCGATTCATCGGCTGACCATTCTCGTCAAATGGCCACTCGATGCCGTCGGGTCGCAGCGCGCGCGTCATTCGCACAACGTCCAACATATCCCAGCGCGAACGATCTTCCTTCCAGGCCCACTCGTACGGGTCGTAGAAATTACGGTAAAGCGTATAGCGCATGAATTCATCGTCAAAGCGTACGCTATTGAAACCTAGAATGATCGTGCCCGGCGTCAGTACCTCTTCGTGCAGCAAACGTAGGAAATCCGCCTCACTGTAGCCTTCCTCGAGCGTTTTCTGAGGCGTAATGCCCGTTAGCACCACTGCGGCCGGATCTGGCAAAACTTCATCGCTGAGGGCGACAAGGACGTTGACCGGGTCTCCGATTGGGTTCATATCCATATCGGTTCGCTGGCCAGCGAACTGCATAATGCGTTGTCGTTTCGGGTCAAAGCCTGAAGTTTCGAGGTCGTAGAAGAAGAATGTCTGTTTCACTCCACTAGTGTAGCGCAGCTACCCCTGCAAAACAAAAGCGCCCCAATGGGCGCCCCTCATAAGTTCATGGAAATCAAGCTAGGTAGATGAGGGCGGATCCCCCGGGCGGTGTTGCTGCCCGGGGGTCCGTCGATGATCGACTCTTGGTCGGGGTCGGAGGTCCG
>CAZPGP010000002.1:26555-77732 GCA_964586395.1 uncultured Candidatus Saccharibacteria bacterium
TGTTGCTGCCCGGGGGTCCGTCGATGATCGACTCTTGGTCGGGGTCGGAGGTCCGATGCGCACGGATCGCTGGCCCGCTCGATGGCGGAGGTCCGTCGACTGTCCCCTGTCTCCACGCCGTCCGTCCCGAGTCGTGAACGGATGGCGGGTGATGCACGATCTGAAGTTGTACGCACCCGGCTGGGTACGCGGTGCTCGCGAGCAGGTTGCAGCGGTGCTGCCGGACCTGCCCTCTACGGCCTGAACCACGGCGCCCGACTGCCGGCGACGGCAGTGGCCAGTTCAGGTCAGAAATCCGCGGTCTCGTCGCGGCCGATCAGTGGTTGGTGGTGGATGCCCGGAAGGGCCTCAGACTTCGCATCTCGTGCTCCTGTAAGGTCGGTAATGCTCTGGGCAAGACGCTCTCGGAGAGAGGTGGAGCCTAGGGTTGTCGCATTATCACTCCCGGAGTGTTGCTGTCGATCCCGCGCCGGTACTGACGGCCCTCGTCGGTTGGCCGATTCTCGATTGGCGGGGCTTACCAGCGACGCATCAACCGTGCGTCGTTCGTAAGCCCTGCCAAACCTTCTACCTAGCTTTTAAAAAACATCGGCGTGCAGTGTTGCATCAGCCGATAACTAACATATTTTAACAGAATAAATTCAAAAAGCAAATACTTTGTGCCACACCGGTGGCGGGCAGGAACGAATCCCTACCCGCCACCAGCTACAGTGTCACGCCCTCAGGAGGGGCGCTACGCTGCGAGTGCGCGGATGGCCGCGATGGTCGGCGCCGGGAGCGGCTTCGAGCCCAGAGGCCCGAACGCCCTCCCGGCACTCACGCCGAAGCTGGCGCTGTCCGGCACGGGGTTGCCCAGCGCCCTGCCGGTGCTCAGAGCGGCGCGCTGGTGCGTGTAGACCGCCTTGACTACGAGCTGGCCGTCGTCCTTGGCGGCCCAGCACAGCAGGTTGCTGATGCCGAACGTCTCGTCACGGTCGGTGAGGATCTGGGTGACCAGACTCACGACCCCCAGTTCGACGAGGCGTGCGTGATGCTCACGTGCATTCGCAGGAATGCTGTCGTGTGCCATCTTGAGAATCCCCTCAGTAGTAGTCACCCTCTTCTGGCGACAACTCTATAATTCTACATATTCGTGCGTTTATTGCAAGTATAAGTTCATGTCTACAGCTAGGCGCCGTAAACCATTGTGTACGTGCCAGATCGGCCGATAGAGACAGTATCGCCTTCTTTTATGCCCTGGCGGTCAAGTTCGTGCATGACGCCCATCTTGCCCAGAATATCCCACAGACGTCGACGGCCGGGTTCGCTATCGAAGTTAGTGCGAGCGGCAAACTTCTCAATCTTCTGCCCACTCACAACAAATCGGCCGCCATCGTGTGTCACCTTCCAGGAGTCGCGCTTCTGAGCGTCGTCCAAACCTATAATCGGAATGCCGGTTGCTTCCTCTTGCGCTTCAGCAGCTTCGAGCTTCTGCGCGCGGACTCGCTTAACCTCGACGTCCAGTGTTCGCAGCAGTTCCGTCAAGCCAGTGTGAGCCGATGAAGAAATTGCAAACAGCTGCGTACCTTTCGGCAATACCTTGGCCAGTTCGGCTTTCTTTTGCTCGACGCCGTCCTCGGGGAGACCTTCAATCTTGGTCAATGCCACGATAAGCGGTCGCTTGGCGAGTTCAGGGCTGTAGGCAGCGAGCTCGTTCTGAATGGTCGTGAAATTCTCGGCGACATTATCGTCGTAGATATCCACCAAGTGCAGCAGTACAGCTGTGCGCTCCACATGGCGCAAGAACGCATCGCCCAGACCTTTACCTTCACTCGCGCCTTCGATCAGACCAGGAATGTCGGCAATCAGGAGCGAGCTACTGTCGACGTCGGCGACGCCCAAGTTAGGCGTAAGCGTCGTGAACGGATAGTCAGCGATCTCTGGACGAGCGTTGGTCACGACAGATAGAAAGGTCGATTTGCCAGCGTTCGGCAGGCCAACGAGACCTACATCAGCCAGCAGTTTCAGCTCGAGTATCAGGCTAAATTCCTCGCCTCGTTCGCCGAGCTCTGCAACCTTAGGCGCCTGACGGGTCGAAGACTTAAAGTGAGCGTTACCGAAACCACCATCGCCACCGTGAGCCACGGTTGCACGTTGGTCGATCTGCGTGAGGTCGGCGACGAGCTTGCCATCGAGATACACCTGGGTGCCGACCGGCACTTTCACAAGCAGGTCTTCACCGCTTCGTCCGCGCTTGTTGCGCTTGGAGCCAGCCTGGCCGTTCTCGGCCTCGAGTTCTTGCTTGTAGCGAAAGCCTAGAAGTGTGTTGAGGTTTTGGTCGCCTACGAAGATAACATTACCGCCGCGCCCACCGTCACCACCGTCAGGGCCACCTCGGTCGATGTATTTTTCCTTACGAAAACTAACGGAGCCATTGCCGCCGTTTCCCGCTCGAACCAATACTTCAACTTTGTCTACAAACATACGTTACGCCCATTATACAGAAAACCGCCCCAGATTGACAGGGGCGGTTTTCTATTTTACTAATATGCTACTAGTGAATGTAGTTGTAGCTGCCAACAGACGAGGCAGGAACCGTACGGTTAGAGATAACATTCCAACCAGCGTAGTTCATGTCCGACACCAGCAGGCTACCATCGGCGTTAACACGCTCGACGATACCAACGTGACCGTAACCGCCCCAACCACCACCGTTCTGAATGACGGCGCCGGCCTCAGGCGTGTGGTCCACGCGGAATCCTTGAGCACGAGCCATAGCAGACCAACTCACGGCGTTACCCCAGTTACCACTGATCGGACTACCAATCTCGGCACGGCGGTTGTACGCATAGTAAGTACAGTAGCCGTAGGCGTAACCGTTACCAGCTACGAATGTCGAGCTGATAGATGTAGAGGTAACACTCGAGGAACTGCTCGAGTAGCTTCGTGGAGCAACGTACCCAGGGCGCTCATTCTCAGGCAGAACACCTTCAGGGATGAGGATCTGTGAACCAACCTTCAGGCCGGAGAGTTCGGCGTCGTTAAAAGTAATGATGCGCTCTTTATCAGCCTGGTATTTCTCGGCCAGCTTACCAGCATCGTCACCGCTCTTAACGGTGTAGACAACGCCAGTGATGCTTGGGATTGTGAGCTTTGTGCCAGGCTTCAATGAGTCAGAGGTCAGGTTGTTGGCCCAACGCACTGTATCTTCAGAGATACCAAACTGCGCGGCAACTGACTTAACATTGTCGCCATCCTTAGTCATGTAGGTGGTTACACCCTTACGACCAGTTGTCTGGCTAACGATCTGTGGTTTACTAATGAAGCTGTTGTCGGTCTGAGCCAACTCTGTCTTGCTGTTGAGCGAAATTGCCAGGCTTGCAACCTGCGCGCTTACCAGCATGTTGGTACTTTCCGCAACAGAGGCGGCCACGTCAGCAGCCGCCACTTGGTCAACGCTCGGCTTGTCTTGCTCCAGAATCGACTGTGCTCCAGCCGTCTGAGATGCTTCAACAGGCGCGCGATAACCAATGGCTACGATGGCGATGATAAAGGCTACGACAACAACTTGTGACGTAACCAAGGCAAAATTCAGCTTTTTTGTGCGAGCACGAAGCTTCGCTGCATTTTTAGTAGCAATCTCTGTTAGTTTTGGACTGGTTTGTGGTGCAGTGGCACGTTGTGCCGCCTGGCCCAGAGCAATATTGTTACTAATATGCGTCTCCATTATCGCTTATTCCTAAGCGAAATTTACTTCCGTTCGTGTCTTTCTTCCAGACATGTTTGTGTTGGAACAGAGATGTGTCGACCGTGAGTTGCTAGGTTATATTATAGCATCTCGTGCGACACGACTTGGGAAGAACACTGGTACGTAAAGCGCTTATGTTGGGGCGTTTTACCCACCCGAGCGTACATAGATATTGTACCTAAGCTTGACATAAGTGTCAATACGTTACAATGTATTCCTACCCCTGTTATTGAGAGCAAAGTTTCGTACAATATCGATCAATATTCGACTGGTGTTCGGCCTCTGTTCGAGCAAAGTAGGTCGTGCCATCATCGCCAGCCACAAAGAATACATAGTCGCCCGGCGCAGGGTCAGCCACTGCCGTGAGGGCAGTGATATTAAAGTTAGCAATTGCCCCCGGAGGCAAACCTGTGTAACGTCGCGTGTTGTAAGGTGAATCGATATTTACCGACTCTTGTTGCCCGAGTAGTTCGGCGGCGTACATAAATGTCACATCTGACCCCAATTGCATGCCGTCCTTCAGTCGCTTCTCGAACACCTGAGCAACTTGGCGCTGATCCGAATAGGTCGATGTTTCCCTTTGGATAATAGAGGCCAGCGTAATACCCTGGTGCAGATTGAATCCCTTCGCGGCAAGCTGCGGCTGCAACCCCTTCTCCTGTATCTTGGCGTAGAATTCGTCGAAGGTACGCACCAACAGCTGCTCAGCAGTCGTGTCAGAACTGATCTGGTATGTGTCCGGATAGATGTAGCCGTCGATGTTTACGCCATCGGGCTTGCTCGCCAGTAGCGCGTGATTGTATTTCTTGGTGAAGGCCGCGTTGATATCAGCTTCAGTAAATCCGTCCTTCATCAGGCTCTTCTTGATACCCACCAGCGTTTGGCCCGGTAGAATCGTGACGTTAAATGTATCGACTTTTCCTTCCACAAGCCATGACAAAATTTCGCGAGATGATTGCTTTGGTGTGAATAGGAATACACCCGCCTGAAGCTTGTCGCGATCGCCGCTTTGACGCATTAACAGCTGAAACGCAATGCTACTCTTGATAACTTGCTTTTGCTCCAGCTCGTCGGCAATTTGCTCAGGCGTCGCGCCTTGCTCGATGACGACTCGGACACGTCGGTCTTCCGACGAACGAGGCAGTAGCGCGTCGTTATACCAAGCAAACCCGGCGATGATGGCTGCGACAATAATAACAACGAACGCACCCAAAATACCTAAGATCCACCGCTTCTTCTTCGAACGGCCGGGATTCTTAGCCAAGATAAGGGGCGTCTTGTGCCCAGGTTCTAGCAACTCCTCAGGAACTTTGAGTGGTTCACCTTCGGCAGTGGTCTTCGGCTTCTGGCCTGCAAGCGGCTGCGGTCGGCGAGGTGGCATTGGGGTCTGCCCGCTATTTGATTTCCTAAATGGTCGTAATGGCTTAATGTCCATAGGTGGCCTCCATGTAATCATCTAAAATGTACGTCGCCGCCAGGGCATCGATATCACCCCGCGCAAATGGTTTCTTGCGATTGGTTAATTCCTGCTCGGCTTTGACAGACGTCAGGGATTCATCCTGAAAATGCACTGACTGCGCAAAACCGTTCATCCGACGCACCACAAACTGACGGATCGACTCCGTTTGCTTCGTTTCCTCGCCAGACATGTTGCGCGGCAAGCCCACAACGATATCCGATACTTCATTCTCTAGCATGAGCCGTTGCAAGCGCACGAGCTCCAGGCCGTCAACCTCTAGTGTCGTCAGGGGCGAAGCCAGTCGGCCAATAGTATCACCGATCGCCACGCCAATGCGTCGCTCGCCTACATCAAGGCCAAGGAGTACGCGCTTACTTTCCGTCATTTTTGATCGAGAACTTAATGTCTACTTTCTTAGGATCACCAGGCGCACTGTTCACCCAGAATGGCGAGAACTTGATGTCAACACTTTCGACATTTGGAATCTGATTTACGATAGCCTGGATCTCGCCGTAGCGTTTGCCGGCAACTTGCTTAGCCAGGGCACCCGTGTCGATCTTGCTGCCAATGTAGCCAGTCGTGCTGAGGCGCGCCGAGAAGGTGCCGTTGTCGAACTTCTGGAAGTTACTGAAGGCGATAGAGTTGCTACCGTTGCTGAAGATGCTTTGGTTAGGCTTGGTGTCTAGCGCTGACTTGAGCGCGGAATTAAGCATCTCGTTCACATCCTTACGCGCAAGACCAAGGAGCGTGTAGGTCGTCTCGACGGTCAATTTTGCCTGCTTGGCTTGCTCGTCGATATTCGGGCTAACAGATGGGCTGGCTTGGTCGACAGTGAAACTTTCGGTGACAATAATGTAGTCATCGTTGAATTGCTTCTTCAGCTGGTCTTTTGCGGCATTGTTGTCCTGTGATGCAAGTTGAGTCTTGGCCTTATCGACGTCTGCCTGCGACACGACGGTTACCGTCTGTTTGTCGCCACCGCTCATTGCGGAACCGCTGGCATTGAGCGATGAATATCCCGTGACGCTGTAGGTCTGCGCCGGGACGTTATATTCATTGCCGATATCGGTCGCCTGAACCTGAACCGGAGCGGTACCAGGGTGAATGCTGCCGCCAGATACGCTAGCACCAGGGACGGTGACGGCCGCGGTGCTGGCAAATTTGTGGCCGCTGGCGCCGGTAAAGATCGTACCAGCAGGAACCGATTTGGCATCGCTGTCGAATGAATTCGTGATAGTCACGCTACCGCCTGCCTTGTTTCCGATATCTTTGGTTCCTGTGGCGGTAAAGTCGGTCGAGACTGACTTTTTAAGCTGTTGCGAATTAGCTTTGAATTGTAATTCGGCTGCCTTGCTCGCTGCGGCCTTAGGGTCAAGGCTAAGCGTTTGATCAATACTTACAGAAGTCGTCTTAGCGCTAATAGTTACGGTAGCTCGTGGCGCAATGGCGAACATCCACCACAGCAGCAGGATAAGTGCGAGCGCACCACCACCGATGATGAAGAACTTCTTGCGGAAAGAGTTGAAGTTCGGTACCTTGATGAGCGACTTCATATCTTTGCCCGGCTTCTTGGCTGGCGCAACCGGCTTGTCATTGAGCGTGCGAAGATCAACCTGCGAGCTAATGTCGTCAGCGGCCGAGGCAGCCTTGAGTTTACCAGCAGCTTCAGCACCAGCAGCCGCTGCGGCAAACTCACCAACCGGCAGGTCTTCTCCGTTAATAATCTCTTCTTCGTCGATTTCAGGAGCGTCCATCTGAGGGATCTCGGGGCGAGACTGCAGGTTCTTGGCGACCGGAATTTTAAGACCAGCGGCCAACGCGGTCAAGGAGTGATCACTTGTAATCAACACGACACGCTTATCGTTCTCATTGGCGCTCTTGTTCAGAAGCTTTAGGTTGACGGCGCTCTGGAGTACCCCGATACGCTTTGGTGGCACCAAAGCAATGATCTTGGCGCTCGCATCTTTTACTTTGCCAATAATACTAGTGATATCGTCTTCGATGTCGATGTAGATTACATCTTTTTTCATGAGGTTACTGACTTAGAATTCGATTAAATTTGTCTTTTAGGCCATCGCCGCCGCCTGTGCTGCCTACAATCGTATCATATCCAACCCTGAGCAGGCCCATAGGCGTGATAAAGGTGTGATCTGTTACGTCGCCAGTCGTATCTGTAATGCCGGCAACCTGGCTCGGCTGGATGCGCTGTACGGTTGGCTTCTTGGTAAATGGCAGGTTTTTGTGCCAATCCTGCTCCTCGAGCGCCTCGATAAGTTTGCCCAAACTTGCGCCACCACCACAGAGGAAAATACGGTTAGGCAGGTGGTCAATGGCGTCAAATTCACCGAGAGCTAGCTCAACACCGTTGAGCCAAACCTCGAGTGTCTTGTCGAGCGCCGAGTTCAAACCCTTCTTGATATCAGGCTTCAGATTCGCCCCGTCGATAGACAGCTTGAGCTTCTCAGCATCGGTAAATGAAACATCCAGCTCGGCTGCGATCGTCTTGGTGAAGCTGCGGCCACCAATGCCAAACATCTTCGTGCCCTCGACGCCACCATCATTCACAACGGCGATGTCGGTCGTACCACCACCGATGTCAGCCAAAATGGCCGTAAAATTACTACTCGCATCAACACCTAGAACAGATCGGCTGACCGCAAATGGCTCCGCTGCAACAGCCAAAAGGTCGAGGTCAAGCTCGCTAGCAGTTCGCTCCAACGCACCGATATGTACCATTGGCGCAAATGCCGTGTAAATCTGGATAGCAACGTCCTTACCCTGGAAGCCAATCGGGTTGCTGATCTTGTAGCCGTCGATGTGGATACTCACGATAGCGCTGTTAACTAGCTTGATTTCAACATCTGCGTTGCCCGTTTCCCAGGCGATTTCCTTCTGGGCGCGGACCTGAGCGCGCTCTTGAACTTTCTCGATAATAAATTCCATCTCGGCCATGTCCAGAGGCTTGTCCGGCTGAGGCCGTTTGTAGCGGATGGTCTGCGTTACGCCCTTTACTAGCTCGCCCGCTATACCAATGACGGCGCGCTTAGCCTGCACGCCGGCCTGCTCTTCGGCATCGCTGAGTGCCATCTCACAATTGCGAACCACACCAGCAATGTCGGCAATTGCACCAGAATGCATGTCGCTTAACTCCTGATGCGCGCGGCCAACACCAATAATCTTAAGCTCATCCCCCTCGACGGTCGCGATGAGCGCTTTAACGTATTCAGTACCAATATCTAACGCTACGAGGTGCTGGTCACCACTGGAGGAACCTGGCAGCGCTGCCTTGAGTTTATTGAGAATCATCTCGCTTAAGTATACAACATAACGCTCCTCAGTTTCTATAAGATGAATGTCTCGCCCCTTGTAACTAGTCCACCCCTGTTGCCAATGCTTATGTTTATATTGACTTTTTAATCCTTTTGTGTTTAAATGTATTAGTCCACACGAAGCTAGACCACCCCAAGGAGTTGGCACGTGCGTACCTCTCAGACCTCTATCACCCCCCTCCCCGAGAAGCTCATGGGCCTCCCGGAGATGCTGTCGGTGCTGGGCCTCATGCTCGGCGCGATCGTCATCACCGGAACCCTCTACCAGAGCTGGGGTTGGTCCCAGAAGACCGTCGCCCTCGTCATCGTGGGCACGATCTTCGGCGGATTCGCCCTCTGGGCGATCATCCGCACCAACCTCGTCCGCCGCGGACTCATCCACCCCCTCCAGATCGGCCCCAGCTTGGAGGCCGAAGAAGCCCGTCATGGACGGCGATAGAGGACCCACGAGGTCCCGGACAGCCAGGTGGCGACCACGGAATGTTTCCGTGCGTCGCCCCTGGCTTCGTCATTTGAACTTATTTTATTTCAAGATCGGTAAACTAGTAGTATAATATCTTGATGATCTCGGCAAATCAGCCGAGACAGAGCACAAGGATGTGATCCTATGGCTGGTTCACTGGCAGCGCTTCTCATCTCCGTACTCCTGGCGCTCTTCGGCGGCTCGGAGAAGGAGGGCAAGAAGCGCAGCATGGGTCTGGCGGTCATCGCGTCGGCGATCGGCGCCATCTCGCTCCTGATCGCCTTCCCGGAGATCCTGACGATCGGCGGTGAACCCGTCGTCATCTGGATCCCGGTGGTCGTCGGGCTGATCGGTGTCATCATCTGCCTGGTGGCCAAGGGCGCCAAGAACCTCACCGGGCTGATCCTGCTGGTGGGCGTCACGATGGTCGCCTGGGCGCTGTTCCGCTGGCTGCCGACGGGACCCGCAGCCTTTCAGTTCCTCGGTGAACACATGGGTCTGGCCGGCAAGGAAGCCGGAACGGGCTTCAGCGGCTGGTGGGACATCCTGTTCGGCAGCAAGAAGTGAGTGCCGGGCTGCGCTGCGTCCTCAGGGACCTGCGCAGCCCGCCTCACGGCAACACTTTTGAAATTATCTTAGACTAATGCAGCCTTGATACGGCGCACGCCAGATGAGCTGGCTTCTTCCTTCAGAATCTTGAATCGCTTGCCGTCTTCGGCGAGCTGAAGGGTGTGGTCAACGTGTGGACCACCGCAGATCTCGAAGCTGAATGGTTTTTCGGCGTCATCGGCGATCATCTTGTAGACTTTCACGCGGTCGCCATAACGGTCGCCAAACTGACCCAGCGCGCCCTTTTCGTCGATAGCAACTTTGGTTGGGTATTCCTCAAAGCTAACTTTGAGGTCTTTCTGAATCTGGTCATTGACGATTTCTTCAACCTGCTTGATCTGTTCTGGTGTTACCTTTTCTGGGTGACTGAAGTCAAAGCGCAGGCGTTCCTCGGTGATGTTGCTGCCACGCTGGACAACGTGTCCGCCCAGGACGTCGCGGAGGGCTTGGTACATCAGGTGAGTTGCGGTGTGATACTTCTTGTGTTGGAGGGTTTGGCCACCGAGGCCGCCCTTGAAGGTGCCTTTAGCGGCAGTTTGCGAACGCGCGCGCTGTTCGGCCATCTTGGCGTCGAACTCTTCGCGCCAGGTCTCGCTGACCTTAATGCCCTGCAAAGCAGCTTCTTCGACGCTGAGCTCAACTGGGAAGCCGTAGGTGTCATAAAGCGTGAAGACATTCTCGCCGTTCAGCTCGCTACCCTCACCCATTTTGCGGAGCTCGTTCACGCCTTTGCGGAGTGTCTGACGAAAGACTTTCTCTTCGCGCGTCAGGACCTCAATAACTTCATCACGGCGAGTGGCGAATTCAGGATAGTCCGCCTCGTACAGGCTGACAACAACAGGAACAACCTCTTGCAGGAAGTTCTGCTCGATGCCCAGCTCAAACGCAAAGCGAATCGCACGGCGCAGCAAGCGACGCATGACGTAACCCTGCTCTTTGTTGCTTGGTTTAATGCCGTCAACGGCCAGGAAAGTCGCGCCGCGGAGGTGGTCAGTAATGACGCGCATAGCGTTGGTGTGGCTCTCGTACTTCTTGCCGCTGAGCTCTTGGAGCTTCTCGACAATTGGCCACAGCAGGCTAATGCGATAGACGTCAGGGCTGTCGATAGCTGCAGCAGCGATGCGCTCTAGGCCAGAGCCGTGGTCGATGTTCGGCGCAGCGAGGGCTTCAAACTTTCCGTCGCCGACTTTCTTATAGCCCATGAAGACGTTGTTGCCGATCTCAAAGAACCTGGCTGAGTCGCTGGCTGGGTGTGGCTTGCCGTACTTTTCTTCGTCGTGGAATTCCTCGCCGAAGTCAAAGAACATCTCTGAGTCGGGACCACATGGGTCGCCCACGAGAGTGCCTTCCTCGTTGCCGTTGCGGCTCCACCAGTTTTCTTTGCCATCGTACAGGAAGATGCGGCCGCCCTGCATGCCGAGTTTGTCGCCATTTTCTGCCGAGCCAAGCTCGACGACAGGGGCTTCAACGCCTCGCTTGCTGAATTCAGCCTGCCAGAGTTCAATGGCGTCGTTGTCGCGAGGTATATTGTACTTTTCGTTACCAATGTAGCAGCTGACGTAAACACGATTTGGATCGAGGCCTACGACGTCGAAGAGGAATTCCGCAATCCAGCTAATCTGTTCACTCTTAAAGTAATCGCCCAAGCTCCAGTTACCAAGCATCTCGAATGTTGTGGTGTGCTTGTCATCACCGATGTCGTCGATATCCTGCGCGCGCAGACACATCTGACTGTTAGCGATGCGCTTGCCGTCTTGATGTTCCTCACCCAAAAGGTATGGGATCATCGGCTGCATGCCCGAGCCAGTAAAGAGGGTCGTGGGGTCGCCCTGAGGAACCATTGGGGCGCTCGGAACGACAACGTGATTGCGTTCTTTGTAAAAGTCTAGGTATGCTTTGCGAATTTCTTGGGCGTTCATATCTGTAATAGTATAGCAAACAGAGGTAGATAATTTCAATTTGTTGCGCGGTGAACGCCGGCGGGCCGAGAAGGCCCAGGCCGGCGTTCACCATCACACACCTGCGGCGACTAGCAGCTTCCCGAGCTGCCGCCATCGCCACCGCCGGAGCTGCCGCCGCCATCGCCGCTGTTGAAGAACATGAAGCTGCCGCCAGAGCTGGAGCTTCTGCCTCCGTAGCCGCCACGACCACGGCCACGACGACCTCCGCCTCCGGAGAATGCGGCGGCCACGAGGATGACAGCAACGATGGCAACGATGATGACGAGCGACCAGACCCAGGCCGGCACGCTTTCGCTCTCGGTGGCCGGGTTCTGGTTGCCCTTGATGACCTCGGACGAGTTGTGCAGCCCGGTCACGATGGCTTCTGCGTAGTGCCCCTTCTGGTACGGGTCACGCATGGAACCGCGGATCGAATCGACCTCGGACTCCATCGTGCTGGCGAAGTTCTTGCCGTAGAAGATGGCGTCGTGATGTTCGAGCGTGACGAGCACGACGACGAGGTTCGGCTTGATGTGGCCGTCCCCGCCCCAGCTCGGGCAGGTCTTGATCTGCGTGGCCTCGTAGGCATCCAGACTCCCGCCTGGCGGGTCGTCGAACATGCGAACCCGCACATCCACGCCCTGGGAGTCCAGCTCCTTGACGGCCGGGTCGATCGTGGTGTCGCCCTTCAGAACCTGCCCGGCTGTGAGGTCCAGGACCTGCTGGTTGCAGTCCACGACCGACGTCTCGGGGTCCGCAAAGGCAGACGGGGTCGTCAGGCCGAGGCCGACAACGACGAAGGACATCGCGACAAGCGAACGTCTTAACATTCGGAATGGCACGTGCCACCCCTTCCTAGTCGATGTGTGCGCCCTAAGAGGGCGTAATATACTTTACAATATTTGCACCCAAGGAACAACCTATAGCAAAAACCACCAACTGATTGCTGGTGGTTTGCTGCTAAGCAAACAAAAAACCGACGTGCGCCGGCCTTAGGAAATGCTTACCACTTAGCTCCGTCTTCTTTGTCGCTCTCGTCTGGGGCTGGAGCCTCAGGAGCGTCGCCTGCTGGTGCCTCTGGGACTTCAGGGGTCTCAGGAGCTTCAGGCATCTCGTCGCCACCGTCGGTTGCTGGTGGTACTACTGGAGCCTGGTCTTCACCGGTACCAGTGGTTGGCGCCTGTGGCATAGCGTTCTGCTCAGGCTCTTGTGTTGGGTTTTGTGAGTCTTGGTCCATAGACCCTCCATACTGTTAATGCTTGTGGCTATCATTATATGGGGGGTGAGCCTATTAGACAACAATTCCGCCACCGACTACTCGGTCACCGTCATACAGCACGGCCGACTGACCAGCGGTCAGGGCTCGCTCTGGCTCGCTGAGTTTGAGGGAAATTTCGTTGCCAGACAGCTGCTCGATATGCGCGGGAATGAGCGCCGCGCGGTAACGGGTACGCGCCTGAACCGTCGCACCTTCGCTCGAAGGTTCGTTGATCCAATGCACATTCGTCAGGTTCAGTTCTTGCTTCCAGAGATTTTCGTCGTTGAGGTCGGTCGTAACATACACGACATTCTGGCTCATATCTTTGCCAACGACGTAATACGGCAGGCCGCCGCCAACGTGCAGGCCGTGGCGCTGACCGATAGTGTAATAGATGGCGCCATCGTGTTGGCCAATAACTTTACCGGTCTTCTTGTCGACAATGTCACCCGCCTCAGCTTCGACGTAGTTCTGCAGAAATTCCTTGATGCCGATCTTACCAACAAAGCAAATACCCTGCGAATCCTTCTTCTCCGCAGTTACGAGGCCAAGCTTGCGAGCTTCCTCGCGGACCTCAGGCTTGGTGAGTTCGCCGACAGGCAGCAATGTCTTGCGCAGCGCCGCCTCTGTTACGCGGTACAGAAAGTACGACTGGTCTTTGTTCTTATCGAGTCCAGCCAACAGTTTGCCGTCCTGAACGCGCGCGTAGTGTCCGGTCGCGATCATGTCAGCGCCATCAGCCAGCGCAGATTTCAGGAACAGATCGAATTTGATCTCCTGGTTACACATAATGTCAGGATTCGGTGTGCGGCCTGCCTGATATTCGGCAATCATGTAGTCCACGACTTGCTGCTTGTATTCCTTCTGGAAGTCAAAAACCTTGAACGGAATATCGAGCTGCACCGCCACACGCTTGGCATCGGCCAGGTCGTCAGCCCACGGGCACACAAATCCCGGCAAGTCGGTCGTCCAGTTCTTCATGTAGACGCCCGTAACTTTGTAGCCTTGCTTCTTAAGTAGCGCAGCAGTGACGGAGCTATCAACTCCGCCGCTCATGCCGACGTAGACGTGGGTGTTTGATTTATCCATGAGTAAAGTTCACTACTATTAATTTCACAAGTTCGCTGACGCCGAGCCACAGCCCGATTGGCGTCGTCCACCAACGTTGGTTATCCCAGAATCGGTCGGTTGTCGTCGGATGATTCACGATGGTTGCAATGTCGCCCACGCGGCGGTTGAACTCGATGCTCGCGCGACGCTGGTGGTACGGCGAGGTGACCAGGATTAGCCGGTTGATATCGTGCTGCAAGACGATCGATCGCACCTGAGACGCATTATCCGCAGTATTGACGGAGGCTTCGTCCAGCAAGATTGCACTCTCGGGGACGCGTTCGCCCAGCGCTTGGGCTGCCATTGCGGCGGCGTTACTCAGTCCCTGCTTATCCTGGGCGGCTCCAGAGAAAATAATAACCGGCGCCCAACCTTGCTTGTACAGTTCGATTGCTTCGCGAGCGCGCGCATCAGTGTCGCCGCCGCTGATAGCGACAATGGCGTCGGCGCTTCCGCACTGGCTGTTCATCTGCTGCGGACCGTCACAACCCGCAATATCGTCGACGCTCAAGATCTGCGGCGTGAGCATCACAAAAGCCAACGCCAGCAGCAAAGGCGTCAGCAGTACAAGTCCAAGTTTGATGAAAAATCCTACCATCACTCTCTAGTATGTCGTATTAACGCAGCCGACGCACGCTTTCAATGATAATTTCAGCGGCTTTCGTCACCTCTTGTGGCGTCGTGGGTTCGCCAACCGTCAGACGCAGGCTACCGCCCAGAAGGTCATCGCTAAAACCACAGGCCTTAAGCACGTGCGATGCAGTCTGCTTATTGGCAGCACAGGCAGAGCCAGTTGCGGCCATCACGCCCTGCTCGTCCAATAGCATCACCAAGCGCTCGCCGTCCACACCCGACCACGAGAGATGGAGGCTATTGGGCAAACGTTTCTTCAGATTACCGTTCACGATCGTGTCAGGAAGACCCTCGACGATCCGTCGCTCGAGCTCGTCGCGCAGTGCGGCATATTTGGCGACCGCTTGCTTGCGATCGGTCTGCGCAATGTCCAGCGCAGCCGCAAAGCCGATAATGCCCGGTACGTTCTCGGTGCCAGATCGCAGACCACCCTCTTGGCCGCCACCGCTAATAGGCGAATCGATACGCGTGCCGGCCTTCACATACAGTAGACCAGACTGCTTGGGGCCGTAGATCTTGGCGCCATTGAGCGTCACGAGGTCAAAGCCGAGGCGCGAAGCATGCAAATCCAGGTAGCCCGCCGCTTGACTCGCGTCGGTATGGAAGTAAATTGGTAGGTCAATCCCCAACTTCTGGCGGGCAGCGCGGACCTTTTGCAGTAACTGCGAGATCTGACCCACCGGCTGGATGGTGCCGACCTCATTGTTAGCGTAACTGACACTAACCAATACCGTGTTGTCATCGATGAGACTTTCGAAAGCCCCCAAGTCGATCGTCCCGTTTGGCAAAACCGGGGCGACTTTGTGATTGTAACGGCCGGCCGTAACTAAAACAGAGTCGTGCTCGGTAGCCAGCACGACGATATTTGCCTCCGGAAAAACGTTCATCACGCCATGAATTGCGATGTTCGTCGCCTCTGTTGCGCCAGCCGTAAAGACGACCTCGCTCGGGCGAGCGCCGAGCCAATACGCGACTCGCGCACGAGCTTCGTTCAGATCCTGACGGACCTGGCGTCCGGCCATGTACGGACTAGAGGGATTAAAGAAATCCTCCTCGAGGTACGGCTGCATAGCTAGTTGTACACGCGGATCACACGGCGTTGCGGCCGCGTAGTCCAGATAAATACTGTTCACAACCTATATTGTACCAGTAGCGGTGAGTTTTTGGCCGGTGACAGGGTCGCGTTGGTAGATGCCCTTCATGACCTGTTCGCGGTACATGCGTGTAGCGATTGCCAGGTTGCGAAGTTCGTCACCTTCAACCAAGGCGTATGGTTCGCCATCTTGAACTTTCAGGACGCCGTGTGGGTGTACTTCGTATCGAGTTGTCATTTCGCGGCGAGCGCCGGTGACTTCATCGATCCATTCTTCGTACCAAACCCAAGTGTGCTCGTCGAGACAGAAGAATTCGCGGCGATGGTTAGCCGGCACAGGACCGAATACGGTTGAGCCGATTTTTGATTCCATGCGGATAAGATCACGTCGAGTGAGTTTGCGGAGGCGTGGCACAGAAACCTTAGTCGATGGCTCGACTCCGGTAACTAGCTTGAGGGTTTTACTCCAGAGGGTCATATGCTGTTCCCGACCTAGTTAAGGCCGTTCCTCTCTGCGTATGCACGAGTTGCCTCGATAGTTTGAGCGTTCCAGCCGATAGCCTGGGCGAGTTCTGCGTCTTGAGCGCCGTGCTCAATAGTGCGAGATGCGGCTTCGTTGCGGGTGTTCTCGGTTTCGCGGTAAGCGTCCTCGAGGGCTTGGTTGACCTCGGGGCTGTCGGCGCCTACGGGGCGAATCGCCTGAGCGGCAACTTCGAACTCTCGAGCGTGACGATCAGTAGGATCGACAAATACAAATCGCTCCTGGCTAGCGCCTTGAGGGGTGTGGTCGGGTCGGAATGTAGTAGTTTCTGTCATGAGAAAACCTCTCACCTTGCTTACGTGATGTGCATTTTCTTTTTGAGGTGTTGGTTTTAGATAGAAAAGAGTTGTCGCGCGTTGGTCGTGGTGTGTTGTGCAAGCTCAGATGTGGGCATCTGGCGCAGACCGCTGATAAACGTAGCGATCTGGAGCACATGCGCAGGCTCGTTCACTTTACCACGGAGAGGCACAGGTGTCAAGAACGGTGAATCCGTTTCTAACAGTAGTTTATCGAGTGGAATTGTGCGGGCCACCTCGAGTTGCCAATCGTTACGAGTGAACGTCATGATGCCATTGACACCAATGTAAAGTCCTCGTTCGATTGCTTTAGAAAGATTAGTACTATCATCTGTATAGCTATGCAGCTCACCTCTGATGCCGTCGTAACTGTCAAAGATAGGCCAGAAGTCGTCAAACGCCTCGCGAACATGAAACACCAACGGCAGATTGTATTCGAGGGCCAGTTCGGTCTGGTATCGCAGCGCCTTCTCTTGATCTTCCTTGGTCGAGTGGCCGTAGAAGTAGTCGAGGCCGCACTCCCCAATGCCAACGATCTTGTTGGCATTGGCATTCTCGACGAGGCTTCGTATCTGTCGGAGTGGCTCCTCGCCGAACTTCGCCTCGTGCGGATGCTGCCCCACGACCGCCCAGGTATTCGGGCGGTCAGCGGCAAAGTCGACGGCGCGTTGGCTGTCAGCGGCGTCACAGCCCACAGCGATCAGGTACTCGACGCCTGCCTCGGCGTTATGAACATCAACATCCTCGATAGAAATCGGGTAATCAACAGAGTGAATGTGGCAGTGTGTATCAACCAGCTGCATTCGTAGGCGCCTCGGATTGCTGAGGAGCTGGAGCGGCAGGCTTTGCGGTGCCGGGAGCTGGCGTGTGGTTGTAAATCTTAGGGAACAAAACGCCCTTGTAAGCCGAAACGGTGCCACCTTCGAAGATCTTAGTGATCATCTCGCTGGTTGTCGGCAGAAATGGCCAGAGCATACCGGCAATCTGCGTAAGGCTACCGGCTGCGTGTGCCAAGATTTCTTGGAGGTGCTCTTCGTCGCCCTTCTTGGCGACTTCCCAAGGCTTCACTTCCTCGAGGTAGACGTTCAGCCCACGGACGCGAGTCCAGAGGTGGTCGAGTGCACGGTCAAAGCGCATAGCGTTCAGCTCTGCGTAGAAAGCCGTCATGTCGTGCTTAGCTCGTGGCAATTCGCCAATGACGCCATTCTGGTAGCGAGTAATCATGCTGGCGACGCGCTGAACAAGGTTGCCCAATTCGTTACCAAGCTCATTGTTGTAGGCGGTCTCGAACTTCTCCCAAGTAAAATCACCGTCGTCGATGGTTGGGATGTGGCGCAGGAAGAAATAGCGGAATGCATCAACGCCATACGCGTCGATAACCTGGATTGGGTCGATAACGTTACCGATGCTCTTGCTCATCTTGGTGCCGCCGGTGAGGACGTGGCCATGAACCAGCAGCGTCTTTGGGATGGGCAGATCAAGCGCAATCAACATCGCAGGCCAGATGGCAGCGTGGAAGCGCAGGATGTCCTTACCAATAACTTGCACGTCGGCTGGCCAAAACTTCTGGAAGTTCTCACCATCTGGGTAGCCCAGAACACTCACGTAGTTCATGAGCGCCTCGAACCACACGTACATGACGTGGTCGGGGTCGCCGGGGACTTCGATGCCCCAGCTGAGGTGCTTCTTGGGACGAGAGACGCTGATGTCTTCGAGGCCTTTCTCGATCAGCTGGAGAATTTCATGCTTGCGGAATTCAGGGATGATCTTGAGCTCGCCAGCTTGCAAGGCCTCTTTGATCTGTTCGCCGAACGCGCTGAGCTTGAAGAAGTAGTTCTCTTCGCTGAGTTTCTGGTACGGACGCTTGTGCGTTGGGCATTCACCGTTCGTTTCGGCGGCTTCGCGGGCGGTCACGAAGGCTTCCTCGCCGGAACAATACCAGCCCTCGTAAGTTGACTTATAGATGTATTTCTCGGCAAGCTGCTTCCAGATTAGCTGCGCAGCTTTCTCGTGGCGCTCGTCGGTCGTGCGGATGAAGTCAGTGTAGCTCACGCCGAGTCGCTTAAGGAATTCGTGCCAAGACGGCACTACCGTGTCGGTGTAAGCCTTTGGTTCTTGACCGGCTTCGGCGGCCTTGGCGGCGATCTTGGTACCATGCTCGTCGGTGCCGACCTCGAAGAAAACCTCGCTGCCCATCTGTCGATGGTAACGGGCCAGGACATCGCTCAACATGTAGTCCATAGCGTGTCCGATATGTGGTTTATCGTTGACGTATGGTATCGCGGTTGCGACGTAGAATTTCTTCATGTTGCCATTGCTCCTCTGAGCTGGTTAGTTGTAACAGATTATATTGTAGCAGATTCTCTCTTGCCCCACTCTATGCCACTCTTAAAAATACTTGTGTTTATGAGTTAAATATGCTATAATAACCCCCGTTGGCATCACTGTTGAAGGGACACGGATGCGCAAAGCAATCCAACGCAGCCCCTTGTTCATTGGGGCATTTCTGTTGGTCGTTGATTCCATGATGGAAATCTACGGCATGTGGGAGGCCACTCCCACTCCAGCAGAGCCGGCGCCGTTCATGATGTGGCTGTTCGCAGCTGCAATCACGGCCGCGATGATCTTCGCTGAGCCGCTGATCGCCAAGCTCACCGGGGTCAAGACGGTCGTCAAGACCGAAGAGATCTGGCGTGAGGTTGACCTCAGCATTCTCGACCGCTGGGAGACGGTGCAGCATGAGTTCGGGATCGACCCGGACGAGGCCCGCGCCGAGATCACCCAGTTCAGCCACGTGCTGGACCAGATCGAGCTGGCCGAAGCCGCGCGGCAAGGCTCTTCCGACACGGCAGTCTGCGAGGCGCTCGACGCACGAGTCACGATTCTCATGCGTGAGACCCTCGGACCGCTCGCCGCGGAACTGGCCTACCTCAAGTCTGAGGAAGGCCGAATCCACACCACCGTCACCGACACCTTCATCACCACCACCCAACAACGACAGCACGAACAAGATGTGGCAGCAGAGCTTCTGGCCCGCACGCCCATCTGATGAACGTCGTCGTAGGGGCGCCCGAAACACGGGCGCCCCGGCAACTCTGAAATTATAACTTAGCTTTTGATCAAATTTCCGATACTCGCCCCAGCCTGTGCAGCCGGGGCGAGTACACTACTTCTTGTTTTCGGGGTGAAGCTGGGCAGCAATCCAGTTCTGCCTACGTGTGCCGCCGAACTCGTCAGGGTTTCCCCAGACTTCGTAGCCAGCGGCGGTGCGCAGAACACAGATGCGGATCGAACCGCCGCCCTCCTCGTATGCGAGGCCAGCAGGATCGATCCAGGAGCCCGACGCGTCACGGGCTACAGCCCACGGTCCCGTCCAACGTGCCGTGTTGACCACCATGGCGCCAATGTCGCCCACAGCAGCACTTTTCACCTCGGCGTTGCACGGCCCAGATGTGTGGATCTGGACCTGGTCTGCCGGAGTGTGGCTGGGTGAGGGCGACGGGAAAATCAACGCGCAGACCGCAATGGTTGCAACGATGGATCCAATCCCGGCCCACGTGTACCGTCCGTTGGCGGACTTCTTGCGTACCGCCGCCTGCTGCGCGGCGAGCTTCTGGGCGTAGGCAGCCCTCCGCTGAGTAACCAGGTTGTTGTAGCGCACAACGGTATCGGTATCGCCTCGTTGGATGGCCGCAGAAAGTCCGGCGGACTCCTTGTCGTCCAGAAATTGCTGCGGTAAAACAGGCCCCTTGCGACGAGCCATTGTCATCACCTCTCAAAAAACCAAAAGCATGAAGGCCCCATGAGGGCCACGGGGCAAACTATACCACCGTCTAGATATAAAGACAAACCACAGACTTTATGGTATAAATACTCTGGCCCTTCAACCACGAGTTCGAGGAGATGCATTGAGTCAACCCCAGCGGTCGTCCCTTGCCACGGGCGAAGTCGCCCGACGGCTGAAGACGACGCGAACCACGCTTCAAAACATGTTCGACCACATCCCCCACCTCTACGTGCTAAAGAAGGAGACCCGCCTATTCCCCACCGCCTACATCGACGCCTACGCGGCGTACCTGGCGAGGGAAGAGCTTCTGGCCACCATTAACTCGGCGGCGAGTTTCTGGCGGACGGACGTAGCTCAGCGCCTCTACGCCGAAGCCGTCACGAGGCTCAACAGAGGCCTGTCCGGGATCACGCTGACCGGCCTTGAGCTGGCGGGCGTCCTTGGCGTCCCCTACTCGACCGTGATGAACTGGTCGTCGACGAACGCGCTCACAACCGTACGCGCTGGACGAGAAGTGCTCTTCCCGTGCGACAAGGTCAAGACGGCCATCGTATGGAAAAAGCCAGTCACTCGCAAGCCGTACATCCCGCCGACGTTGCCGCCGATGTTCGTGTCCGCGGACTACGTCAACGCGAAGGCGCGGCAACGAGGGCGCGCGCTCCCCAGCGGCACCGCCCTCTTTGGGCAACTCCAAACGCCAGGAGGCGGCCGGACCATTCCGGCCACCTACGCGGAGGCGATCCTGCGCACCAGGGGAACCCTCAACGACCAGCGCGTACTGCGGTTCAACGCAGATCGTCGCACAAGAACGATCATGGAGGAGGCGCGTGCCGAGTTCGACCGACGTCTCGCCGAACGTCAGCAGTTGTCGCCGTTCGACGACGGCCTACTGACGTTCGAAGACGTCGCGTGGCTACTCGGCATGACGACAAGCATCGTCAAGATCTGGTGCTCAGACGATCAGTTGACGCACGTGGCCGGACCGGGCAAGAGGCTCATCCAGCCCAGCGCTCTGCTGGCTCGCTGCAAATGGGTCCTCCCAACTGGGCGATAACCCACCGCAGCCCGGCCCCCTCACGGGGCGCCGGGCTGCGGGCGAACCTACCTAGCTCAAAACTTATTTTTATGATTTAATACTTTCCCGGCTCACACTCGACCCAATGGAGGACTAATTGCCACCGACCCGAAAGCGCCTGTTCATGAGCGCCATCGATGTTGGCAAACAGCTGACAGCGGCTAACCGTCGCCGTTCAGTCGCCACGACGAGCTTCGGCCACCTCAGGCTGCCCGACAACTCCCAGCGCTATCCAGTCCCCTACATCGACGCGCTCTTGCGGGGCGTGCGAAGCAGCATCAGCGCCGACAATCTGCGATCGTTCAACAGTAGCCCAGCCGCAAGGGAGGCATTCAGACTGTCCGACGCTGACCTGCACCTCAGGCTCGATGAATGGCTGACCGAGACGCCCCTGGAGGGCTACCTCAGCGTCACTACGCTCGGCTGGGTCCTCGGAGTCAACTCGTCGCGAGCCGCCAAGTGGCACAAGGACAGCCTTGTCACCTCTCAACTGGCTGACGGCACAACCTACCTCGAGGTCGCCGACCTCTTGAGCAAATGCCACTGGGTCCTCCCCAAGTGAGCTGGACGGCTGCGGCCCTGCACTTTCCGTGAGTGCAGCG
This sequence comes from uncultured Candidatus Saccharibacteria bacterium, assembly GCA_964586395.1. GTDB lineage: Bacteria > Patescibacteriota > Saccharimonadia > Saccharimonadales > EFPC-124 > DATEFF01. The sequence continues at coordinate 48,478 of CAZPGP010000002.1, forward strand.
GCTGCGGCCGTTCCGCTAGCCTATCAGTCGCGCCAACAACGCAAATCGCCCCTCGGGTTCACCATTGCGAACTGCGCGGTAATGCGAATAATACTTATCACTCGTAGCCGTATTCACCGGCGACACCTCAATATGCTCAGGCAAAACACCCGCCTCTATAAATCGCTGACGATTATAGCCCGGCAAATCAACGCCGTAACCTTTGTCGGTTTTGTGGAGAAAATCTTTCCACACCGGGTCGTCAGCCTGCGAAACCGTATCAAACACGTACGATTCTGCCTTAATGGCCGGACTCAAATAAACTCGTAGGTCGGGCGCGGACGAACGAAATGTATGCTGCAAATATTGCACCGTCTTGGTTGCCAACTCAGCTGTCGTACTCTGCCAACCCAAGTGCACTACCGCCAAAACATTCTGGACTGGATCGTGGATAGCCACGGCGTTGCAGTCTGCAACCGGTAACAGCAAGCCAATATTCGGCACGTTCGTGACCAATGCGTCAGCGGCGATACGCTCATTGGGATCGGCCACACCCCTTCCTTCATTGCTCGTCACATTAACTATCGCGTCCCATACCGCCTGATCGGCGCCAACGTCCATTACAACAACGTGCGAGGAATCGAGGTCAACGGCCTTTGCGAGCGTACTGATGACTCGTTGAGTCTCCTCAAGCGGACCCCACTCTGGCTTGGTGTTGCCATCGGCCTTACTAGACACGGCGACGCGCAGCTTTTGGCCGTCAAAGATAGTTGGTTGGTCGGAGCTAATCATAATTTCATTGTAGCAGGGCTAGGCTAGGTCGGCGTAGGCTTTGACAAGCTTATACCAATCGTCCAAGCCAAGCTGCTCGGCGCGAGCCTTTGGATCTACACCTGCCGCCTCTAGCAACTTCTCGACTTCAGGCTTTTCAATATGCAGCCCACCGCTGAGACTATTGCGAAGCGTCTTGCGCTTCTCGCCGAATCCCGCCCGAACCATGCGGAAGTAATCCTGCGATGTCACATCAGGGAATAGCGGCGTCGTGCGACGCTTCAGACCAATGATCTGCGAATCAACCTTCGGTGGTGGAGTAAAAAGCTCGGCAGGAACAATCGGGCCCAACGTTGCCTCGGCATAGAACTGCACGCTGACAGCCAGAACGCTCATATGACCAGGCTCGGCCGCCATTCGCTGAGCGACTTCCTTCTGAACTAAGATAGCCGCCTCGCTTGGCGGATTAGGAGATTCCAACAGCATGCGGACGATTTTGCTGGTGATGTAGTACGGCAGATTGGCGGCGACTTTGTAGTCACGAGGTAGCTTAGTGAGGTCAAATTTGAGGATATCGCTGTGAACGACCTCGAGATTTTTGGCCGGAACACGTACAGCCAAGCCAGCCGCAAGCTCGGGATCGAACTCGACCGCGATCACTTGTTTGGCGCGGTCAGCAAGTTCAGCTGTGAGCGTACCGAGGCCAGGGCCGATCTCAAGCACCGTATCGGCAGGTCCAACATGAGCAGCGTCCGCCATAGAACGGAGCGAATAGAGGTCGTGCAGCCAGTGCTGTCCTAAAGATTTGTTAGGGATCACGCTCATAAATCCAAAAGCTTCAAGCCGATTTGCTCGTCGAGTTTACGTGCCAACGGCTGGTAGGTAACATGAATGAATAGTTCGCACGTTCCGCCGACCACAAAGTCCTTCACGTGCCCGCCCACAACCTGGTAATCGCGGTCGCTGAATGTGCCGTGCAAATGGAACATTAGCTTATCATGCTCGTCGCGTGCGATAGTGCCCTGCAGACCAGTTATCTCATACATCGATGCGAAATCGTGCCAGATATACTCCTTCTTCTCGAGATCGTAGAAACCAAGCGTCAACTGTTCGGCAGCACCCACGCCGTTTACAGATGCGCCGATGAGCTGCGTATCACTCTCGGCAAAGAGCTGGTCCATCGCCTCACTCAGGCGTTCGCCGCGATCAAGTCGAACTGTGTAGTTGTAGCCGTCATATGCAGAAACCATGTTCGCTCCTATCGGTAAATGTCTTGTAGGCTCAGCTTGGCCCGACATCCAGGCCATGGCTGCCAGCCGCGTCGCTTGTACGTCTCCCAGGCTTTCTGGTCCTGGACAGATGGCGGCGCGAGGTCAGCGCGGGCAAAACCACCGTAGTTTGCCCAGGTGCTGATGTCGTATTGGTATGCGCCGTAATAGCCATTGCCGCTGTTGCGTGCGTAGTTGCCACCAGCTTCGCACGATCGCAAGCGAGCTAATGCTGCCGCGAAATCGCCGTCTACACCAGCTGTCTTTGCGCCCACAACTTCGACCTGCTCCTTTGGTTCAACTGTGGTAACGCTCTGGATCTCCTTGCGAGCAACTTCCTTGCCGTTCTTGAGTTCGATCTGGAAGGTGACAATCTTCTTGCCCTTTACGCCTGGAGTTTGGACTTTCTTGTAGCCGATTGGCTGGTCCGCGTCCTGGATTTGCTTGGTCTTAAAGTCGACTTCCTTTTCTTCGCTGACGGTTTGCTCGCCATTGCGGTAGACGTCGACTGCAATATTATCGCTGATAGGCGTAGATGGGCCTGGCGATACGCCGTCCTGAGCAGCTAGATTGACGCCTTTTTCCTTTAGCAACTCACCTACCGTAGTAGCCTGAGTACGGATGTCGACCATCTTGCCGTATAGCATCATGTGGACCGGCACGCTGCGGTCGATGGTCAGCATCAGGCCGGCACCGCCCTGCGCCACAAAGTCATCGATACGCGAAATGTTCAAAATATCTTCGTCGTATATCTGTAGGCCTGCAGTTTCGGCAATCTTCTTGGCGCTAGTGTGCGGACTCATAATGCGATATCGCTGAGAGCCATCTACCACTGTTACAGGACGTGCACGGTAGACATTGATGTCATACGTTTGAGCGACGAGTTTAGTACCCTTGCCCGGCTCGACGGCGTCGAACTGTTCGAGCTTCACACCTGCCTTGTCTAAAGCCTCTCCAACAGTAGCAGCATTCGTCGCGATAACTTGCTGCTGTCCGTCATGATAAATGGTCACGATGCGACCATTTTCGGCGTGAACTTGAGTGTGATTTAACGGGGAAATAGCATACAAGGCCACTACTGCAGCCATGATTCCTACCCCGGTTAACACCTTCTTAATAAGTCGAATATTCATTGTTTTTGCTATTCGCAATAGACCCAGTATAGCAAATGGCGGCAAACCGGCGAAACGTAAACCTCCCGTGTCCGCTAAGCCAACTAATCCTTCTTATATAATTTCAAAGCTCGATCCACCGTCATACTCCGATGAGACGGCAAATGCTTCAGCGCAAACCATGCCACGTCCAACATCTCTAGCCGATGCCGTGCGGCAATATGCGCCGGCTGCTTCGGGACCTCAGCAACAAAACAATCCACCACGAAGGGCGCGTTACTGTCGCCATTTTCGAACTCACCCAACGGCTTACATTTACGCTCATCAATTGACACACCCGTTTCCTCGAACGTCTCACGCAGCGCAGCGACCTTTGGCTTCTCGCGGCGGCGGATTCCGCCACCAGGCAAGCTCCAGCGCTGATGACCAAACCAACTCCGCACTAGCAGCACTTCTCCGCGCTCGTTGACGACCATAACGCGTACACGGTGCTTTCCCCTCATATATACGCGCAGAAGTGGCGAGGCGGCGCCATGCGCCAATTTTCCGAGCCGAGCATAAGACTTCTTGACCATACTCCAGTATTGTAACAACGCTAACGTTTTTCAGACAAACAAAAAATCGCCTCGTGGCGATATGACTTCAGCGGGACTGACTGCGGGGCCGCGTTCGAGGGCTGTGAAGCCCAGGGAACGCGGCGCCCGCCCGGCGAGTGTTTCTCTAGCCGGTTGTACGCGGCCAGATCGGCACGCGCACGGTGTCAGCTCGTGGGGTAGACGTAGCAGGGAGTGTCCGGGAAGCCGGGGCTGAGTCCGGAGACGTCCTTGCTGGTGACGGGAATGAGCTGGGGCATCGACTTGCCGCGGAGGTACTGGTTGATGCTCACCCAGTTCGCCTGAACGACGTCGATGGTCGTGGTGTTGAAGCAGATCGAGCCACGGCCGTTGGTGAACTCCTGGCTGATCGCGACGATGGTGCCATTGCTGGCGTCGACGACCGGGTCGGTGAACCCGTTGTCCTCCGCCTGCGCGGTCTTGGGCTTGCCGAGGCCGAACACGACGTAGGGACCAGGGTTGGTCAGGCCGGCCTTCTTCTGCTCCTGATCGAGGAACTTGATGACGCCCTCGTCGGAGACCTTGATGATGGCCTTGTAACCCGTGCTGGTCAGAAGCTGGCCACCCTGGCTCGCCGCGGCCTTGTCCATCGTGGCCTGGTCGACCGGAGGGATCTCCGGCAGGTCAGTGGAGTTCAGACCGAACAGCGGCACCTTGGTCCAGATGCTGATCCCGACGAACAGTGGGATCAGGGCATAGAGGCCCAGGCGGGCGAACAGCTTCAGGAGACGACCTCCCAATTTCTTCATGTACTTCCTCACTTCACGATCGGTCTTTCGCACCGGTGGAGCTGACTGTACATTTATACCACAAACATCTTAAATAGTCAATATATTAAGCCCTCACTTTCCCTAGCGAAAGCACTCCTTCGCACCTTCTTTGTAGCAAATTTACTTGACAAATCGATACTTGAATTACAAAATATAGGACACGTTCCACTCAGGCACTTTTCGGCATCGGAGGACAACCGTGACACGCCCCTCGGCGAAGAATCCCAGCACGGGCAGGTTCTGGCTGCTCATGCTCGTCGGCGGAGCTCTCAGCCTCTTGGGCGTCTACTTGATGCTCCAGAGCTACAGCTCTCACCCCACCAAGTTCTACTTCGGAGTCGCGTTCGCGGTCATCGGCGTCATCGCCGGATTCGTCGGCGCATTCCGAGCCAACAACGCCAGACGCCGCTAGGCACGGAACGGGGCAAAGCGACCTCCCCGTGGGTCATACCCACAAACCCTCGCGACACGACTTCGGTCGGACGTCGCGAGGGGGGTCGCTTTAACATTGGATTTGAAATTATTATTTAGTCATAAGCATTGTGCTTTGACCCAACTATTGCTAGTATGTGGCCTGATAAGAGATAAATCTTACTTGATAAGATAACAATTGCGCTTATACTTAAAAGTACACGGAGGGTAGTAAAATATGGCACGATTGCCGCAGCCAGGATCAGATAACGGTGTTTGGGGAAATATCCTCAACGACTTTTTGAATGTCGAGCACAACACCGATGGGTCGCTGAAGCTCCGCACCGACGGTACGCTGAACGCCTATTACCAGAAGCCAGGCGGTGGCATTCCTAAATCCGACTTCACTAGTAGTGTCCAGAATTCTCTTGACCCTGTTCTTAACGTAAAGAACTATGGCGCCGTCGGGGACGGGTCAAACGATGACACATCCTCTATTCAGGCTGCAATCGACGCCCTGCCAAGTTCAGGCGGAACAGTTCTTATCCCCGCAGGAACCTATAAAGTCACCTCGACAATCACCATCGACAAAGATAACACCACGCTAAAAGGCGTTGGCGCCGCCTCAACTATCCAGGTTCCAAATACCGCCCTCGGCATCAACGTTATCCAGGTAGGTAACGGCGCAAGCACACGCGCGCACTGCTCCATCCGCGACCTTCGCATTAACGCGACGGCCCAAAAAACAGCCGGCGTTGGCATCCACCTTACCAAATGCTTCAAGATTTGGCTCCATAACCTACTAATCGAAAAGCAGTACCGATCACTCCAATACAGCAACACGACCGAAGTTTGGCTGAATGCGACAGATGTACGTGACTCAAAAGAGCACGGTCTCCTGCTCAGCAATGACCTCATGAGCGGTTTTGACTGGTACATCACCGACTGCGTCTTCGACAACCCTGATGTTGTTAATATTGGCAGCGGCATTCACTGGGATGGCGGCGAGACACTCGTCATTAGTGGCCTTGACCTCTTAAGATTCAATACTGGGTTCAACGTCGTGCCTGGCGCTGGGCGTGAATCACGCTTTGGCTTCTTCACCAACATGATTGTCGATACCTGTATCGATAACAACATTCACATCAGCAACAGCGGTAGCGGCAACACCGTTGGTCTCAACTTTACTAACTGTTGGTCTGGCACAGCCGGAAACTACGGCGTTCTCATTGATCGCCCAGGCGGCGGCATCGTCCAAGGCGTGCGCTGGTCAAATAGTAAGATCTTCCACAATGGTCTGGCGGGCCTCCGACTCGCTGGCGGCCAGGATGTCCATATCTCTGATTGCGATATTATCGGCAACTCACAAACCTCGTCAGCCTCTCGTCACGGTATCGAAGTCGGTGGTGGCGTAAGCGAATGGTCGGTCCGCGGATGCCGAATTGGTGGCGGCTATGGCCAGGGTAACACCCAAGGCTACGCTATCCATATCGACAACGGCTCATCTGACCACTACATGATCATCGGCAACGATTGCCACGGCAACAACAACACGCCAAAAATCAACGACAACGGCACCGGCGTCAACAAAGTCGTCGACAATAATCTCGAAACCTAAGATACTTGACAAATCGCTAATGTAATTCTAACATTAGTCTGCCTTTGTCAGTCCACCTTAACAACTAGGGAGGTCACTCTATGGCCGACAATACTCGGCCACCTGCCCAACCTGGCAAGAGACGAGGAAAGCGGGCCCCGGGATCCGGTTGGTTTCCGGGTCGCAAAAAAGGGCCGTTCCTACCGAAGCTCCCTCGACACTCCGAGACCGCCGTAATGGCCAGGGTGAAACCCGGCGAATACACGCGGGGTCGTCACCTTGGGTGGCGATTCTTCGTTGCATTCGTGTCTCGGTGGCGTTACGCCGTGTCCTTCTCGCTCGTGCTGGCTGTCTTGGCAGGACTTGTCGGTTTCGGCATGATCGCGCTGCGAGACGTCAACATCGACAAGGACAGGCCCCCGACGCAAGAAGCGCCCACGCTCGATGAACTCAACAAGTCCATCGCGCTGGGGCAGCGCTACGTGAAGGCACTGTACAAGCCCCTACCCGGGGAAATGGCAGTCCAGAGCGAAGCATCGGGAGTCCCGCTCAAAGTCCACTTCACCCGCGATGATACGTGGGCGCTGCTGGGCGAAGAGAAGGAAGCCTGTCCGAATGACGGGGAAGACTGTGAGCCCACAACGCTCATCGACCCCGTCAACACCGGCAACAACGACGAGCAGTACGACGTGACGTTCAGCAACAACCGGACGCGCGGTGCATTCCGCGCTACGGTCAACATCAATTGGGCCTTCAGGCCTGATCAGTTCCAGATCCGGCTGCTGCCGAAGAACGTGTCTGAGCCGGTGGAAATCTGGCTCGACGACAAGCAGCTCACCGACTTCTCCCCCACCAAAAGGGACGAGTCGACCAGCGCCCTCGACACGAGCCAGCAGGCTCAGATGCGCATGCTCCGGTTCACCATCCGGCATGCGACTCAAGAGGCGTACATGTACTGGTTGACGTACGGCGACGACCCCAAAAGGGCAGCCGCGTTGGCCAGCTTCCTGGAGCGCAACCGCTACACGCCCGGTTACGACATGCGGGCGCCGCTGTTCCAGGCGGGTGATCAGTCGGAAAGCTTGCCCTTCAACATGAGCAAGCTGCCCGATGAACTGCCGTTCGACGCCGGCGCGTACCCGGACTGCGACCACGTCGCTGAGTCCAGCGAGTTCGCATACGCCTACCGGAGCAAGGTGTGCCTCTTCAGGGACACCTACCTCAACGTCGGCGCACGCGACCCGTTCCTGCAAGCGTGGCAAGCGCTCACAACGCTGGAGAGAGAAAAGAACCCCAACCACGAACTGCCCAACGGCGGCGAGTGGCTTCAGGGGGGCACTCCGGCGGAGATCGCGTACCACCTGCAAGGTCAGTGGAACCGTACCGGCTACGGAGTTCCAAAATGCACGCCCTTCTCGTGCAACGAGATGAGCGGCATCAGGACGTCCGTGTTCGGCGCGCTCCAAACCGACCTGGGGTATCGCTACGGCAACGCCAGTTCCAGGAAGTTCGCCGACGCTGCGGCTGCGATGATCGTCAAAGCTCAAGTCGGCACCGATGGCAAAGTCCGCATGGCGGATGGCACGTACTACCGACCAAGCCAGGTGGGCGCGTACCTCGCTGCCTGGGACACGGCCGACGCACGATTCGTCGTCCCGTCTGCACCGAAGTTGGTGGCGGGTATCGCATACTTCGTCACCGGCGAGGAGCCCATCCCCCCGGAGTACCTGGGGATCGTACCGAGCAACTCGGAGACGTCCTTCGACGCGCTGGGGTTCCTGCACAAGTACCGCTGCGAGAAGTACAAAGTCTGCTGAGCGGGTGGACGACAAAGGCAAACGAAGTGGTGAGCGGCTCCGTCTTCACAGACGAGCCCTCGCCATTTCGTGAACACCCTACTGAACTTATATTCTTTCGAGAGGCGCAAACTCAACGTTGAGCTTCTTGACGCCACGACCAGCAAAACTGATTGATACAGTTGAACCATCAATATCGACAATCTGCCCTTGCCCAAAGACCTTGTGGCGAACCATATCTCCAACTTCGAGCTCCATATCTTCTGGAACGTAACGGGGCTCACCTGTGTTGACCGGCGCAAACGGCTCAGGTGTGCTATTCATGCCATATCCGAATGCTGGCGCCGCCTGCTCGCGTGCGCTACCGTCAATCTCCGACAGGAAGCGTGATGGTGGATTGTACTGGACGCTTCCGTACAGCATGCGTCCCGAGGCGTGCGTCAAATATAACTCCTCGCGGGCGCGGGTCATGCCTACATAACAGAGGCGACGCTCTTCTTCCAACTCGTCCTGATCAAAGAAAGCGCGACTGTGAGGGAAGATGCTCTCTTCGCATCCAATCATAAATACAACTGGGAATTCCAAGCCCTTTGCGGCGTGGAGCGTCATTAGCGTCACTGAATCCGCCGCATCGTCCACAGAATCAAGGTCAGATATCAGCGCAACTTCCTCCAGGAATCCTGCCAGACCTAATGCCTCGTATTCCTTCGCAACCGAAATAAGTTCGCGAACGTTCTGTTGGCGCTCTTCGGCTTGGAGACTGCCGTCGTCCAGGTGTTGCTCATATGCGGTGCGACGAATCACAACGTCTATGAGCTCAGGCAAACCGATCTTCTCTACCTGGTTGCTCATGTCTTGCAGCAATACGCCCAGTACACCAAATGCTGCGCGGGCCTTTGGCGTCAGCGTCGTGCAAAGGTCGATCTGCAACATCGCATCGACTAGCGACAAACCACTCGTGGCCTGCCAGTCCAGGAATCGCTGCACGCTCACCGCGCCCAGCCCGCGAGCCGGCGTGTTCACAATCCGCAGAAAGCTTGCGCGGTCAGCAGGCTGGTACAGCAAGCGCAGATACGCTAGCAAGTCCTTGATCTCCTTGCGGTCATAGAACCGCACGCCGCCCACAATGCGATACGGCACACCGTAGCGGATAAACGCCTCTTCCATCGCTCGCGACTGCGCGTTGGTGCGATATAGAATGGCGTATTCACGATAACGACGAGCCTTCATGTCGACCGCCGTCTTGATACGACTCACGACAAATTCGCCTTCGTGCGCCTCACTCTGCACGCCGACGATCTGGACTGGGCTGCCGTCGTTCGCCTTGGTCCACAGCTTCTTATCGGAGCGATTGGTGTTTTTGGTGATAACTTTGTGGGCTGCGTCCAAGATATTCTTGGTGCTACGGTAGTTTTGCTCCAATTTGACGACCAGAGCGTTCGGATAGTCACGTTCAAAGTTCAGGATATTCTTGAAGTCGGCACCGCGCCAACTATAGATGCTCTGCCAGTCATCACCCACTACGCAGATGTTGTGGTCATCGTTCACGAGCATCTTCACGAGTTTGTACTGAGCTGCGTTGGTATCCTGATACTCGTCGATCATGACGTAATGGAATTGACGTCGCCACTTGGCGCGAATTTCTGGAACGGTAGAAAGCATACGAACCGTCTCGCTAATAAGATCGTCGAAGTCTAATGCTGCGGCGTCCTTGCGAATACGCTCGTACACAGCGTAGACATCGGCCGCGACCTGTTGTTGCGGCATGCGGGCGACTTCTTTGTATGCGCTGGGCGTCATAAGTTCGTTCTTTGCTGCGCTGATCATGTGCGAGATAGCGTTGGGGCTGTGTTGTTTTTCGGCAATATGGAGCTCGCGCATAGCGGCTTTGACCGCAGCTTGGCGATCGGATTCATCAAAGATGACGTAGTTTTTGGGCACGCCAATAGACTCACCGTCAAAACGCAGCAACCGTACACACATACTGTGGAACGTACCCATGAAAGGCATGAATCCGCGGTCGCTACCTTCGCGTCCGAGCAGCCGGCCCAGGCGTTCACGCATCTCCTTTGCCGCCTTATTGGTGAAAGTTACGGCCAGAATATTCTCTGGTCGAGTATTCCTGTCAGCAATCAAATAAGCAATGCGGTGCGTCAAAGTCTTGGTCTTGCCAGAGCCAGCTCCAGCCAAAATCAGCACAGGGCCGTCGGTTCGTTCGGCAGCTTTGCGCTGCTCTTCATTTAGTTCACTCAGTAAATCAGTCATCTTATCTATTTTAGCCTAAACTAGCCCTGATGAGGGTTGTAATTTATATATTGCTAAAAGTGCATTAATATGATATAAGTAATTAGTCAGTTTTCCTCCGATTGGAGTTTGCCATGCGCAGAAGCCGTCAAGTCGGGACCATGTTGATCGCAGCAGCAGTGCTCGTCATCGTGGGCCTGGACACCTACTTCGACTGGAAGTCCGGCGCGTTGAAGGAGCTCGCGGCCAAGTACCCGGCGCTCGTCCCCGACAACCCGTGGCTGGCCTGGGGGTACGCCGCTATCGCGGTCTCCCTGATCGGGCTCGCCATCTGGTGGCCGTACCGTCGGTTCACGCGGCGCAACCGCCGCAACAACCACTGACGGGCAAGAAAGCGACCGGAGGGCCTTGAGCCGCACTATGGCTCGGCCCTCCGCGAGCAACGAACTTATCTATTTCTGTACAAAGTAAACGTAGGCAAAGTAGCCTGCGACCGCGATCAACGCCAACGCAACAAGCGCAACAAAAATCTTGCCCCACATGCTTCCGCCGCCGCGGTGTTCATGGCTGGTCGATTCCACGAGTGGCGGGTGGTATTCCTTGGTGTCAAATACAGGGCGGGTCGTCTTGTCCGTAGTTTTTGGCTCCGGTCGGTATTGGTCAGGGATGGCCATCATGGCGGCGCCATGGAGATCGGGCTTGGCAGGCTCTTTGTCGTCAGACTTTTCGCCTTCCTTGGGAGCAAGCGGTGCTTTCTGCTTTTCCTTCTCAGGCTCTTCGAATGTGCCGTTGGCTTGCGGCGTCAGCTCGTCGGCGGAGTCTTCGGTTTTTTCCTCAACAGGTTTTGGAGGTTCTGGCTTTGGCTCATCTGCGGGTTTTGGTCTGAAATTAGAGAATGCACCAAGCGGCCGCTTCTCTACCTTAGCTTCGGCCAGGAATGGCGATACTGGCTCTGTCGATTCAGGTTCAGCGTCGGCTGTCTTGGCTGGCTTGCTCGGAACATCGTTGAAATCAAGCGGGTCCGGCCAAGCAACATCTTCGCCTGACTTCTTGTCATCTTCAGCTTGCTCTGGTGCTGGTTGCGACTCGGCTGGCTTAGGCTCTGCCGGGGTTTCGGGCCTTGGCTCAGCAACAGGCGTCGATGTTTTTGGCGCAATGTCGAGATCGAGTTTCAGACTACTCAGATCAGGAAGGCCAGGCTCTTCTGGCTCAGCCTTTGTTGCTGCCACTACCGGCACCTCAGGGATGATCTCATCACGCTTACTAACGGGCTGAACAGATACGCCCACACGAGTAGCCGACTTGCGTGGAGCGGGAGGTACGATGTCCATGAATGATCCGCGACGGGACCGAGTATCGCCTAGACGGTGCTTGGTAGGGGTGCTCGCCGACCTAATAGCAGGGGCTTCGGACGGGGCGGTCGGCGTTGAGGCGACAGGTTCTGGCTTTGGCTCGTTAGCAACCGGCTCCGCGATAACCGGCGCGGACTTAGCTTCGACAGGCACGGATGACGGCGTTGTGGTGTTTACCTTGGGCGCAGGTGACTGAGCCGATGCTGGCTCGCCTGGCACCTTGGTCGCGAGGTTAGTCACGGCTTTGTCTAGTTCTTCAAAATCAAAATCATTCATCTAAATTCAATTATCCTTTGCCGTTTCTAAACCATGGGCGCTGTCGATGATGGCGCTAAAGACCTTGGCCTTCAGGCTTGCACCGCCAACCAAAAGTCCGTCAATGCCTTCGGCACTCACAAATGAGCCCGAGTTCGAAGTGTCGACGCTACCCCCGTAAAGCACGCGAACCGTTTCGGCGGCTTTATCGCCAAAGAGCGCGCGAACGTGTTTGCGAATGAGCTTCACAACCTTTACGGCGTCAGCAACAACAGCGGATTCGCCGGTGCCGATAGCCCAGACTGGCTCGTAGGCAATCACCACGTCTTGAATCTCGTCACTACTGATATTGCGAAGTCCGGCAACAACTTGGTCGTGGATGACATGCGCTGTCTCACCTTCGTTCCGTTCGTGCTTGGTCTCGCCAACACACAGAATCGGCTTCATGCCATTACGAAGTACTGCTTGAACTTTGTTGGCGACATCCTTGTTGGTCTCGCCAAAGATATGACGTCGCTCTGAGTGGCCGACGATAACATAGCTCACCAGACCTCGCATCTGCGTAGCCGAGACCTCGCCAGTGAACGCACCTGCGTCTTCGAAGTAACAGTTCTGAGCGCCGAGTCGGAACTTGCGATGATTTACCTGGAGCGACAGAGACTGCAAGCCCAGAAGGTTCGGACACAGAACGACATCAACATCGCGATAGCTCGGCGCCTGCTCCTCGAGCTTGTGCAAATAGAGACTCGCCTGACCGGTCGTAAAATGCATCTTCCAGTTACCGACAATCAGTTTTTTGGACATCAACGCTGCTCACCCGATTTATTCTTATGCTTTAATCCTACTATGTTTTGGCGTCGCTGACTAGATGGCGGCCTCTTTAGCTGTCCATGAGCGCCTCGACGCCCGGAAGTCGTTCGCCTGCCATCAGGTCGAGACTGGCGCTGCCGCCTGTCGAAACGTGACCAAAACTGCCACCCTTCTTGGGGTCCCAGTGCAAAGCAAAGTCAACAGTGTCGCCGCCGCCCACAATAGTCATGGCCTCCGCTTGGCGTTTTGCCATCGCATCGGCCAGATAGGCAGAGCCACTGCTAAACGCCTCCTTCTCGGTCACGCCCATCGTGCCGCTCCAGACGATCGTGCCAGCGTTGGCCAATAATTCCACGGCGTGGCTGATGGTGCGCGTGCCAATATCGACGATATATTCGTCTGGAGTTACCTCCGGCACACCCACAACCGTTCGACGCTGCTGCTCGCTCTCGATGTCGGTAGTCACCGCAACATCGACAGGCAGAAAAATAAATTCATCCACCGAACGCTTGCCCGAGACCTTACTCAGTGCGCGAGCATAAATATGCTGCAATGTTTCGGACTCATCATCGTCGTGCTTGCTCTTGCCGATCTCGTGGCCCTTGTACTGCAAAAAGGTGTTTGCCAGGGCGCCGCCGATAATAATCTGGTCGGCCATATCCACGAAACGCTCCAGGACTTTGATCTTGTCGCTTACTTTTGCTCCGCCCACGATAGCAACCATTGGCCGCTTCGGATTCTCCATCGCCGCCATGATAGTCGTGACTTCACGCTGAAGTAGAAGTCCAGAAACGCTCGGCAAATGATGCGTAATTGCCTCTGTACTGGCGTGCGCGCGGTGCACCACGCCAAAACCGTCCTGCACAAAATACTTCGCGCCCGTATCGGTCATAAGCCGCTGCGCAAAGGCGTCGTCGTTGGCCTCTTCCTCGGGGTGGAAACGCAAATTCTCCAAAAGCACTACCTGGCCGCTGCCCATATTCTTAACCGCCTGGACAACGCGGTCGCCCACGCATTCTGGCACAAAGGCCACGTGCTCACCCAGTAGATCACTGAGACGTTCAGCCACAGGCGCCAAGCTAAGCCCTGGATTTGGCTGACCTTCTGGTCGCCCAAGGTGTGAACAGATCACAATCTGACAGCCGCGTTGGCGAAGTTCCTGTATTGTCGGCAATGATTGTGAAATACGGTAATCGTCGGCGACTTTCCCGTTCTCGAGCGGCACGTTGTAGTCAGCTCTCAGCAAAACGCGCTGACCATCCAAAGGCACATCCAAAATTGTTTTCTTGTAAAATGACATCGATTTTATTTAAGCATAAGTTCGATGTTTTCTCACTACAAAGAATAGACACGTTGGCTCTTTGGACAACCCTGTCTGTCGAGATTACTCGAGGACGCGCACGCGAATAGTGTCGGTGTTGCCAGGAACGCCAGGCTGCTGGCCTGAGACGACCACGACAGTTGAACCAGCTTCGAAGAAGTCTTGCTCGCGTAGCTCTTTCGCTAGGTCGAGGCCAGCATTTTCGCCGTCTGGACGAAGGAAACTCTTGTTCGCATACAGAAGCGTCAGCTGTTGAGCGACACGCGGAACAGATGTGACTGAAACGATCGGCATCGATGGGCGGTGACTGGCAATGCTGCGTGAAGTAGCGCCTGTCTTTGTTTCGCAGATGATGGCCTTGGCGCCAATCTGGTGGGCCAGGGTGGTCACCGCAGAACTGATTGAATCCTGACGACGGTCGTCATTCAGGTCCTCCTCGTTGTAGAGAATCGGGCGAACTGGTTCGTGCTCTTGAGTGTAGAGAATCACGCGCTTCATTGTTGCGATAGCTTCGATTGGGTAATTGCCCATGGCTGATTCTTCGCTCAGCATCAGACAGTCGGCGCCGCTAATAACTGCGGTCGCGATGTCGCTAACCTCGGCGCGGGTTGGCTCCGGACTGTCCACCATGCTCATAAGCATCTGCGTAGCAACAATGCTGATCTTGCCGTGCTTCTGGCAGAGGGCCAGGATGCGACGCTGCACGATAGGCACAACTTCTGGGCTAGCCTCAACGGCGAGGTCACCACGAGCGACCATTACACCGTCAGAAATCTTTACAATTTCCTCGAGATTTTCATCGGCAATTGCAGCCGGAGTTTCAACCTTAGCAATAACTCGGACTTCTGAGCCCCTCTCCTTCAACATGTCCTTGAGGAGCTTGATGTCAGAGGCACTCTGCACAAAGCTCAACGCAACGTAGTCGTAATCTTGGGTAACGCCGAACTCGATGTCTTTCAGGTCTTTTGGCGTCAGGATGTCACCGCCAAAGTCAGTGTCAGGCAGGTTAATGCCTTTACGCTGCAGGACAAAACCGTCATTTTCAACGCGGACGTTTACAACGTTTTCTTCGGTGCTGAGGACAGTGGTGCGAACTTTGCCATCGTACATGTACAGGCGTTCGCCAGCTTTTACTTTCTTGCTGAGGTCGTACTGAATCGGGAATGTATTAGCGCCATCGTACTCACCCTTAAAGACAAGACGAAGCTCTTGGTCCTTGTGGAGGTTAACCTTGCCGTCAAAGTCGCCGAGGCGAATCTTAGGGCCTTGCAGGTCTTGAAGAATAGTCACTGGCTTTTCGCAGGCTTCACTCGCCTGGCGAACCCATGCGGCCCAGCGAATAGCTTGCTCTTCGGTCGCGTGGCTGAAGTTTAGACGAAAACCATTAACGCCAGCCTTAACCATTTCTTCAATTTTTTCGTAGCTGTCGGTAGCGGGGCCGACGGTTGCCAGAATCTTGGCGCGCTTAAAAACTCGGGGTGCAGATGTTTTGTTCATAATTACCAACTATTATATCAGGTATAGCAAGTCTTAGCCTACTGCATTGACGTAAAGGTCGGCGGAGGCAGTTGATCGTCCTTGCGACGACGCGCAATCAACCAGATGATGAAGCCGATAACTAGCAGTATGCCGAGGCCAACAAGAGACCAGGTCAGCCAGGCAGGCCAACCGCTGTCAGTCGCAGGAGCCACCGTTGGGTTGGAGGTGTCAGAGTTTGGCTTGGAGGTCGATGGCGCAACCAGAGTTACCGTTACGTCAAATTCTTTCGTGGTTGTGCCGCTGCCGGGACCATACACGACGATCTTAACTTTCGTCGCTGGATTTTTAGCGGTATCCCATAACCACTTAAGCGTGCCGGTTGAATCTGGCGCACCACTATAGGCTAGCTTGCCATCTAGGTAGATCTCGGCCTTATCAAACGATTTGCCTTCACCGTTTAGCGGAGTAATCGTGATGTAGTAGCCAGTAGACGGAATCGCTTGACCATTTGCAAGGTTAATAGCAACCTCCATACCCGATGGCGTCTCAACAACCGTGGACTCGTGAGTCCCCGAAGAGGAAGCTGGTGCCGTCGGCGAGCCAGCACTCGACGATGGGCTACCAGAGCCGGAAGACGAGTTGCCACCACCCGTGCTTGGCGTGGTTGATGAGCCATAGACGTCACCGTTATAGTTGCCGCTACCGTAGTTATCGGCATGGACAGATAGAGGCGTCAGAGCAAGAGTCGTTACTGCACCGAGGACTGCTAGTCCGCGGACGGCACGACGTAAGAATGTCTGGACTAAGCTTACACGCATTGCCTATCCCCTTTCTATACAGGCTTCTTGCCGCCAGAGTAGGCTGACGCGCCATATGCCATGCTATCGCTACCACCCGCGACCTTGGATGAGTTCTTACCTTCAAAAGTATTAATGAGGCCAGTGATGCCCGTCACGGCCAATACGAGCAGTCCCATATTCTTTAGGAATTGCTGCCGCGACATTGGCTTGTTTAGTATTTCGTCTATTCGCTCTCTCATGACACTCATTTTTTTATTTCCTAAAGATTGTTTGGTTTATAAGATTATGATAACAAGCATAAGCGCTCGCATGCAATGTTTTTATCATAGGCTGCCTCGGCGGTAAAGCACATTTTGGGCGAAATTAAATTGCATGTGTCACGATAATCGAAACTACGAGGTCAGAACCAGCGACCGATACACCTACTTGGTCAATGTCGATCGTTAGATAATCGCCAGCGACTAGCGATGTCACATCCGGCGTCGCGCCTGGACCGCCCGTATTTGCACCAGCAGCGATCGTCGGACGATTCGCCTGTGTCGTATATATAGTTGTGCCGTTCTTGTTCACGTCAACCAGCAAGGCCTGACTCGTTGGCGCCGTACCTACCATCAGCCGTACGCCCGTGATCGTATAACTACCCTCGATGGGCAGTCGGAGCGTGCCAGCCCCAACGGACAGTACGCCCTGCTTAGAGAAGGCCGAAAGCGTAAACGTACCAGTGTGCGTATGATTTCCCAGGGCGACGGTCGTACCACTTGAGCCGGTCGGTATCTGGGCGATCGGCACTTTGGTTGTACCATCCAAGCTTGCGTAACCGCTCGCGGCTCCCTTGTTGGCTGCAGATTCCTTGGCGGCGAGATCGCTCACCAGGTTAGTAATCTTGCTCTGGCTAATCGCCGAGATTTGTCCGTCACCGACGACTCCGCTCTTCAGCGTGCCGCCAGTATCGTGGGACACCAACAGGAAGTCATTGAGGATATCACCCCATGTACCGTTGTCGCTACCAGGTGTCGGGAGGCGAGACATGTACTGCTATGTTTCCTTTACTACTTTGGTTGTATGCTTATGGTTTATTCTAGGTAGGAATATCTCATAAATCAAGTGAACAGTGGGGCTTACCTCTTGCTATTTAGACCCAAGACGTTTTAAGCTTAAGGGGAAGCATAACTATATGTGAAGAGAGGGAATAGTATGAGTATTTATGCCGCTGACGTTTTTGGGATCGGCACACCAGAACTGATTATTATTCTGGTTATCGTATTGCTTTTGTTCGGAGCCAAGAAACTCCCAGAGCTTTCACGCAGCCTCGGTAGTTCAATCAAAGAAATCCGCAAAGGTGTGAGTGAAGGTGTGAGTGATGACAAGAGCTCAGCCAACAACCAAAACAAGTCCTAAGGACACCGTTCGCTCAACCCAACTGACGCTCATTGACCATCTCCATGAGCTACGAACCAGATTGTTCTGGATAATTTTGACGTTGATAGTTGCTAGCTCGGCGAGCTACGCGATCAAAGATCAGATCATGGCGGTCATCATGGAACCGTTGGGCGGGCAACGGCTGGTGTATCTGACGCCAATTGGCGGCTTTAACTTTATATTTAAAGTTTCGCTGTACTTTGGTCTGGCGGTTATTTTGCCTGTAATTATTTATCATTTATATCGATTCCTGGAGCCGTTGATGGACAAGCGGCGTAAGCGTTCGGTGTTTTTCTTTATATTCGCCTCTTTCCTGCTGGCGATCGGCGGCGGGCTATTCGCTTATTACGCCGGGCTACCTGCGGCGTTGCACTTCCTGACCGGATTTACGATCGAAAACGTCTCGGCGATGCTGACCGTCGAGTCATACCTGGCATTTGTCGTGACCTATGTACTGGGGTTTGCGGCATTGTTCCAGATCCCACTGATCCTTATGATCATCAACACCATCAAGCCGATCCCACCCAAGAATCTGATGAGTTTTCAACGATTCGTCATATTGGGCGCATTTATCGTTGCGGCTATCATTTCGCCAACGCCTGACGTGACCAACCAGGCAATCCTGGCTGTGCCGATCATTCTGATGTATCAGGTAGGCGTCCTAATGGTGTGGCTGCAGTCGCGAGCGGCACGCAAAAGACAGCAGAGGCTCACGCCGGTGCCAATAGCCCCTGCGCCGATCAATCGCCCACAAGCCGTTGCGCCATCTACACAAGCTACCCAGCCAACGCCTGTTGCCACTGTCAGCACCGGGCCAGCCCAACGCCAGCGCCCCGTCATGGATATCGCCGCTCCCCGTCATGCGGTCCGGCCAATTCAACCTGTGCGAACCCGTGTGATTCAGAATGATATCGTTCGTCGCTCACCTGTCGCACAACCAATCCGCCGCCCACAGCAACGTCCGCTCAATCAACGCGCTAGTTCGATAGACGGTATTGTTTCGCGTAACACACAACCGCAAGCCAGTTAGGCGAGCGGTAAACCCCAAGACTCAGTCTGGTCTGCCTTGTATAGCACGTCCAATCCATACCATGTAGAGCCAAAAGCAGTCGTTGGCTTAACCATCGAGGTACTTACCGTGAAGAAGTTATTGTCGGTCGAGCCGTTGCCGGGCGCGGTCAAGTTACCTTGGGTTTGATCCGAGGTGAACAGCGATGATTGGAACGGATAGCTCTTGCGAAGGACAACGATCATATAGGTCGTCCCAGCCGTCACGGGAATTGGCGTGTCAAATAGCTGATAATTCCAGTTACCCCTAATCTCGGTGATCGTGGATGTCTTGGTCGCGATCGCGCTCGTGCCACCGCTCGGGCCGGGGAACAGGGCTATTTGCGGCGTCGTTCCGCCCTCAGCTGATGTCGCGGCCAGGTGGTTACACCATGCGCCACCGTAGACTTTGCCGTTCTTAGACGGAGTGAAATACATGCCCATTGCGTAACTACTGGGGTCTGCAAAGTCGTTCATAGTAGCCGGCGTCCAGTACGGATACGTACCGTTCGCAAATACTGTCTCGTAATGGCTCGGAATGGGTGGCACAAATGGCCCTGGCCAATCGAGGTCGTTCACCTCGGCGCTGTCCAGCCACATACCAAAAGTGCCGGCAGCCTGCGTCCCGCCAATATTAAACCACTGGGCCGCAGCACCATCAGTGTTCTGGTTGGTATAAGTAATCGTCTCGTTGGGCGTTATGCCGTCTAGATTCGCCCCCGTAAAGAGCCTGACCGTCATCGATCCAGCGCTCGCATGCGAGACCATCTGGATTTCCATGCGATACCACTGGTTCAGAGCTAGCGTACTACTGGTTGCTCGACCCGTGACGCTCGCGTCCGCCAGATCGAACGTACCGTTCGCTTTCAGAAGTAGACCACCCAAATAAGCAGCGCCACCGGCGGAGCCAAACGTCACCCATCGGTGCGTGACACTCGGTAGCGACTCCAGCCGAAAGTAAAACCTCATATAGGAGGTTGTTGCTGTCGTCACCCGAAAGGACGTATCGTCCCACATCACGCCTTGCAGTGACGAACTCGTGCTGATATCAAGTTTGATACTCTTCGTGCCGTGCACGAACTGAGCGGTGGTTGTCGTGACCGTGCCATTTATCGACGACCAGGCATTACCACTGCGGCGACCATTGTCGGCCCCGGTTGGGGGTACGCCGTTTGCGGCTTGTTCACATGTGTTTACTAATCGGACCGGCATTGTGTCTCCAGTATATCAAACTAGTCAGCATGTGAGGGTGCCCCAACTTCCACCTCGATATCGGCAAAGATCCTCCCCGTCGCACCTGCGTCTACTAGCTGCGCTATCTCGTAGAAACCAGGCACGAACTCCTCTGGCCGCAGCAGCTCCAGCTTTGTCCAGAAGCTTTCGCCAACCTCGGAGTCAGCCTCCTCTTCCGCCGGTTCTATATTGGTCGCGTCATACAAATGCACCAGCGCGTGACGATCCAGCATGCCGGCCAACATGCCGCGCACATACACATCTCCGCGATATTCCAAGTCTGCCCTCAGACCAGCTTTCTCGCGCAGTTCGTTCGCTGCCATGTCTAGGACGGCCTCGCCGTAGTGCATCATGCCATGCGGGAAACTCACGAGCCCAGCGTTCGGCTGGCGACGCCAACGGGTCAACAGATACTCCCCCGCTTTGTTGCGGCAAATAATTGCATTCAAAATCTTCGGCTGCTTCCGCGTCCGCCCGGTCTTAAGGCTGAGCGTCCCAACAAACTGCAGGCCCTTTAGGGTCAATTGATACTGCCCTTCGGCCTTCTCGACCAGGCCGTCATTGACAAGCCCGTTCAGGTGATACGTAAACAGATTGCCCTCGACATCCTTTGGTCGCAGCTGGCTATACCGTCGCATCGAGTGGCGGGTTAGCTCAACAAGGATGTGATATTGGATCCAACTGAGCATACTCAAAACTTTTTGACTCAAATTACCTTGCTTATGACAGGGGGTGGTCCCCTCGCTACTATCATAGCGTACCCTGACCGCGAAAGGATGAACGACCGTGAAGATCACGCGTGAACAGCCCTTCGGATTCGGGTTCGAATGCCGCGGCTGCAGGTCGCAGCTCGTGGCCGAGATCGAAGATGTGAAGGTCGGCTACTTCGGCGCCAACTACGGCGGCGATAGGCCAAGCCGTGAATACTACGTCGAATGCCCTGTGTGTGGCACCCATCACATCATCAAGTACAGCGAAACAACCCCCAAAGTTCGCGAACAGGCGGACAAGACCGAGAGGAAGCGGCGATGAAGATCACCTTCAAGCTCCCCACCGACAACCAGGCACACACCTACTGCCCGGGTTGTCTGCGGGATGGAACGATTCGTTCACAGCGGCCTCACGGCAAGCTAGTGTACCGCTGCACGGCATGCGCCTACGTTGGTCCGCGCGCGCTCATCATTGATCCGGCCATCAACTGGTGGATCGACGATCAGCGTGAATACTGGCACGAAACAGCCGGGGTGTTCGCCCACAATGGGGAGGGCAAGTTCCTGTTCTTCGAGCGGATGGCCTATCCGTTCGGCCTGACGCCGCCGGCTGGACATGTCGATCGTGGTGAAAATCCGGCCGTCAGCGCCCGGCGCGAGCTGCGGGAGGAGACGACGGTCGGCTTGCCGGCACGGGCTTTCCGGCTACTCGCAACGGACGACATCCGCGGCGACCAGTGTCGCCGAGGTGCGGACATCCATCGATGGCACAGCTTCATCTGCGCCATCCCCAAGGGTACGGCTATCCAAGTCGACCCACGCGAGGGTTCGCGGCCAGTTTGGCTCACGCTGGAACAAGCGCTGAAAGCCAGCCCGACCCCTGCAACGCGCTATGTCATCACGCGGCACGCTCGGCAACTTGCCAGGGCGGCCCGAGGCTAGCGCAGTCCTCACGCCCAGAAGCAATAACTCTGGGCGTGAGGACAACAAAACGATCTTATTCGGTACGCTGCTTGGCGAATTCAACCATCTGGTCCAGGGCCTTCATGCCATCACTCGTATCAAGGTCAAACTGATACTCGTGGTTGAGTTCTGGCTGGTGATCGGCCGGGTAAAAGAGCTGCGACGTAGGGACCTTCATTCCGTCCAACTTCTTGGCAAGCTCAGTCGATTGAGCCAAAAGCGGGTCGACATTTCCGGCCGTCAGGAATGCTGGCGGGAACGCGGGCGTAATGTAATTCACAACTGACGCAGTCTGAAGCTTAGGGTCGTTCATGAAGTCCTTCGTACCAGAGTAGGCCCACAGCACCGTGCGCAAGAAACCGCCAAATGGACCGTTATAGTTCGGCAATTTCAGGTCATATGCGCCACAATTCAACAGCACTGCGCGCAACTTTGAAGCTTCCAAGGTTGGTTGCATACCTATCTTGCTAGCGTACTCAGGGCTTGTAATGGCGTTGGCGACTTGGGCTGTGATCTGCGAGCCAGCAGAGTCACCTGCCAGGATGATCTTGTTGCTATCGATGTTCAGGCGCTTGGCGTTGTCCTGAATGTACTTCAGCGCGTCGTTAAGCTCGAATAGCGGGGTCGGATACTGCGCTTCCGGGGCGATCGTGTAGTCAACGCCCACGGTCGTGAAGCCCTTGGCGGCTAGAATTTTCAGATAATTATCGACTTCGTCCTTGTCGCCAGAGACCCAACCGCCGCCGTGAGTCCATACGATAGTCGGAAGTTGCTTGTCAGTTCCCTTTGGATAGAACACGTCCAAACGTCCGTTGGCGTCGTTTGCTCGATACTGCTGATTATCAACCGACACGATATTGTCTGGCACAAACGGCTCGAGCGCTTTGCTCGTTCGCTCTCCGCCCTTAGTGAATTCATATCGTATTAATAAAGAGTTCGGCCACGGACTCACCTGGAATGCAATGTAAATAACCAATGCGAGCGCAGCAAGTATGCCCAACACCCACCCAAGCACCTTCCACATCTTGGGGTGAGACCGCCAGATCCAGTGGTGAAGTTTTTGATTCTTTTGGTTTTTCGAAGCTTTGCGTGAAGATTTTTTGCCACCCATATGCTCACAGTATAGCGCATTTGTAATGCTTACGTTATACAATATTCTTGATTTATTACAAACTAAGTTATATAGTTACTTCCATCAACAAATAAGGGGAGGAATTCACGTGTTAGTGAAGTCTCTTACGTGGTGTTCATTGACAGTGGTAGCCATTTTGGCGGCGGCTTTTGTGTCTGCGACACCGGTTTCAGCAGGTAGCGATAAGATCCAAGACCCAGTTCTTGTGGTCATCCCAGGTGGGTGCGTAGAGCCAGGCGTGCCAGAAGGTACGTTCGACGTCACCCTCACCAACCCTAACAAACACGACAAAACATACACCATCACCGTTGATGGCGTACAAAAGACCCTTACCGTTCCCGGCGAAGGCGTCAACGACATTGCCTTCACCGAACTTGCCGCCGGCGACTACAGCATCGATGTAGCCGGCCCACGAGGCACTGAAGCATCAGCAACTGCTAGTATCGCCGAGTGTCACACTCGCGAACTGCCAATCGTCAGCGTAGAAGCTTGCGACTGCGTTAACCCAGGCGAGAAGAGCGGCCGCCTGAACCTTACCATCACCAACCCTAACGACTACGCCGTGACCTACACCGTCCGTGTCGGTTGGCAGACCAAAGATGTCTTTGTCGAAAGCCGCGCCACCGAGAGCGTCACCTTCAAGCACCTCCGTGCTGGCGAATACGACATCCACATCTCTGGCGATGACTGCACCGAAATGTGCGTTCACGCAACAATCGAGCAGTGCCCATGCCCACCTTGCCCAGAGGAGCCAGAAGCTCCTACCGAGCCCGAACAGCCCGGCCAAGGTGCTGGCAACCCACCAGTTGTCGATGAGCCAGAAGCTCCTGAAGCTGAACCAGTAGTAGTCGAAGAAACGCTGCCAGCCGAACTGCCTGACACTTCAGCCGGCGCATCAGTTGCATCACCTGTTGCAACCGTCGCCACCATCCAGCCTGCTGGCAAGAACTTCAGCAGCCTGATCTTGGTAGCAATCGGCGTCCCAATGGTTGCCTACGCAATCGTTCGTCGCCGCCAGCTGAACAGCTAGTTCAACTCGCACAAAACCGAATGCCCGAGCAGCGCCAAATGCTCGGGCATTTTTGTTGCTATACTGATCTCATGACCCAATACGTTGCACTTCTCCGCGGCATCAATGTCGGCGGCAATAACATCATCAAGATGGCCGACCTCAAGGCCAGCCTCGTCGAAGCCGGATTCGACGACGTCGCCACATACATCCAGAGTGGCAATGTCTTGTTTAGCTCACCAGAGACTGATGTCGCCAAGATCGACGCCAGGTTCATGGCCGCAATGGGCAAATCGTTCGGCTACAAGGCACCTGTTATGT
Source organism: uncultured Candidatus Saccharibacteria bacterium (assembly GCA_964586395.1). Taxonomy (GTDB): domain Bacteria; phylum Patescibacteriota; class Saccharimonadia; order Saccharimonadales; family EFPC-124; genus DATEFF01. The sequence continues at coordinate 72,891 of CAZPGP010000002.1, forward strand.
TCCGCTCGCACGCTCAGATGAAATCTATCGTACACGACGCACCCAGAGACTTCGGTACACGACCAGACGAATACCGTTACGACGTCTTGTTCGTACGCGACCCGCTCACCGCAACTGAAGCCTTGAGCAACATCACACTTCGCGAAGGCGTCGACGCAGCCGCAAAGGGTGACGACGTCCTGTATTTCTGGCGCACCCTACGCAACATTACCCGCAGCCACATCAACAAGATCGTCGGAACGCCGATGTATCAGAACATCACCATCCGCAACTGGAACACTACTAGCAAACTCCTAACGATGATGGACGAACGAGCCAAGTAATATCTGCTATAATTCGTCCATACTAAAGCTAGCGCGAAGGAGCGTATGGCGGATACCACCATCCTAAGGTTCGTCACTTCCAACAGACCTCTCTTGCTGAGCATGTTAGGGCTTTTACTTGGACAGATACTCTTCCTGTTTGGCTTCGGGGCGCTCTATGTCATTGCGCTCGTTGTCGTGCTGGCTATCGGGCTGCCGTATCCCAAGGTGTTTAGTAGCCTACCCGCTCGACTGGCTGCTGGGTTCCTGCTAGCGCTGAGCATCGTGCAAGTGGCGGCCGTCGTCCAGTTCTTTGCCTTGCCCGACACTAAATTCGGTACGCTTAGCTTACTCGTCACCGGCGCGACACTAGGACTTCTGGCGACACTCAGGAATATTCCACGCCAGCCACTTCAGATTTGGAATAAAACCGATACGGCCGGCCTGGTGACGGCGCTTTTCTTTATAGTACCGCTTGGCCTGCTCTGTTTCGGCCCGAATGACCTGACGCGAATCGCAGCGCTTGCCAGCGTCCAAGGTTCCGACGGAGGCAGCCATTACACCATTCTCGCGCAGTCCAGCAACACTCAGCACATCGACTACAGGACGGCCGAGTATTACCCGCGCGGCTTCCACGTCTCTAGTGCGTTCCTGATGCATGGCCTGGACATTAACCAGCACGACCAAACTTGGACCGTAAATGCCCGTATTTACGCCGGAATGTATGTGGCCTGGGGCGCGCTCGTCGCCTACCTTGCGCTCCTGATGGCGGCCCAACTCCGCGCAAGTCTACCTGGGCGGAAGCAGCCCTCGCTCCTGCTGCTCGCGTTGGGCATCGGACCGGTACTGTCAGGGATATATCTGTTTGCGCTGGCCCAGGAAGGCTTCTTGAGCTTCTTCTACATTATTGCGCTTTTGATCTGTGGCATGATGTTCCTCTACGACCTCAAGCCCAACTCGGCGCAGTCACGATGGTTCATCACCGCCTATCTGGCGCTTGCCTTCGGTGCGGCAATGAGCTGGGGACCGCTGCTCGCACCAGCGCTCCTGATAATCCCTATCCTGTATCTGTGGTCAGAGACTAAAGGTCTGCGCAAACTCCTTCGCATGGTCACAAGCAAACAATGGGCTTGGGTTATTGCCGCCTTTGTCGCGCAACTTTTACCACTCTACCTACACCTTCGCTACGCTACCCTTTCCGCCGAGCAAGGCCTCAACGCCACTGGCGGATTAAAGGAGTTCAACTACGGCATCGTTGCGGCGGGCCTAGCGCTAACGGTGTGGCTACTGTGTAGTCGCAGCATACCAACCGGCTGGCAAAAACTAGCAGGCAATGCGCTTCTGCCGCTCTTTGTCTTGGTTGGCGGGTTCGTTGCCTTCCAGCTCGTGACCGTTGGTGAAGTCCGATATTACGGTATCAAGATCTCGTATCTTCTCGAGGTTATCCTTCTCGTTGTCGCTGTCATTGCGCTGGCGACGGTCATTCATCAGCGGGTTGCTGCACTCTACCGATGGATCGTTTTACCGCTCGCCGTCGGGCTTGGAGTTATACTCCTGGCCGGCATAACAACCAACCCGCTCGGACGCGCCCGTATCATCGTTGGCAATCTCTTTCGCATTGAACGCGCCAACCCTGATATCTCGCACTACGCGGAGCTCGGATCATCAAATCAGCTCTATTCCAACTCGGTCAGTCTGCACTTTAATCCAGACTCAGACACGCTTATGGGCAATGCCAGGCTCACAAACTGGAGTCACCTAATGCAATACACAACCGACGGCACGCCGCAGACAGGGTTATGTAATGGAAATATCTTTACGCTTCAGACATACCGCGCACCCAGCAAAGAACAAACCAGCGACCTAATTGCCGCCGTCAAAGACTGTGCTGATAACGCCCAAAAACGCAATCGACCCTACATCGTCATCACCGACGCGTCTTCTGTCCCGCGACTACGCGATATCTTTGGCAATAGCGTTACGTATATCTACTAAATAAGTTCAAAATCGGCACGGAGGTCGCGCCCGAGGACACACTCGTCCCGGGCGCGACCATCCGCAGTCAGCGGCTCAGAGCGTGGCGAGGATCGCCTCCAATTCCCGGGCGTAGCCGGGCTCCTTGCCGTCCAGGCCGAAGTCGCCGGCGTACCCCCGCCAGTAGGCGGTGAGCGCCTGGTTGCGCAGCAGCTCGTGGAGCTTGGAGGTGTCGCCGTTCAGCCTGACCTCCGTCAGGGCGCGCAGGGCGACCACCGGACCAGAGCCGATCAGTGCCGCCGCCAGTTGGGCGGCGGGCATCGTCTCCAGTCGGCTGGTCTCAGCCGCGTCGAACTGTCCGGTCTTGCTGGTCCACATCGTAGTTCCTCCAGCGTCGTTCCTTTTTCTGACCGGCATATTAAACCACATTAGTCGCCAAAACAAAAGCCCCGGCTCTGGGCCGAGGCTAACGCCTATTACAAACAGCGCTTATTATTCTGATTTTTTGACGAATCGACGGTTTAGGATAACCGATTGCACCGACCCCCACACATATGTGGAGACGACAGTTGCAAGCGTGATTGCGGCGGTCCAACGCATAGCTTCGTCAAAGCCCTCGGCTTTATTCCAGCCCCAGGCTTCGGCGTATGCCGGATTGACAACCTGCTGAGTTGTGACTAGCGTGAACACAAATACGATACTTGCGATACCCAGAAGTACATTCGTAACGGTTAGCGGAGTTGTCCAATTGCCGATTTTGGCTTGAGCAATCTCCTGCACGATCGCCAAAGATGACAGCGCAAAGAACGCAGGAACCCAGAAGTTCCAGAGCTCAGGGCTCAGAAGCTGAGCGCCGTCTTTCACATTTATCATCGGCGAAACTGCCACCCAAGCCATACCCAACGCAATCAAAGCAGCGCCCGTGACGCCCTCAGCCATGCTGATCTGTCGCTTTGTATTCTTGGGGACCTGAGGTAATTGCTCGGGCTTCCAATCCTCGACAAATGTCTCTGGCTTGACATCAGTTCGCTCCATAACGGCAAATACCAGTGTTACCCAGAAGAAAATGTGGATGCCGACCATAATACCCGTGCCGATCGCCTCGATAATAATCTTCATAACCGGCCCGCCACCTTCAGCAAAGCCAACCGCCAGCATAACCGCCGCAACAATGCCAGGCACAATACCCAGCAGCGTCTTCAACAGGCGCAACCACATGTCATAGAAGCGCGGACCGATCAGGTAGCGCCCCGTGGCGGTATACTTGTAGGCCAGATGATCTGGATTGCCGAGCTCCTTCAGTACGGATTTGTAGTCGGCTTCGGTTGGCGTGCCGCTTTTGGCACGGTCAGCGGCCATGTCTTCGATGGTCGTCTGAAGCTCCTTAAGCACTTCCTCGCGCTGCGCTTCGGGCAGGTTGCGAGTGACCGCATAGGCGTATCGCTGGGGCAAATTACTCATGTGATTCTCCTTGTTTGATCATTACTTCCAACTTTGCATTTGTGCGAGACCATTCGTCGATCAGACGCTTGTACAGCTTGGCGCCGTCAGGGCTGAGCTGATAAAACTTGCGCGGCCGCTGGTCATCTGTGTTCCAGTTGCTTTCCAGAACACCTTGTTTCTCGAGGCGACGAAGCAATGGATACAGCGTGCCTGCGTCAACAGCGATGCCCGACTGCTCAAGTGTTTGCAGCAGGCCATACCCATACAACGGCGTGCGCAGACAGCTCAAAATAGCCAACACGATCGTGCCGCGGCGGAGCTCCAGTGTCTGATTGGCGAAGAGATCGTCCATGTCATTCATGATTTGGAGTATACTGTGTGTCACACAATATTACAATAGCAACTTATATAAAAAGCTCCGACATTTTGCCGGAGCTTTCATTATGATTTCTTGGACCGCTTGCCCAGCGCCCATTGCACGGAGGGGCTTATCGCCTTGTCTGGGCGATGGATACAGCCAACCCAGCAACATGGGCGGCGTTTCCCCTGCATAAGTTCAATAACCGTTCGCTTGACGTGATCGTCTCGAGTAGTCTGTTGCTTAACCGTTGTGGTCCAGCAAATCCATTCATTGCGGGCTAACGGGGTAATATCCTCCCAGGCTGCCAGCGCGTCCGGTTCAGCCACCAATGCCTTGCGCATATCGGCAGGTAGCGTATGGATGGTACCGTCAGAGATTTTGGTAGGCATGTACTTATATTACAGGAATTTTAGCTCAACAAAAAAGATCAAGCTGCGGCCCCGCAGTGGGTGTGTGCGCCCGGTGCGGCACTGAGACCGCACCGGGCGCTTGGTCACGCGATGGCAACCTCCGACTGCTTGAGGAACGCATGGCGTCCGTTGAAGTACACCCACACGTACTTGGTTGCACCCACGACACGGAAACGCGGGTACTCGTTGCCGAACGACCACGTGAAGTAGTGGTCAGCTTCGACGTCCCTCTCGATCACTGCGTAGCACTGCCCCGGCTGAACCGTGTAGGGCAATGCCACCTGCGGCGACTGAGACCCGGGCGGCGGCGTGAAGTTGGTCGGCCACTCGGAGACCTCCGGCAGCGGACGAC
>CAZPGP010000003.1:0-10007 GCA_964586395.1 uncultured Candidatus Saccharibacteria bacterium
ATGCGCGTGGCGCCGATGTTCAGTTGTTACAATGCCCATTTCCAGAAGAAAAACGGCCTACATATGGTTTTGCCGCACTACGTTGCAGTGCATGAGGGCGGCGATGTTGTGCTGAACGAAAGTGAATATTCCGATTACAAATGGGTCACATTAGAGGAGCTAGATGCCCTTACGCCAAAGGTCGACAACACGATTGACGTCATAAAGAACGCTCTGCGAATACTGCCTTTACTGACGGATGACGATTTCGTAAAAGTTTAAGAGAGTTGGTAAAAAATCGCGTTCTCGGTCCGCGGTTGATCGTACATCGACATGGCTGGCTCATTGGCTAGCGCGACTTTGAGCATGCGACCGCAGCCGTTGTGCGCGACGATCAGAATGTTTTGCTCCGGTCGGTCGTGGAGCTCGTTTAGGACGCCTTGAACTCTGGTGAGCAGGTCGCCGATCGGTTCGACGCCGGGTACGTTCTCGGCGTCTTCGTAGTTGCCATTGTGGTGCGGCGCCTGGGAGTAATCCTTGCCCTCAACGTCGCCGAGATTACGTTCGCGTAGGTCATCGATGACGAGAATTTGGTCGGTAGGATAGCCAATCCGTTCGGCAACGATGCGCGCAGTTTGCAGGGCGCGGCTCATGGGCGAGCTTACTATCAGGTCGAATTTGAAGAAGCGTTTGGCCGTGTCGCCAGCGTATTCCGCTTGGGCGATACCGATGGGGGACAGGGGAGAGTCGTGCGAGCCGGCAATGATGTGATGCTCGTTAGCTTCGCTTTGACCGTGGCGGAGGAGGTATAGATGCTGCATAGTACCTCAAGTATATCACTTGTGTGAAATAGTCTTTTACGGTGTAATAACAGACGTGATCTCTGTTAACTTGAAGCCAGGCGTATATATCGTAGCGGTATCCGGGGGAGTGGACTCGATGGTTCTGCTAGATTTGGTGCGCCACTTACGCGGTGTAGAGTTGGTGGCGGTGCATGTTGACCATGGGATTCGCGATGATTCAGCCGAGGATGCCAAGCTGGTGCGTCGAGTTTCAATGTCGCACAATATAAAGTTTGAAATGATTGAACTGGGTTTGGACGGCGAAGCGAGCGAGGAAGAGGCGCGTCGTGAAAGGTACGCCTTCCTTCGTGCTATGTGCAAAAAATACAACGCTTTGGCGATTTTGACCGCCCATCATCAGGATGACCTTATTGAAACTGCCATTATTAATATGCTCCGTGGGACGGGTTGGAGAGGGCTGAGTTCGCTGCGTTCGACCGACGAGATTATTCGACCGTTGCTCGGGTTGACCAAGGCTGAAATTCGGGCATTTGCGGAGGAACGGGACTTGAAGTGGCGACACGACAGCACTAATGACGATATGCGATATCTACGGAATCGCGTCAGGCAGGAACTACTACCCAAAGTGTCTAGTGAATTCAAGGACAGATTATATGGATATATTGTGCGACAAAACGAATTGACAGAGCAGATAGATCATGAGGCGGCCACTTGGCTTACTGAGAATGATTTGGTAGACTCCCCTGTTCTGTCGCTCCCCCGCTACGAATTCATTATGATGCCACAAAATGTCGCACATGAGCTCCTACAAACAGTTTTACGACGAAAAGTTGGGAAGTCTATCACGCGCCCTCTAGCGGATCGTGCCTTGCTATTCGTGCATGTCGCAAAACCGCATCGAACCTTCCCGATCGACGCAAGCTGGCAACTGCGCGCCCTCCCCCGTGAGGTAATTGTCGAGCAGAGGCCGGACATGGTAAGCTAAGGTAATGCCGGGGTCCCCTAGGACCAACTATTAATTAAAGGACGACGCATTTTGAAACCGAAACAACCAAGTAAGTTTATGCGCAACACTGTTTTCTGGGCGATGCTTATCGTACTTGCCCTAGTGTTGTGGGCGGTCTACACGCCACAGCAAAATTTGAAGGACGTTCCACTGAGCGACGTCATACGCCAGGCTAACAATGGTGAAATTGCCAAGATTGATATCTCTGGTAACGAGCTTTTGATTACGCCAATGAGCGAGCAGGACAAGGGTAAACCTTCCCAGCGCGCGTACAAGGAAGATGGGAGCAGCATCTATGATCAAGGTCTGAGCCACGATACTAAGGCACAGATTGACGTCAAGAAGCCAAGCGATACGGGTGCAACACTCTGGAATCTCGCTAGTATCTTCCTGCCAGTTCTGTTGTTCGGTGCGTTCTTCCTGTTTATGTTCCGTCAGGCTCAAGGCCAGAACAACCAAGCTCTCGGGTTTGGCAAGTCAAAGGCTCGCCTCTATGGCAACGAAAAAGACAAAGTCATCTTCAAGGATGTTGCCGGTAACGAAGAAGCCAAAGAAGACCTCGTCGAGGTTGTCGACTTCCTAAAGAACCCTAAGAAGTTCCTTGAAGTTGGCGCCAAGATTCCTAAGGGTGTCTTGCTAGTTGGCCCTCCAGGTACTGGTAAGACCATGCTAGCTCGCGCCGTTGCGGGTGAAGCTGGCGTTCCGTTCTTCAGCATCTCTGGTTCTGAATTCGTCGAAATGTTCGTCGGTGTGGGTGCGTCTCGTGTCCGCGACCTCTTTGCCAAGGCAAAGAAGAATGCGCCATGCATTATCTTTGTCGACGAGATCGACGCTGTCGGTCGCCGCCGTGGTAGCGGTATGGGTGGTGGTCACGACGAACGTGAGCAGACCCTGAACCAGATTCTGGTTGAGATGGACGGATTCGACAGCGGCACAAACGTTATCGTGTTGGCTGCAACCAACCGTGCTGACGTGCTTGACCCTGCGCTTCTGCGCCCGGGCCGCTTTGACCGCCGCGTGAACATCACTCTGCCAGAGCGCAAAGAGCGCGAAGCAATCCTGAAGGTTCACTTCGCCAAGAAGCCAATCGACCCAAGCGTAAACATTGGCGCATTGGCTGCTAAGACCGCTGGTAGCTCAGGCGCTGACCTGGCTAATATCACCAACGAAGCTGCCATTGTTGCTGCCCGCCACAACCGCAAGCACATCACCAACCGCGATGTAACTGAAGCTTTTGAAAAGGTCGCCATCGGTCCAGAGCGCAAAGCCCGCGTGATGACAGAGCGAGAGAAAGAGCTGACGGCGTACCACGAAGCTGGTCACGCAATTGTCGGCCACGTCCTGCCACACTCAGACCCAGTTCACAAGGTTACGATTATCCCTCGTGGCGGCACAGGCGGTGTGACTTGGTTCCTTCCTCCTGAAGATCGTGTGTACACTTCTATCCTGGAATTCAAAGACGTCTTGGCCCGCGCACTCGGTGGCCGCATTGCTGAAAAGGTGAAGTATGGTTCCGAAAATGTAACCACTGGTGCCGGCAGCGACCTGCGTAAGGCTACCGAGATTGCTCGTGACATGGTTATCGAGCAAGGTATGAGTAAGGGTCTCCGCGACCAAGTTTTCCATGAAAACGAAGGCGGCATGATGTTCGACCGTATGGTCCACGACCGTCCTTACTCTGAGGAGACTGCTAAGGTTATCGACGCGGAAGTTCAGGACTTGATCCGTGAAGCCGCGCACCGCGCCGAACTGGTCATCAAGGCCAACCCAGAGGCTATCGACAAGCTCGCCGAAGCGCTCCTAGAGAAGGAGACAATCGAGGGTGATGAGGTTGCCAAGATCCTAGCAGATGCTAAGCTTCCGAAGGAAGTTGTGCTGAAGTAGCACCGAGCTAGATTCTTCACAGAAAGCCGCTTTAAGGTTCGCCCGAAGCGGCTTTTCTAATCTGTTGGAACAGACTATAATGACACCAGCATGGTAAATAAGTTTCTAGAGCGCGCCAATGTGCGTATGGGCATCGGGCTGGCAGCAGTCCTACTCGCAAGCTCTACTTTGTTTGCAAACATTTTGGGGCTTTACCGCGAGAAGCTCTTGCTGAGCTACTACTACGATACCTATCCAACGGCGATTGACGCCTACAAGGTTGCGTTCACCATCCCGGACTTCATGTTTTTCATCCTGGTGAGCGGTGCGCTGAGCGTGACATTTATTCCGGTGTTCAACGAACGGCTGAGCAAGGGGAACAAGAAGTCGGCATGGGAGCTCAGCTCGAGCTTGATCAACTTGATGGCGATAGCAACCATCGTCGCGAGTGGTTTGATCATTGTCTTTGCCGAACCGCTTGTGAAGTATGTTGTGGCGCCAGGTCTGGACGAGAGCACCAGTAACCTGGCCGTATCGATGATGCGCGTGATTGCCGTGAACCCGTTCCTGTTCTCGATCAGTAGCGTGCTGGCGAGTATGCAGCAGGCCGTGGGCCGGTTCTTCTTCTTCGCGTTGGCGCCGTCGATGTACAGCGTGGGTATCATTATCGGTATCTTGTTCCTGACGAATGGCGTGACGATCGGCGAGTGGCGCGTATTTGAGGGCGGCATAATGGGTGTTGCCGTCGGCGTTGTGCTCGGTTCGATCTTCCAGCTGCTGGTCAGTAGTATCGGTATGCACGGCATGAACTTTGTGTACCAGTTCAAGATTTATTGGAAGAACCACGGCTTGAAGCAGGTGTTGAAGTTGCTGCCTGCTCGTTCATTCGACCAAGGCATCGACTATTTCAACAACCTCGTCGAGATTAACCTGGCGTCGCGGCTGCGCGAAGGTACGATTACTGCCTACCAGGTCGCGCAGACGTTGCACATGGTGCCGGTGACGCTGATTGGCGTGGCAATTTCGACGGCTGCGTTCCCAACGATGACGGAGCGTTTGGCGCACGGACAGACGGCTCAGTTTAAGAAAGAGCTGCAGTCGGTTTTGCGTGTCATTATCTGGCTGGCGTTGCCAGCCGCTGTTATCGCGTTTTTGGGTCGTGGTTATATCGTGAGCTTTGTGAAAGTTGGTGGTGACGCAACGATTGCTGACATCCTTGGCCTGCTTTCTATCGCTATCCTCTTCCGCTCGATCTACCACATTGCGTCGCGCAGTTTCTACGCGCAGCAAGACACGCGAACGCCGCTGTATATTTCTATTGCGGCCATCGCGCTGAACATTGGTTTGGCGGTTTGGTTTGTGATGGGACTGAACGTCGGCGTACTTGGTTTGGCGGCGGCACAGTCGATTGTGGCGTTCGTTGAGGTCTGCATCTTGTTCTCGATAATGTCACGCAGGATGAGAGGCCTCTTTGATGTTGACTTTGTTAATGGTATATTACGTATGATATCTGCAACAGGTCTGATGTTCGTAATAACCTATGTGACGGTAAAGACGTTCGACCTGAGCGCTACAGATACGCGCTTCTTTGCGCTGATTCCTAAGTTTGCAATTATCGTTGTGGTAGGCCTAGGCACCTACCTTATCATCAGCCGCATCTTCCGCCTGGAAGAGGCTAACCCTGTGATCAATAAGATCAACAAGCTTTTGTTCCGCCAGACAAAGCCGATGCAATAAACTATTTATGACTCCACAAGACCACATCCGAAATTTCTGTATCATTGCTCATATTGACCACGGTAAGAGTACTCTTGCTGATCGTCTTTTGGAATTGACCGGTACGGTTGATAAGCGAGACATGAAGGCGCAGCTGCTGGACAGTATGGACCTGGAGCGCGAAAAGGGAATTACTATCAAGTTGCAGCCGGTTCGCATGAGCTATCAGGGCCACCAGCTGAACCTCATCGACACGCCTGGTCACGTCGACTTTAGCTACGAAGTTTCGCGTAGCCTTGCTGCCTGTGAAGGCGCGCTGTTGGTTGTGGACGCCAGCCAAGGAATTCAGGCGCAGACATTGGCAAACGTCTACCTCGCACTTGCCGCCGACCTGACGATCATTCCTGTATTGAACAAGATCGACCTGCCCGCCGCTGATGTTGAGCGGGTAAGTGAAGAAGTCATTAACCTGCTGGGCTGCAAGCAGGAAGATATCCTGATGGTGAGCGCCAAGACCGGCATCGGGGTCGAAACGGTCCTAGACGCCGTCGTCGAACGTGTGCCTGCACCAAAAGGTCAGGTAGACAAGCCAACTCGCGCGCTTATCTTTGACTCTATGTATGACGATTATCGCGGTGTGATCCTGTACGTTCGCGTGACGGATGGCGAGATCAAGAAAGCTGCCGACATCCGTATGATGGCAGCTGCGAGCGATGGCCTGGCTCTGGAAACCGGGACGCTCACGCCTAAGTCTGTTCCGTCGGCGAGCCTCAAGACGGGTGAGATTGGCTATATTGTGACTAACCTGAAGTCAGTCTCCGAAGCACGCGTTGGTGACACGGTGACGCTCGCAAAAGACCCGGCAACACAGGCGCTCGAAGGCTACCTAGAAGTGAAGCCATTCGTGTACGCCGGCGTTTTCCCCAGTTCTGCGGATGATTACGCTACGCTGAAAGATGCGCTAGAGAAGTTGCAGCTCAATGATGCCGCCCTGCAGTTTGTGCCAGAGAATTCGCAGGTTTTGGGTTACGGGTTCCGTATTGGATTCCTAGGCTTGCTGCACATGGAGATCGTGAAGGAACGCCTGGAGAGGTCGCACAATCTAGATCTCATTATGACCAATCCAAGCACCGACTATGAAGTTATTTTGCTGAATGGCCAGGAAGAAACTATCCGCGCTGCCGCTGAACTCCCCGACCCTGCCAACATTCGAGCTATTCGCGAGCCGTGGATCTCGGGTGAGATCGTCGTGCCGCAGCAATACATCGGCGGCGTTCTGACGCTGATTGCCAGTAACCGTGGTGTGCACAAAAACATTAGCTACCTGGACAGCAAACTCGCCGTCATCACATTCGAAGCACCGCTGGCCAACATGTTGACTGATTTTTACGACCAGTTGAAGAGTACGACCAGTGGCTATGGCTCGTTCAATTACGAACTCGACAACTACCGCGAGGAAGACTTAGTCCGTATCGACATCTTGGTCGCCGGCGAGCGAATGGATTCGCTCAGCATTATGGCGCACCGTAGCGAATCGATGAGCCTTGGCCGTGAATTCACCGCTAAGCTGAAGGAAGTTATCCCGCGCCAGCTGTTTGAGGTCCGATTGCAGGCCGCAATCAATGGTCGCATCATTGCCAGTGAAAGCGTGAAGGCGATGGGCAAGAACGTAACCGGCCATTTGTACGGTGGTGACGTCTCGCGCAAGAAGAAACTTTGGGCCAAACAAAAGGAAGGCAAGAAGCGCCTGAAGAAGTTTGGTAAGGTTGAGATTCCGAACGAAGCCTTTATGGCGCTGCTGAAAAAGTAGTACCATAAGGTTATGGACAAACCGGAAAAGCATCGTAAATCTTGGCTCAAGTACGTCGTAATACTGGTAGCCGCACTTATTATTATCGGGGTTGTGTGGGTTATATTTGCCGGTCGTGCAAAGAGCGAAGTGCCTGCCGAAGTTATATCAGCAAAAGCCACAACAAGCTTCCCACTCTATTATCCGCAACCACTCCCGGATGGGTTCTCTTCGACCAGCAATTCGCTCAACGTGACCGATGGCGCGCTGATGTTCAACGTGAAGGATCGCAAAGGTAATGCAGTTGTCGTCACCCAGCAACCGCGACCTCAGTTAACCGAAGAAGTCACAAAGACAAAGCAGTTTTCCACCCCGATCGGCAACGCGTTTCTGGCTCAGTTAAACGGCCGAACGGTCGGATTTATCTATACCGAAAAGACGCTTATTATCGTGAGTTCAACCAATGAGGTTAACGACGATGATCTGGTGAAGCTTCTGTCGAGCCTCCAGAAGATCTAGATTTCTACCACCACTCGAGCGTACTTCCGGCCTTAACCGTAATGCTCTGACCTGATGTCTCGGAGGCGAAGCGCATCTGAATCGTGCCATTCGCGCTCGGCGTTGCAATGCCGTCGATCATAGCCATGTTGCCTGTGGTGTATGTTGAGTTGCTGCTACACGCGCCTGCGTCGCTGGTGTTGAATGTTTGGTCGTAGTCGGTCGCGGCGATACCTGCACCGCCAGCGATGTATGAGTGGGAGGTAATAGCGAGCAGCGAGGTCGCAGGTACGATTGCGGTCCATTCCGAGCCGTTCGTGGTGGCGCTAGCGGAGTAGGCAATTTGTGCGTGCCAGCGGTAGGTGTTGCCAGAGGTGACGCTGAAGCTTAAGCCGGTGATGTCGGTGTTGGTGCACGTACCGGCAATGCTAGTCACATCGGCTGCAAGGACGATCTTGTGGCGGGCGAGACAGTCGGTCCAGCTACCGTTTTCGTAGCAGCGGAAGGTGTTGGTGCTGGAGTTGTAGTACATTGCGCCAGCGACGCCGGTTGGGTCGCCAGAGTTTGTCTTGTTGCCGAGAACGAGTATGGAGCCAGTAGTGTCGCCAGCTGTTGGGCCAACGTATACACGTGAGTTGGTTGTATCGACGCTCAATTGGTTAGTGCCAGAAGTGTTCTGGACCTGGAAGGCTGATGTGCTGCTCGCGCCTGGCTTGATAGTGGTCGTGCCCCCTACCGTCAGCGTGTCGCCGACGGTGATGCCGCGTGCGAATATAGCAGTGTCTTGGACTTGGAGTGTGCCCACGATGGTTGTGTTGCCTGCGGTCAACGCGCCGCCAGTTCCACCCTCGGAGAGGTTCTCGCCACTGAAGTTCACGAGGTCAAGGTTGCCGCCAACCTTTACGCGAGATGTGCTGGCGTAGTAAACAGTGTTGCGAACTGTGCCACCACCGTCAGTCGCCGAGCTACCACCTAGGATGTAGAAGTAGCCATTAGCCGTTGCGCCTGCAGCTTCACCCATCGGCGCTTGTGGGAAGGCTGTAAGACTGACCGCTGTTCCGACGCTGCCATCGGCGTTCAACGGGAAGGCTGTGACGCGACTTCCGGCGTCACCACCAACGATATACAGGTAGCCGTTGGCCACAAAGTTCTGCCAGTTTTCGTCACCACCGCCAGGTACCACGCCCGTCTGGTTGGTCCAGCTGCTCATGGTACCGTCGTTGTTTATCTTTGCGCGACGAACGTAGTCCGTACCGGATGTGCCGTCGAAGCCGCCCACAACGTAGGCATAGCCGTTTGCAGTTACGGTGCCGTTAATGCCGGCCAGACCAGTACTGAACGAGGTTGTGGCCGTCCAGGTGGTTCCCAGTGTACCGTCGGCGTTGATCTTGTTGTAGTAGACCGAACCTTGGGCAGAGATGGCGCTGTTGTAACCACCCATGACGTACATGTAGCCATTGTAGGCGATAGAGCCGTGGGCGAATCGAGCAGAGCTACCACTCGAAAGCGCTGTGGTTGTGTTCCAAGTGCCAAGCGTACCGTCATTGTTGATTTTGGCGTAGTACGAAGTTGCAACGGTGGTGTTGCTGTTGTCGCGACCACCGATCACGTAGATGTATCCGTTGGCGACAACTGGCTGGAACTGGCGGAGCGCGTTCGGCAGTGAGGTGGTGCTAGCCCATGTCCCAACAGTCCCGTCGGCGTTCAGCTTGGCGTATTGAGTTGTGGCGATGGTCGTGCCGGTGCCATCAACACCACCAATGTGGTAGATGTAGCCGTTGGCCGTAACGGCGCCACCTCGGACGCGGTTAGTATTGGCGCCGACCGACATAGCCGTTGTGGTTGTCCAGGTGGTTAACGTGTTGCTGTTGTTGCCCAGGAGTGAGATGTGGCTGTTGGTCGAATCGACGTTCACGAGGGCGTTTCCGGCAGCGTTCTGAACCTGGAATGCGGTACTGCTGTCGGTGAGGACTTTATTGGTGATGACGCCACCAGCGATGCTGTTGATGTTGCCGTTGCCGCTGGTGATCAGGTTGATGTAGCCGCCCGAGCCGGTGGTGATGTTGACGGCCGTTGAGTTGGTGCCGCCTTGGATGGTTGTGGTTGATGTGCTGCCGTTTGAGCCGAGTGTAACGGTTTGAGCGGTGCTTGAACCGGCGTCACCAATGTGGATTGTGCGAGCGATGTTGCTGCCTGCGCCAATGTTGATGGTTGTGCTGTTTTGGTTGCCTAGGCTGACGGTACCTGCGCCGGCTGTCTGTAGGCTGAGCGTACTCGTGCCTGCTGCTTGGATCGACAAGTTGCCGCTGCTGGTTGACCATGTTGAGGCGCCACCTGCCGTTACGGTGATGGA
>CAZPGP010000003.1:10107-16513 GCA_964586395.1 uncultured Candidatus Saccharibacteria bacterium
GATCCACTCTTGGCAGTACAGCCAACGGAGCCTGTCGAATCACAAACGATCGTGCCGTTGATACGGTAGTTGGTAGTGGTGTTGACGTCGCCGCCAACGTCCAGCGTGTAGCTTGGCGAGCCGTTTAGGACACCTAGGCGGCCGTCGCTGGCGCTGAATGATTTGAACGTAGCGACGTTAAGGGCGCTACCGCTGGTCGTTTGTACGGCAAGCGTGTCGCTAGATGATTTGAACAGGCCGACGCTGTTGCTGCCGTCCCACGACAAGCCCATGATGCTTCCCTCGTTCGGGCTGAGAACGGCGAGTGTCGGCTGGTGCGCGCCTGATCGTGCGTCCAGGAGTGTCATTGCCCTGGTGCTGGCTAGTGCGGTCGATGGAAGGCCGAGGGCGATGATCTGGCCGAACGCTGCAGGATTGTAGTTGGCGATGTTGATGCGGGTGTTGATAGACGCACCAAGTGGCGTTGTATAGGTGTCTGATTGGTTGTCGTCGCCGCTCAGGCGGATTGAGCCGAGGATGTGTAAGCCTTGGTTCGTAAGCGTTGGGAGGTTATCGTTGCCCAAGTTAATGCCCACGCGGCTGTTGGCAGTGTCGACGGTGAACATGTTGTTGCTGAGCGATGTTTTTATATTGAAGCCGGTCGTGCTGTCTGAGACTGTCCTAACGCGCAGCGTTGAGTTGACGGCGACGTCACTGGCGCTGACTCCGAAGTAGGTGTTGGTTCCGCCGTTGTCTTGAACCTCGAAGAGGTTGGCGCCGATTGGCGTTGCGTTGTCGCGGATCGTGAGTGCGTTGTTGGTGCTGTTGAGGACGATCTCTGGGCTGGTTGAGTTGTTGTAAGCGGCCTGAAGGCTCGTGCCTGCAGAACAGCTTCCCCACGACGGGGCGCTGCCGGTGGTGCCAATGAGACACTGCCCAGTTGTGCCGGCGTTCGTGACCTGTACAGCACCAGTGCCGTTGCCGAAGAGCACGCCGTTGGAGGTGAATGTACCGGCGCCGGTGCCGCCTCGGGTGACGGATAGCGTAGCTTCGCTGGTTATGACGCCACTGTTGCTGTAGAGCGCACCGGAGGTGAGAGCGTTGCTTGTTATTGAGCCGCTTTGCGCCACGATGAAGTTGGTGCTGGTGATGAGGTTTGTGCCAAATGTGCCGAACAGGTTAATGCCGTTGGTTACGTTGGAGCCGTTGATCCTGATGCCGTCAGTGACGGTAATCTGGTTGCCGGTTGCTGTGTCGTTGTTGGCCAGGTTCAGGATGGAGCTGACGGTGTTGTCGGCCGTGGCTGTGTTGTTCTGGGCGATGCTGAGGTTAGCGACGGTTTCGGTGTTGCCCGCAACGGTTGGATTCTGGGTGAACTGAAGATTTAGTCCTGCGATAGTGCCTGTACTCACTGCTGTTGTACTCTGCGAGTTAGTGACATCGAACGAGACACTGCTCCAGGCAGTGTTAGCGCCAGAGTTATTGCCGGCGGTGACTTTGATGGCCGCAGCCGTGCTGGCGTTTGCGTTCTGGACCGATAGTACGTTGGCAGTTTGACCGCTCTGACTGTTGAGCTCGAGGGCAGAGGTAGCGCTGTTCTCTGGTGATACGCGAACCTGTGTGCCTGAGCTGTTTGGCATGCCGACGCCAAGGTATTTGTTGACCGTTAGGGATTGGCCCATGTATACGCCGCCGAAGCCATCGACGTTCATGATGGTGTTGCTGCTGTTGTCTTCGATACGGAATGTAGCGGCGCTTTGCGTTGCGCGTTGGCGGATCAGCAAGCTTGTGCTCGCGTCGGCCGCACTCTGGATAGCGATGTTGGCGTTGGTCTGTATTACAGTGCTGTTCTGGATGTAGTTACCTGAACCGCTACTCGATGCGAAACCACAGTTTACGGAGTTCTGGAGACAGAGTGTGCCGCTTTCGTCTGGCAAAGTGATAGTGCGGTTGGCGGTTGATACGGCTGGTGAGAGCGTGACGGTATTGGCATTGGAGGCGTTGTGGAAGAGGAGCGTACCGGCGGTGCTACTGGCTTGACCGAGGGCAGTTCGGCCGTTTGTCGTATCGACGCTCAGCAATCGGACGCCTCCGGCGTTCTGAACCTGCAGCGCGAGCGTGCTGTTTGCGGCGTTTTGGAATGTGGCTGCACCGGTTGTGCCATTGAGTGAGAGTACGGTCGTTGGTACGTTGGCTGAACTTCCTGAAGAGCCCGGAGTCGCAACTTGCAGGTTAATGTTACCACCTACTGCGCTACCTGTGCCTGCGCCACCAGCTAGGTTAAGATTGGCGCCAGCGACGTTAGATCCTGCGCCACCTGTGGCGTGGAGGGTGAAGTTCTGTGGAGTTGCGTCAGTCACGCCTGAGCCGATGTAGGCGTCGGTAATGTAGCTACCAGCTAGGCTGGAACCGCCAATGACCAGCTGGTTGTTGGCGGTGGCGCTTGCCGAGAAGCCGATGACAATGCGGTTGTTGCCGTTGGTCACCGCGTCTGAACCAATGGCGATGCTGGCGTTGCCGGCGCTCGCGCTGGTACCGATGGCGACTGCGTCCTGTGCGGATTGAGCAGCATTACCGACGGCTACGCTCCAGTTGGCGCTGGTTGTTGCGCTTTGGCCGATTGCCACGCCCCATGCGCCAGCATTGGCCGCCTCGCCGATAGACACGGGCCCACCAAATGCACCGGCGCTGACGCCTGCCTGATAGCCGAGCGATACAGCTCCGCCAACTGCGCTGGCGCCGTTGCCAACCGCGAGGGCATTTGCGCCAGTGACTGCGGCATTGAGGCCGAAGGCTTCGCTATTTGTCTGGCCCTGTGGGTTGCTGATGAAGGCGCTGGATCCCTGCATCAACAGGTCAGTGTTGGTGGCCAGGGTGATCGTTGAACCGTCGGCTGCGATCGATAGGCGCGCAGTACCCGACGTCTCCAGGTTGAAGCCAAAGGCGTCGTTGGTGCCGAGCGTCATGGTGGTTCCGAAACTGTTGCCGCCCTGCAGTACGTCGCCAGTGCCACCTTGGCCTGCACAGTTACCGCTGGTCAGACAGATCGTCCCGGAGGCGTTTGGTACGGTAATGGACTTGTTGCCGCCTGAAGGCGTGGCAAAGACCAGCGAGTTAGTGACGCCGCCGCTGGTTGAGCTGAGGGTTGTTGTTGCGCCTTGAAGTGTCAGGTTTTGGCTGGTTGCGCCGACAACCATTGATGAGCTTGGGACGATGACGTTGACTGCCAGCGTGCCGGCGACCGTTACAGTGGAGCCGTCATCGCTGATGATTGAGTCGCCAATTGCTTGCGCGCCAGTGAACTTGGCGATGCGGTTAGTTGTGCCACCGGCTGTTGTGACACCGCCACCCGTACCCGCACAGTTACCGCTGCTTAGACAGACTGTGCCGCTCTCGTCGGGCAGGGTGATTGTGCGATCAGCAGTGAGGTTGGCGATGGCTAGGGTGAGCTCATTTGCATCAGCAGTTGCGCCTTCGAAGATGAGCGGTGTGCCGCCTTGCAGGATTGCGTTAACGGTCAGGGCGTCAGCGTTTGAGTCGCCCAAGATGGTGTTGCCGTTGGCGTTCAGCGTGCCATTAAGCGTGAGTCCAGCGAAGGTTGGCGTCGCGGTAACGTCGATATTCTGGATAGTGTTGATAACGCCGCCACTGGCGCTGAAGTTGGTAGCGTTGAACTGGGCAATACCTTTGCCCGATGTTGACGCGTCATTGATGGTGATGGTGCTACCAACGCCGCTCGCGTTGCTGATAGATACGGTGCCGCTTAGTCCGTTGATGGTCTGTACGCCCGGGCAGGCCTGCCATGATGGTGCCCCGGCGCCAGAAACCAAGCACAACCCAGGACTGCCGGTTGCTACAGAGGTGATGGCGCTCGTTCCGTTGCCGATCAGGACGCCGTTAGCGGCCAGCGTGTTTGCGCCGGTGCCGCCCGAGCTGACGGCTAACGGAGTGCTGAGCGTAGTTGTGCCGGTAACGGTTAGGTTTCCGCCAACACCAGCGTTTGCGGTGACGCTCAGTGCATTTGTCGAAGTTGTGCCAGAAACGTTGACGTTGGTGGTGACGCCGATGGCGTTTGCGAATAGGCTGGCGCCGGTGTTGATGTTACCAGTTACGCCCAGCGTGCCGGTGAAGCTGGCGGCCGACGAAATGGTCTGGCCATTGATGGTACCGTTAAGCGTGACATTGCCGGTTGGTCCGACGGCAAATTCACTTGTGCCGTTGAGCTGCAGGTCAAGCAAGTTGCCGGTCGCGCCAACGTTTGTGTTGTTGACTGTCAGCATCGCCGCCGTCGCTTGTGATGACGTGAGCATAAGCTGACCAAATGTTGGGGCGGCTGTCGTGTTGATGTTTTGGACGGTGTTCACTGCGCCGCTAGTTGTGGTGAAGTTGGTGCTGTTGAAGCTGGCGATACCTTTGGATGAAGTAGTTGCATCGTTGATAGTTACCGTTGTACCGACACCAGTCGCGTTGGCAAGTGTGAGCGCGCCGTCGATGCCGTTCAGGCTGGTCACGCCACCTCCGCCACCTCCGGAAGTCACACAGCCCGTGATGGTACAGATGGCTGTGCCGCCAATCCTCAGGCTTCCGCCGGTGTCGCTGATGTTGATGTCGCCGTTTACTTCAAGAGGGTAGAGCGGATCAATCGATTGGTTGATCGCGACCTTGTTGCCGTTGGCGGCGTTCATAAAGATTGTGCCGCTTCCGCCTGCATCCAGCCACAGGTTGTTCTGGCCGCCGTTCACGTGCAGGTTGCCGTCGTTGTATATCTGACCGACGACGCCGCTGACGGTGTCGGTCAGGCGCAGAGTAACCGTACCGGCTGATTGAAGCTCGATTGCGCCGTTGACCTGAAGGTTCGCGTCCGCAGTAAGCAGGTTGCCAGCTTGACTCAAGAGCGAGTCGCCGATTGTTTGCGCGCCATTAAACAGTGCGATGCGTCCATTCGTGCCACCCCCGGTCTGCACGCCCTGGGGCGCACCGGGTGTGTTGGCGATGGTTACGTTACCGTTATCGTTCGTGACGATTAGGTTAGAGCTGGCAGAGGCGATGCTGACGACGCCGGTATTGCTGAGCACGTTACCTGCGAGGCTCAGTCCGCCACCGAGCGTTAGTGTTCCGCTTGCGCCGCCCAGGCTCGTCACGGTTTGTGGGTTGCCGCCAAGCGCCACAAACCCGGTGCCATTGTAGTAGTTCAGCTGGTTTGTGCCACTGTCGTAGTACATCTGTCCGGCTATGCCATTAGTCGGCTGTGTACTAGGGGTGAGGGTGAGCGACCGCTCTACCTTCAGCTGGCCGTTAATGTTGAGCGTGCGTCCAGTTAGGATTTGAGCTTCTAGGGCGACTTCATTGAGCGGAATGTCGAGCGTGTCGAATGCCGTCGTCGCATCCTCTGATCGTTCAGAATTTACTGCGTTCGGTGATAGATTCATGAAACGGAACAGCACGAAGCCGCCACCAACCAAAAGGGTGATCGCTAGGACGATCAGGGCTATCTTAACAAGCTTGCGTTTCCGCTGGGAGCGAGCGGCAATTGTCTGCGCGCTAGGAACTTTTGACGGTGGTTGGGGTGGAGGAACAGGGGTGGGAGCGGGATTTTGAAGTGGTGGACTTGCGATATCAAAAGGCGTCGAAACTAAATTGTTCCGACTACCAACACTTGGCACACCCCTAGTATTTTGAGTTTCGTTGTCCACCGATGTTTTTGAAACGTATTTGTTTCTTTAAACTCTCTCACGTCCAATATATCGCTTATGGTTCGCAATAGCAAGGCGACGGCCTTCTAAGAAACCTAGCGCGCGGTGCTGGTGTTGCCAGTGAACTGGAAGTAGTCCCAGTAGCAGTTTTTGGCCGAGCCATCAGTTCCGTAGCAGCTGAATGCAGGGGCGACTCGGTTGGTGGTGTCGACCGTTACGGCCGATACGGTTGCCGGGGCGATGTTGTTGATGCCGAAGCTAATGTTGGAGGTGCCGGTGCCCGTGGCGTTGATAGTTATCGTCAAGCGTACCCAAGTATTGGCAGCGATGACGGTTGTGGAGTTGGCGCAGGTCGCGGTTGTGCCATCGCCGTAGCAGTAGCGCCAGTTGGCGTTGGCGGCAGGGTCGGCTTCCCACCATGCGCCAGAAACTGGCTGGGTTGTTGCCGAAGTTTGCGAATGAAGGCCGACACGCAGTACTTGTCCGGTCGCAGCGCCAACAGCCACTGCAGTTCGCACGACGTTTCCGCGGCGGATGATCGTCGAGCCACCGCTACTATTTGCGAGCGAAAGTGTCGTGCCCTGGCTGGCGACCGCCGGCGTGGTCAGCGCCAAGACGCCGGGTCGGTCAGCACTTGGGGTCGGCGTGGTCGGGTTGAAGCTGATGCTGCCGTTGGCGCCGATAGCTTGTGCGTTCCAGCCGAGGCTGCCGATGATGTTGTTGCTGGCGAGGCT
>CAZPGP010000003.1:16613-31851 GCA_964586395.1 uncultured Candidatus Saccharibacteria bacterium
GTTGATGCGGATACGCGAATCGTCGGTGAACTGCGAGCCAGCAAAGATTACGTCGACCCAGTAGTTTGTGGAGTTGTAGCTCTGGGTTGGCAGCGCCGATGTGTTTGTGTATCGGAACACGCCGTTACCTCCGTCAATGCCACTAGCTAGAGCATGCAGCGGTCCATTGTCAACGCCTGCCGACCCAAACTGTCCTTGTGCAAATGGGTAGCCAATCGGTTGCCCCGGTGCAACAGAGATGTGATACGACGCAACATAGGTGGTATCTGGCGAAATGCTTACAGGTGTAGGCAATGCGACTTCCTTCCAGCCGTTGCCGGGCAGAACGAGCGGTCCAGTTTGCCCGAGCACCGTACCTGTGCTGGTGCGAAGGCTAACGGTGATGGGCGCGCTGTCGTTGATGGTTGACTTGTAGAATCTGACGGATTTTACCGTGCCCGGCACATCAACCTGGAATTTTACACCCAACTCAACGCTGCCGTTCGTGTCGGTTGTCTCAAAGCTGGTTGGCGTGGGGTTTTCTGGCCAGAATTTTAGGTCATTGGTCGATGTCGCTGCTGTGAGGTTTATGCCGCCACCGACGGTCAGGAAGGTGTCGTTGTCGGTCAGGATAGAATCGCCAAGCGTCTGTCCGCTGGTAAACTTAGAGATCTTGCCAGTTGTACCGCCCACTGGGTTGCTGGTACTGACGGCGTTGTTGACGACAGATAAGTTGGTGATGTTGTTGATGGTTGAGGCGTTTGTGGTGTTGGTCGTTGTGCCGCTCGCATCTTGATTAGTCTGAAGCTGTACGAATTCGGTGCCGTTGTAGTAGCTAAGGTGGTTGCTGGTTTGGTCGTAGTAGATTTGGCCGGTTGTTGGGACGGCAGGCTTGGCTGCTGGTGCCATGATCAGCGAGCCATTTGCGCGAAGCTGGCCATTGATACTTAGGGCTTTGCCGTCGATCGCTATGGCGCCGGACTTATCAATCTCCGCAAGGGCGATGTTTTGGGTGCCGAAGTCGGCCGCTGTTTGGCTGGCAACTTCGTTCTGTTGCGCGCGCTGCACCAGGAATACCGCAATAGCCCCCACGATGATGAGGATGACCAGTATAAATCCACCGACCATCTTGACGGTGGGCGAGATGCGGGAGGCAGGTTTTTGATTGTAAGTGTGAGTAGGCGTTCGTGGGGCAAAGGGGTTAGGGTTGGGCTGACTCGCTGGCGGTGAGTTCTCGGCCGCAGCAGGAACAGAGCCCGACGGAGCGCCACCTGCTGGCGAATTCTGGGGCACACTCGAAGGGGCGGTCGAACTGCTGACAGTAGTATTACTGCCGTCGACCGAACCTCCCTCACTAGAGTTCGTGTTTAAAAACTGATTGTCCACCTATTTTTGACGAATTTTTATTTCGTGCCTACTATCTCATAAGCAACTATAACGCTTATGGTAGTCGCATGGCAAGAGCTATTTTGTTGGCTGAGCTGGCTGCTCGGCGGCTTTGTCTTGTGCGGTGGTGTAGGCCGACTCAACGTCGATAAAGAGAGTAACTTCGTTGCTCTTAACTTTCACGATGCCGTGTTGGATGGGGAAAGTGAATGACTGGTAGCCAGTGTTCACGACAATATCGCCTTCGGTCAGGAGTGAAAAGAAGTTGGCATGGTCAGCCAGAATATCGAAGGGGCCAACGCGATTGTTGGCGGATACGGCCAATGCCGGTCCGTCATACAAAGTTTGCGTTGGTGACAGAACCCGGACTCGTAGCCTCGGTTCGCCCTTGAGTTTCATTAGATCAGAATCTCCTCTATGCCGCGCAGCGTGTCTTCGCGCGTGAAGTATTCGCCCTGTCGCCCTGTCAGACTCTCGGTCACGAAGAATTCTTGGCTGAAGAACTGGATGATCTTCTTGGCGCGCTCGTAGTCGCGACGTTCGTCAGGGCTTAGCTCGCTCTGGCCAATAATAGCGATGATATTCTTGAGCGATTCGTATTTCTGCATGATGTTCTGGACCTGTGTAGCAAGGACGTAGTGGCGGTCGCCTACGATCTCTGGCGATAGCAGTGAACTCACGGTGCGTACTAGGTCGACGGCTGGTCGGATGCCAGACTCTGCGACGGAGCGCGAGAGCACGACGGTCGAGTCCAGCTGCTGAGCGATTTCTTGTACGGCTGGGTCGGACAGGTCGTCAGCCGGGATGTAGATGGCCTGCACAGAGGTGATGGAGCCATTTTGGTTGGACGTCAGACGGTCCTGTAGGCGGCGGAGGTCAGAGAACAGCGTGGCCTGGTAGCCACCTTCGCTCGGCATCGTGCCAAGCATCGTCGCCAACTCGTTACTGGCCTGGATGAAGCGATAGATGTTGTCCACAAAGACCAGCACATCGCGCTTTTCTTCGTCGCGGAAGTATTCGGCAATTGTCGCTGCGCTAATACCAACCAGCGAACGCATTGCCGGAGTTTCGTGCATCTGCCCCATCAGCATGACAGTCTTTTCAAGGATGCCGCGCTCTTTCAGGGTTTCAACTAGCTCGTGACCTTCACGAATACGCTCACCGATACCCGCGAACATTGCTAAGTGGCGGTCGTCCTTGGCGATGTTGTGGATGAGTTCCATTGTCAGGACAGTCTTGCCCACACCGGCACCACCGATGATGCCGATTTTGCGACCTTTAACGAATGGCGCAAAGAAGTCGATAACTTTGATGCCGGTTTCAAGCAGTTCTGGTTTGCCGCTGCCAGCGTTGGTGCTCAGTACGTTTTGGTAGATGCTGCGGCGAGTCTTGGCCTCGATGGGACCCTTGCCGTCGATAGGCTGACCAAAGGCGTCCAGGATTCGACCGAGCACGCCCGGTCCCTCTGGTACCGAGATGCTACCGCCAGCTGCCATGACTGGCGCGCCGCGACGTACCTCTGGGCTGCCGGCTAGGTTAATGCAGCGGGCGGTGTACGGGTTTGGGTAGGTCGCGACCTCTAATAGGACTTCCGGGTGATCGGCCAGCACGAGTAGCTCTTTTGGCTCTGGGCGAGTGCCGACGACTTCGACCTCGCAGACGAGCCCGCGGATGGTGGTGATTTGGCCAATGACTGAGCTCATGATGCGAGTCCTTTCTGGTGTTGGTGTACGACTTTGATAATTTCTTTCAGACGTTCGTCGCCCTCGGCGCGTTTGGCTCGGTGGTACTGCAGGTTGTAGTCAGTGACGAGCTCGCCGGCGCGGTGTTTGGCGCTGTTCATAGCGTTGAATCGTGCGGCGTACTGGGCAAGTTTGGACTCCATGATGACCTGGATAAGCGCGACACCCATCATGACGGACTCGAGGTAGTCGGCAATTTCGTCAACACTCGGCTCGAAGATATAATCACGGCTGCTCACGACTTCGCCGCCACCCTCGACGTCTTCACCAAGGTCTTTGACTGCGGCCAAAAGCTCGATGCGTGCGACCTTTTGGACGCGGAGGGATTCGTATGTTTGGTAAAAGACGGAGATTCGTTTGTACTGGCTGAGCGTTTCGATGATGTCGGTCACGCTGAAACTGCTGTCGCTGGCGGGCATATTAAATGCCTTGGCGATCGGCATGGTGCGCTGCTTCAGCTGGGCCTGGCCATGCGTGCCGAGTACGACGATGTCGGTCGTGTCCGGCGTAACTTTGCTGTAATCCTCGAGCATGGTCGTGACGATTTCTTCGTCGATCGCGCCGCTCAAGCTTCCTTCGCTGGTGACGACCACGAAGACACTCTTGTCGTTGTGCGCGGCTTGGTTTTTGCCGGTCAGCCGCTGGTTGTGATCGATACGCAGGCCGCTGTAGGTCTGCCACAGCTCGGCAAAGAACGCTTTGCTGTCGACGACTCGGTTGCGGATTCGGGAAATACGAATGCTGGCGATACTCTCGAAGACTTCCGTCAGGTCCTCCACGGTGTGGACTTGGTTGAGGTCGGCGGCGATGTTGATAGCGCGGCGCATTACTTGGCTTCTCCCATGGTGCTCATTTCGAGCAGTTGCTTGACCAGGCCGTCGATGTCTTCGTCCTTCTGGACGGTTGGGGCGAGCTCTTTGACCTTCATTTTCAGGAGGCCGACGTTAAGTTTGCGCTGGCCGGCTGCTTCCATAACTGCGGCGATGATCAATTCCTGCTCGGTGAGTGTGAATAGCTCGCCTGGTGTTTGGCGGAAGGCTTCGTTGATCTGCCGGCCGAGGGTCAGGGCCTGGACCGTTTCGGGCGCCATGTCGGCACCGAAGTGTGAGAATTCAGCAGCTTGGCGGAATGTCGCAAGGCTCTTGAACAACGCGCCGGATAGTTTCTTCTGGCGAGGGTTCTGGGCGCGACCACCCACGCGGGATACAGACAGACCGGCGTTCACGGCTGGTTTGATGTTCTGGCGGAATGTCGCAAGGTCAAAGATAATCTGGCCGTCGGTGATGGACATGATGCTGGTTGGCAGGTAAGCAGTGATGTCATCGCCTGGGGTTACGACGGCCGGCAGTGCGGTTAACGTCTTGCCATTGACGGCGAGCTTGCCGGCACGTTCTAGCAGAGATGAGTGAGCGTAAAACATGTCGCCAGGGTAGCTGTCGCGGCCTGGGTTGGCGGCGGCGAGCAGGGAGACCTCGCGGTAGACTTTGGCATGAGAGCTGAGGTCATCGTAAATCACAACAACGTCACGGCCGTGATACCACAGATATTCGCCGATGGAGCAGCCGACATATGGCGCCAGGTAGCTTTGGGCGAGCGAATCAAAGATGTTCGCCACGACGACAATACTGTTATTGATGGCGCCCGTTTCGTTCAGGCGAGCCATGAGTGCGTCAATTTCCAGACGGCGTTTGCCGATGAGGACATAGATAACGATACGATCGGTCCCGACTTGGTTGACGCCGAGCTGCGTCAGAAAGGCGGTTTTACCAGACTTTGTGTCGCCCATGACGGCGATGCGTTGACCAAGCACGACCGGGAACATCATGTCGACGACGGTCACCCCGGATGCGAGCTGATCGTTCAGAAGTGCGCGATCCATAATACCAGGCGCTTTGTTAAAGACTGGCCAGTTCTCTTCAAATCGAATCGAGCCCTTGCCATCCAGTGGTTGACCAAGTGGGTTTATAACGCGACCAATCAGTGCGTCGCCGACGCCGGTTGTCAGAATGTTGTTCTGCAGGACGACCAGTCCACCGAGCTGGGCGTTTTCGGATTCAAGGTTTAGGACGAGTACAGAGTCGGTATTGATCTCGCGGACCATGCCCTGCTGTCCGTTCTCGAATAACACCAACGCGTTGGCAGCGATGCCGTCTAGGCCTTTGACTGTAACCAGGAATCGGTCCACGCCGACAACTTCACCGGTTGGTTGGCCGGACGAGACGAGTTTCTGAAAGAGGTTGTTATCGTACACTGTTGTAAATCTCCGAAATACGGTTTTTGTGGCTCAGGATTTGTTCACGGAATGAGTAGTTGTAGATGTGTGAGCCGGCTTGGACGATTATCCCTCCGCCGATGTCAGCGCGGGTTGCGAACGTCAGGAGTGAATATGGATGGATCTCGCTGCGGAACCAGTCGGTAAGTTTGCGCTTGAAGTCGCGGTTGGGCAGGCTGGCGAGCATGAGGTGAACTGCCGGCGCTTTATCTCGAATAGCCTCGAGCTGCTTCAGGAGCTTCTCGGTGGCCGCCTGGTCGGTTGGTTTGATGCCAGCTTCGTGCAAGGTTGCCGTCAGGAGCGCTGACGTGTGCACGGGCGCAGGCGTGTCGTCGTGAACGGCCTTGGCTCGAACTGCTGCGTCACGAACCGCGCTAATATGCGCTCGAAGCTCGATGATAATGGCGCTGAGCTGTTCGGGGGAATACAAGTCGAGTGGAAGATGCAGAGGCGCCTGCGCGGTTGTCATGAAAGGATATCTCGCTTAATTTCGTCCTTGTGTTTGTGGAGCGTCTCAAAGATGTAGGCGGATTGCGCACCCAGGTCAACTTGGTTGCCAAGGCTCTCAATGAGGTAGGCGCTGACGACATCGTTCATGCGTTCGTCCAGCGAAGCAAAGCGCTTCTCGCCTTCAGCTTGAATGATCTTATCGAGGTGCTCGGTGAGCTGAGTTCGGCGGGTGTCGAGTTCGGCTTGGAGCTTGCTGAATTCCTGGATACTTTGGTCGCGAAGGGCTTGCAGGCTGACCTGGTACTTCTCGAATTCACCAGCCAACGAGTTGTTGGCCATATCACTGATGCGCACGCTCAGGCCGTCCACGGCATTGTCCATCGACTCCTTGAAACGACCACCGGCTTCACTGGCGACCTTGCTGAGCTGTTGCTTGGCAAGGCGCTCGATATCGGTCATGTCTACGTCGGCCATAACCTGCTTGGCATCGACTTTGACCTCATATACTTTTGGTTGAGGGCGTTCGTGCAGTTGGCGGTTGAGTTTCATTGCCCATATCAGGCTGATGCCATTGATAATTACCATGGCGATGAGTCCGATGACGAGAATGAGTTGGAGTGAGTCCATGGTCTTTTTATTTTCCTACGTTGTTAGTACCAAATATATAGCAATAAGCATAACCAGTAAAATTCCCAGAGCTGTCGCGCCGACCTCGAAGAGGCTCTTGCGGACCGCGCCCTCGCTCAACGGGTTGCGGCCGATGCTGATGATGCTGCTGCGGATGGACGAGTAGAGGAGCACGGCGATGCTGACAAAGCCGAATATTAATACGAGCGAGCTAATAAGTACGCGGACGGCCGAGACTTCCTTGCCGGCGACAGTGTTGGCGAGGGATTGCAGGAATGGCGGGAGGAATGAGTTCTTGTCTTCTGGGGCGACATAGTAGGTTACGTTGACCGAGACCG
Source organism: uncultured Candidatus Saccharibacteria bacterium (assembly GCA_964586395.1). Lineage (GTDB taxonomy): Bacteria > Patescibacteriota > Saccharimonadia > Saccharimonadales > EFPC-124 > DATEFF01. The sequence goes on from CAZPGP010000003.1 coordinate 23,408, forward strand.
GGACGGCGCCGACCTTAACTGACTGTGGCTGGCCGCGCTTGTCATTGATGGATCGTGTGGTTGTGGTGACCTTGGTCAGGTCATCTTGGGCGGTTCCGACGACGAGTGAGCTGGCGTTTGCCTTCATGCCAACACCATTGATTGGTGAGGCGGTGATCTTGTCGCCTGACTTGATATCGCCATTAATGTCGCTAACAAGCGTGAGTGTCGTGCCGCTGATGACGACCTGAACTTCCTTGTCGTTGTTGCTGAGTTCTATGAGGGGGCGGTCGCCGATGACGCCGATAAGTTGATTGACGCGGTCAGTGTTGCTGAGCTGGACGGTGCTCTGCGAACCACTGGTTAGGCTGACAAGTGCGCCGGTAGCGAGATCGGCCTCCGCGGTCTTGAAGCCTTGCGAAATGGCGGCGGTGCTCTCGGCTTGGACGACACTAAACGAGTACAGTGCCAAAATAGGGACCATCAACAGGCCCAGGAACCACGCTGTTCGTTTTTTATTTTGGTATGAGGTCAGCGACATTCGTCCCACCATTAGTGCTTATGGTACTCATTATAACTTACAAACTTAATAATACCGCATAGTGCTTGTGCTCGGGGCGTGATTTTACTAAACTTGAATCTAGCAAGAGTAGTAATTAAAGGTAGAGGTTTATGGAATTTCGAAACAGCCAAGCTGGTTCTAACGCTCGTCGTTACCCCGAACCGACGCGTCAGAACGCACAAGCCCCAAGCAGTAACGAAAATACAACACAAGGAGGCGGCGCAGAAACGCCGGTACATCGCACTATGAACATGCAAAACAATTCTTCCAGCAGTAAATTCCGCGGCCCAGTCATGTGGGTTGTCGGCCTTGTCGTCGTAGTGCTTCTGGCGCTCGGTGCTTGGTTTGCGTTCTCTAAGATGGGCGGCGACGCTGGCGTCAAGGGTGGTCAGTACCAGGCGGTCTTCCTGACAAACGGCCAGGTTTACTTTGGTAAAGTTAGCAGCGTCAACAGCGATTACGTTCAGCTGAGTGACATTTACTACCTCCAGGTTCAGCAATCTGTCCAACCCGACGATAAAAGCAAGGCAGCAACCGACCAGTCACAGGTCTCACTGGCCAAGCTCGGTAGCGAGTTGCACGGTCCAGAGGACGCAATGCACATTTCTCGCCAGCAGGTCCTGTTCTGGGAAAACCTGAAGAACGACGGCAAGGTCGTCCAGGCTATCAACAGCTACAAGCAGCAGAACAACAAATAGTCGATTTTCGACTCGCAATCAACTGCCGCCCCGGATGGTGCGGCAGTTTTGCATTTGTGGGAACTTCAGTTACTATAGTGCCAACATATGAGCGACGTTACACAGAAAAAACGGATCATTACAATTGCCGGAAAACCGGGCAGCGGTAAGTCGACGGCCAGCAAAGCTATTGCTGAGCAGCTAGGTTACGAGCACTTTAGTTCTGGCGATTTGTTTCGGGCCATTGGCCGTGAGCGCGGTATTGATGTTACTCAGACCAACCAAGCCGCCGAGGACGACAAAGAAATCGACCGCCTAGTGGATGACCGTCTAGCGAGGATTGGCGAAACGCAGGATCAAGTTGCCATTGACTCACGACTGGCATGGCACTGGATTCCGCAGTCGTTTAAAATTTACCTTGACCTCGACCTAGAGGTTGCCGCACGACGCATCCTTGCCAACATCGACCCTGTTCGCAAAGAGCACGAGCACATCCCCGACGATCCCAAGGAATACGCCGACGCACTCCAGCACCGACTTGACCTTGAAGCCAAACGCTACAAGGACAAATACGACGTTAATCCATACGACACTTCTAACTACGATCTCGTCGTCGATACCGAGGCGAACAACCCAGCGCAGGTTGCAGAGATTATCTTGACGGCCTACGATAAGTGGTTCGAACAGGACGTTTAGCACTCTTGACGCTCGAGTGCTAGCCGGCGTACTATTAAGCCACTGGGTTCGCCCGGTAAGCGATACTTATGACCGACCGACAGGCCCAAATTCTAGCTGCTATTATCGAGCAATACGCTGAGGTTGCATCCCCAGTTGGTTCGTTGATGATGGCCAAAATTTTCAATGTCAGTTCGGCCACAATCCGCTCAGAGATGGGCCGCCTGGAGGAGATGGGCTACATCGCGCAGCCACACACTTCCGCGGGCCGAATTCCGACGGACAAAGGGTATCGGTTCTACGTCAACCAGCTAGCTCAGGATGGTAACCCCGGCACCATCGATCGCACTGCGAGAGCGATCGATACTAGACTGAGCCAAGCTGGGCGACCAGAGCGCGCTATCCGTGCAGCGGTTGATATGCTCGCTGAGCTGACGCACAATGTCGGCCTAGCAACTATTGGCGATCAACTGTACATCAGCGGGTTCGGGCGGCTATTTAGCCAGCCTGAATTCATGCAAGCTGCGGGTCCAATCCACGAAGTTGCTCAGCTGTTGGATAACCTCGAACCTTGGTTGCGCGAGACCGCACCAAACCAACCACTGAACGTATATATCGGTCGCGAGAATCCCATCGGTAAGGCGAGCAACTGTTCGTTGATCATCAGTCGGTTCCGCTCGCCGTTTTCAGATCAGAGCTATATTGGCGTGCTTGGGCCAACCAGGCAAAGCTATCGCCAAGTTATGAACTTGGTCTCACACGCCGGTCAATCACTTGAAGATGTTTTGTAGATTAATAGGAGACACACAGACATGGCAGACAAAAAAGCAGAGTTAGAGCAGCAAGTCGGCGAGTTGACCGCTGACATTCAACGTATTCAGGCTGATTTTATCAACTACCGCACACGCGCCGAGGAAGACAAGCAGCGTGGAATCGTTGCCGGTAAGGCCGCTGCCGTCCTGAAGCTTCTGCCGGTCATCGACAACATCGACCGCGCCGTCGGTCACATCCCTGCTGAGCTGGCAGGCAACCCGTGGGTAAAGGGTGTCAGCTCGTTGGGCAAGAGCCTAGACAAGTCGCTCGACGAGATGGGCGTGACGCGAATTGCCGCTGTTGGCCAGCCATTTGACCCGAACTTCCACGAAGCAATCAGCGCTGAGGGCGAGGGCACGCACGAGATCGTGACCGAGGAGCTTCGCGCTGGCTACATGCTCGAAGGCCAAGTTATCCGCCACAGCATGGTGAAGGTAACGCGCCAGGACGAGCCTGCCGCTGATCATACGCCGGCAGCTGATGATAGCGCAGAGTAACTGCCCGGTGAGGGCCTGGTCTACGTCTGCTTCGACGAGGAGAATCTGCTGCTGATCGACATCGACACTGGCAGCGGGTTCACTCGCATCCAGCGGAGTACCGTCTTCGGCCAGGCCCGCGAGACGCCCCCCGATCAATTCATTGTTAGTTTCGTGGCCGGGGAACTCGTTTGGAGCCGTCAAACCACGGGTTAGGTTGGTAGGTAGTGACAAATAGTTGTTTTTATAGTATAGTTTGTTTTCGTAAGGAGAGGTTCCTTCTGAGGAGGCGTTCTAAATGGGTGCAAACCCGATCGACCCGGTCAATGTCGGGGCTTTCCGCCTGTTCATGACCACCATCTACCTGTTGAGCCTGACGACGACGGTCTACGCCCTGTTCGGCATCGTCCGAACGGCCGCGACCAGGCTTCCGATTCCGGCGGGCAACCCGTTGGACCCGGACCTGTTCCCCGGTGACGTCACGCCCAAGCTGTACAGCTTCGACGGGCGGTGGCGCAAGGCCCAGAAGATCATCGTCTTCAGCCTCATCGGCCTGCTCGGCGCCTCGAACTGGCTGGTCGTGCAGTACACGACGTACGGCGCGGGCGACCGCTTCTTCGGCTGGGGTCTGGCGAACGACGCCGTGGTGCTCGCGGGTCACACCGTGATCCTGCTGATCATCGTCGGCCTCTACGTGCGCCGTGCCCTGACCCACGCCAACCGATTCCCGGGCCTCAAGCCCGCCTGATCGGTTGCGACGGGGTGGCGTGTGCTCTACGAGCGCCGCCACCCCCAGGTCGAACCCTCCTTACACAACCCATGTGCTATCATGATTGAGATGGCACATCCAAAGCCAACAGTCAGAAATTATCAACAAGCGAAATCACCCGCCAAGTGCGGGTGATTTTTTATGCCAAAGGAGGCAATCATGTCAGAGATCGACAGTTTTATCTGGTACGGTGAAAAGGGAGAGCCACTCCGATTTGCCGACCTATCGTTGATCGAGCAGCGTGTTGTGCTGATAGCTTCGGGCGCACTGCTGCGTGGCGGTCAGGAGCGTCGAGAGCCCACGACAGAGGAGGTCGAGTAGCTAGCTGCGTGCATAACAACAATCCGCGGGCACTCACCGCGGATTGTTGTTTTAGAGATAGGTAAGGCTTACAGGTCGCCGGTGAAGAAGTATGGAGAGTTGGTGCTGCCTATGGTGTCCGAGACGATGCCGTATGGACTCGTGCCGACCCAGAACCAGCGGTAGATTGCTGCGCCGCCAGCTGCAGGGTAGTCATACTTTGTACCAGTGTATGTGCCTGCTGCAGGGAATGGTGCGAGCTCGGTTGAGCGCTGTGAAGCGTAGGCTGTGCCGAGGTTTTGAATCTTCAGCTGTACCCAACCGCCTGAGTTTGAGGTACGAGTTACAGAGACGTTGCACGTGTTGGTGCCAGTCTTGTATTCGTCATACTGGTAGGTCGAACCGTTCAGAACGTACAGGTATGCCGTGTAGCTTCCCTTAACGCCGTAGAAGGCAGGATAGGCTGTGCTGTTGGCTGCGACAGTGGTGAACATCTCGCGGTACGAGCCCTGATTCAGTACACGCACCTTAATGTTCTTTGACACGGCAGTCGTGTTTTTGACCGTTGTGTATACCAGGTTGTTCGAGCAGTAGTTGAGCGGACTGGTAAAGTCTACGTTGGCCACGGTGCCGGCCATGGTAGTAAACTCACCAGCTGCTGTCAGGGGCTTGCCTTGACTGTCGACCTTAATTTCCTCTGTTTCTCCCAACTTTTCGGTTGCTTTGGCGTCAACGCTGCCCGGCTCAATTGCTGGTTTGTTCTGTGGACCTGAGCTGAAGCTTGTTGCAGGTGGGGTCTGACCCTTTTGCCCTGACGGTGCTGCAAAGGCCGTGCCGGCCATTGCGAGTACGAGCATGAGGCTCAGCGATATGCCGCCTGTGGCCTTGCTTAATCTTTTGACGGTTTGATTCATGTTATTCCCTTCTTACGTTTACTTACGACTCCCCACTACAAAGAAGGCAAGAAGCCCCGACGGTGCGTCTGTATATAAGAAAATTAGGAAGATCTGGATAACTTCTATTTTTGTTGCAACAGCCCTAGCGGCGAAGTACTCCCTTAGTATGAATTTTTTCTCAGCAAGGTAAGCGAAAAATTTAACATCTTAGTGTATGTGCTACTTCTGAGTACAGGGGGTGATAATTGTAAGAAAATTCACACGAGACGAGCTTATGGTAACTTCAATTTGTTAGCACTCTTGACGTGAGAGTGCTAATTTTCTATGCTAAAGATACATTAGCAATCGGACGGTCCGGCTGCTAAAATGAAACAGTCAAATCCCCGAATCTACAGGAGGAAATAGCAATGGGTAAAATTATCGGAATCGACCTCGGTACGACCAACAGCGCCATGGCCTACATGGTTGCCGGCAAGCCTGAAGTTATTACTAACGCCGAAGGCAATCGCACAACACCAAGTGTTGTCGCGATCAACAAAGGCGGCGAGCGCCTGGTTGGCCAGGTTGCACAACGCCAACGCGTTACGAACGCTAACAACACCATCTACGGCGTAAAGCGCCTTATCGGCCGCAAGTTCGACAGCGCTGAGGTCCAGAAGGATCTCGACATTATGCCGTACGAAATCGTCCGCGCGGGTGACAGCGTTAAGGTAAAGATGGGCGACAAAGAATACAGCTCTGAAGAAGTCAGCGCAATGATCCTCAGTAAGCTGAAGGCTGACGCCGAAGCTTTCCTAGGTGAAGCCGTAACTGAAGCCGTCATCACCGTTCCTGCCTACTTCGACGACTCTCAGCGTCAGGCAACCAAGGACGCCGGCAAGATCGCTGGCCTTGAGGTCAAGCGCATCATCAACGAGCCAACCGCAGCCGCCTTGGCTTACGGCCTCGACAAGAAGAAAGAAGAAAAGATCGCCGTATTTGACCTCGGTGGCGGTACGTTTGACGTATCTATCCTAGAGCTCGGCGATGGCGTTTTCGAAGTTAAAAGCACTAACGGTGACACACACCTTGGCGGTGAAGACTTTGACAACCGCATCGTTAATTACTTCCTCGAAGAGTTCAAGAAAGAGCATGGCGTCGACCTCAAGGGCGACAACGCAGCAATGCAGCGCCTGAAGGACGAAGCTGAAAAGGCCAAGAAAGAGCTTTCAACCACGACCGAAACCGACATTAACCTGCCATTCCTAACTGCCGACGCTGACGGTCCAAAGCACTTCGAGACCAAGCTGACTCGCGCCAAGCTGGAAGAGTTGGTTGCCGACCTTATCGATGGCACCGCAATCCCTTGCGAGAAGGCCCTCAAGGATGCTGGCCTCAGCGCATCTGACATCGACGAGATTGTTCTGGTCGGTGGTATGACCCGCATGCCAGCAGTTGTTGAGAAGGTTAAGAAAATCTTTGGTAAGGACCCGCTGAAGGGCGTAAACCCTGACGAAGTTGTCGCCGTTGGCGCAGCTATCCAGGGTGGCGTGCTGGCTGGTGACGTCAAAGACGTCTTGCTGCTGGACGTAACTCCACTTTCACTCGGTATCGAGACAATGGGTGGCGTCACGACCAAGCTGATCGACCGCAACACCACTATCCCTACCAGCAAGTCAGAGACATTTAGCACCGCCAGCGATAATCAGCCGCAGGTTGAAATTCACGTCTTGCAGGGTGAGCGCGAAATGAGCTCCGACAACAAGAGTCTTGGTAAGTTCGTTCTGGACGGCATCGCGCCTGCACCTCGCGGCGTGCCTCAGATCGAAGTCACCTTCAATCTCGACGCGAACGGCATCCTGCACGTGACCGCTAAGGACAAGGGCACTGGTAAGGAACAGAGTATTACCATCCAGAACAGTGGCAACCTCAGCAAGGATGATATCGAGAAGGCGCAGCGCGAAGCTGAAGCTCACGCCGACGAAGACAAGAAGAAGCGCGAACTTGTCGACGCCAAGAACACGCTCGCTCAGACCATCTACCAGGCCGAGAAGCTCCCAACCGAGCACAAAGACAAGATCAGCGACGACGACAAGAAGACCATCGAAGAAGCTGTGAAAGCCGCCAAGGAATTCGAAGACTCTGACGACCTCGACAAGGTCAACCAGGCCGTGAAAGACCTGAACGAAAAGATTATGCCTATCGGCGCCAAGCTCTACGAAGCTGTTGCTAAGGAAGAAGAAGCAAAGACCGACGACAAGAAAGCCGACGAACCTGTCGAAGGCGAAGTCGTTGACGAAGACAAGAAAAAAACTGAATAGAAGGAGAGCATCATGGGATTCTTTGATGAAGTCACATCTGCGCTGGGCGATCTCGGCGCAGCCAAGGACGAAGTAGTAGACCAAGCAAGCCAAGGCCTCGGTGGCCTCGTACCTGAGGAAGTGCAAAACACTGTCGAGGACGTTCAGTCCGCTGGCGAGAATCTCCCCGGCCAAGACGACGGTTCAGAACAGTAGTTCTGCGACATACTTCACAGCGCATGCTAAGCTTGCCGCGTTATGATCGAAAGATAACAGGAGGATGCATATGACAGAAATTAAACTAGAGATGCTTAACCCTGACCAAGCCAACGAAGTGCGATTGGTACTTCAGCGACAGTTGCCGCAGGCTCGAATCGTGGACGGCACGCAGGACTTGATGGGTGGCCATTACACCTCTGACAAGACAGTGACGGTAGACTACGACGAACAGCTTATCGACGATACCTTGCGGCAGCATTTTGAGCCGCAGAATAAGAACTGGCGAGACTTTCAGGTAGCCTAGAATTGCGAAGCCCCGCGCCGGCGGGGCCTCGGTGAAGCAGTGTTCACGGGCACGAGCTGGTGTCGCGGGGTCTAACCGGTGTATTTGGCGTGGCCGTAGCGGTATTCCCGCCACGAACCCGGTACTCGGGCACCACCACCCTTGACGCTGGGGAGTGGTACTCCCAGGCCACGTAGTGCGCTGGCAGCCCCGCCCACCGCAGCCCCGCCGAGCTTCCAAATGGCGCTCTGGACGAGGATCTTGGTGGTGACGCGGCTGAGCCCGATGCTGGCTCGAACCTGCTGGGTCAGTTCGACGTGGTCGGCGACTTCCTTGATGGGGATGCCGTCGATCGAACCGGAAGCAGGCGGTGCGTCCATGGGCGTCATCGTCACTTCGTAGGCCCAACCGGCGTCCGGGCCCTCTGTGACGAGCGTGTAGTGGAACAACTTCCGCGTGTCTTTCACCCAGGCCACCACTACTCGTGGCAGCCCGTTCATGTCGTCACTCACTGCG
>CAZPGP010000003.1:31951-56774 GCA_964586395.1 uncultured Candidatus Saccharibacteria bacterium
TTTCACCCAGGCCACCACTACTCGTGGCAGCCCGTTCATGTCGTCACTCACTGCGTTGCTCCTGCCAGATGCGACGGATGTTGTAGATGGTGATGAGTCCGATGCCGAACACGAGCGTGCCGATCACGCCATCAGGCGCGCCGACCTGCATGCCGATGAGGACGACGATGGTCGATCCGACCAGCATGCCCACCAGCCACATGAGGCATCGGCGAAAGGGCGTGTTCATGTCGAGCGGACGCCTGGGGCGTTGCTCTCCATTTGTCACTGTCTTGTCCTAACTGTGGGGGATTTCGACTAATATATAATATACTTATTTCTAACTTTTGTAAAGGGTAAAGTAGGAAATATTGGCACTCTACCCCTATGAAGTGCTAATATGATAGACGACTATGAGCAAACGTGATTACTATGAAATCCTCGGTATCTCCAAGGGCGCCTCTGCTGACGAAATCAAGAAGGCGTTTCGTAAGCTGGCCGTCAAGTACCACCCCGACAAAGAGGGTGGTGACGAAGCTAAGTTCAAAGAGATCAACGAAGCCTACGAGGTCCTGAAGGACTCCTCCAAACGCCAACGCTACGACCAGTTTGGTCACGCTGGCGTGGGTGGCAATGGTGGCGGAGCTGGCGGTGGTAATCCGTTTGAAGGCTTCCAGGGTTTCAACGGTCAGAACGTTAACTTTGATTTTGGCGGTGACTTGGGTGATTTGTTCGGCAGCTTCTTCGGTGGCGCCAAGCAACAGCGTGCCCGTCGTGGCCAAGACGTCGCCGTTAATATCACGCTTGGATTTGACGAAGCGATCTTTGGCGTCGAGAAGGAAATCTCGGTTACCTTGGACGATACTTGTTCGCACTGTAAGGGCAACGGCGCCGAGCCCGGCCACGATATGAAGACCTGTAACACCTGTAAGGGTTCAGGCCAAGTCAATCGCATTATGAACACTATGTTCGGCCAGATCCAACAGGCAACTGTGTGCCCAACCTGCGAAGGTCGTGGCAAAGTACCAGAGAAGATCTGTACCGTCTGTCGTGGTAAGGGTGTTGAGCGCAAGCATCAGGTCGTGAAGTTGAAGATTCCTGCCGGCATTGACGATGGCGCGACTATTCGCCTCAACGGTCGAGGCGAAGCTGTATCTGGCGGCGAGAAGGGCGACCTGTATGTCAATGTTCGCGTAAAGCCACACAAGAAGTTTACGCGTGAAGGCGATATTATCTTGAGCGATGAGCACGTCACTATGGTTCAAGCAGCACTCGGCGCCGAGATCGAGGTAGACACCGTTGATGGCCAGCTCACCATGAAGATTCCTGCTGGCACGCAAAGTGGCACAGATTTTAAGCTCAGTGGTCATGGCGTGCCGCATCTGCGAGGTGATGGCCGAGGTGCACACATCGTTACCGTGCATGTCGATACGCCAACTAAGCTCAGCAAACATCAGAAGGAGCTCCTTGCCGAGTTTGCCAAGCCTGAAAGCCGCAAGAAGAAACTCTGGTAAGATAATCTCAAATGACTGAACGCCGCCACCCAAGCGCTGAAGCTGAACTTGCTCCCGAAGTTGAGCGGGCCGAGGTTTTGGGCCGGTTTGCAGAACATCCTTACGCTAACCTTGAAACGTATAAGTACTTCAACCAACGCGGCGAGGCGGCTGCTGCGGCCAAGACTGACTTTATTGACGCTGCGATGACCGGGCAGGCCCCAGACGCACCTGAATTTGCGTACCCGTCACTTGATACCGATGCGCTGGTTGCTCGGCGGGATGAATTGACTGAGCTGCTCAATGATGTCCTGCGCCTGGACATGGAAGTCGAAGAAAACCGCCTGCTTCGCGAGAAGGTTACTGACCGCTTGCACGAGGTTGGAATTATGTTGTTAGCTCGCATCCAAAGCGACCTCGGGCCGGACCATCCGATGTATGAGGCGGTTTCGTTCCAGTTGGGCGAGAACATGCGCGAAGTGTATGGCCGACCTGAGGCTGAACACTGGCGCGGAATACTTGGGTATCGTCTGTCGCTGCTGGCTGAGGTTGAGGACCGTGCCGATGTGCCGGACTCGGTCCGCGAGGCATGGGAATTTGTCCGCGACTCTCTGCCACAGGACCTGCCGATCGAGAAGCCTTACGAGCCGAGGCCTGATACCCTGCGCTGGTATCGTGAACAGCTCGACGCCCGAGTAGCGCCTGCTCGCGAGGCCGTTCAGGCGGCGATCGATGATGGCGTAATTATAGTGGGTGAAGACGGCCGAATGACCGGAGGGAATGTTGTTCTGGCAACACGCGTGGCCCTCGATGCGCTCGACATTCAGGGCTGGGATGTGCAGGAGTCGGATGAATCAAACGTCGATACTTCGCAGGAACACTCGACAATTTTCATCCCGACCAAGCGAACTAAAGGTGACATGACGCTCGAAGATTTCGACGCCGTTATGCTGTCACACGAAATCGACCAGCACGTTGCACGGCGCGATAACGGTGACAAATCGGGCGAACCAATCCTGGGCGGAACGGGTTGCGCCGGCTACCTTGGTTGGGAAGAGGGCAACGGCAAGGCTAACGAGGCGTTGCTGGCTGGCAAGGTGGATAATGAAGAGTCTGCGTTTAAGCATTTTCTTTCCGGCGGGTTAGCCCTGGGCTTGGATCGCGAGCGTGGTAGGAACTTCGGCGAAACGTTCGACCTAGTGTGGCGTATGCGATATGTGGCCGAATATCTAGGCGGCAAGCAGGTTGACGACGAAGCGTTCCAGCGCAATCTGATGAGCAAGGTATACGACGATTTGAGGCGACTTTACCGTGGCACTGACGGCCGCTCACCTGGGGTAATTTTCCCTAAGGACGCCATGACATACTACCTGGGTCAGACCGACGTGTGGCGTAAGTGGGATCAAGATATGGACCTCGACGAAGATGCGCGTCGCGAGGAGCATGAGCTTGAGCGTTCGGCCAAGATTAACCCGCTTCGCGGCGACCATCGTCGGGCGGCAATACGTGCCCGTGAACAGCAGGCTGCATAGTTCGCGCGACTAGCATAAGCGTGTATAATAGATATACGTGGAGAGTGATAGACTGTCGCCGGCAGTCGGGCTATTGCAAGCAATAAGTCCTGACCCCGACCGGCCAGATAACGAAATACTGACGTATCCGAGCCTTGCTCAGGTGGCCAATGACAATCGGTCGCTCGAGGAAGTGTTGATCAGGACCTACTATGCGGCCGAGAGCGAGTCTGCCGAACAACTTGCCGCTGCGCAGAAACTCGCCGAATATGAACTTATCGAAACCGCTGCCGCACTCCAGGCTGCCCAATCGCCGTCTGTTCAGCGTCAGCTGAGCCAGCAGTTTACGAATGCATCAATCAACCTGTTTGGCCGCCCTGACGCGACCACGGCAACGTATTTGCTCGAGCAGCTGCTGACTGAGCTTTGTGTGCTCCAGACCAACTATAACGTCGATTCCGAACTTCTGGACGAGTTACTGCAGGTCTACGATGAAGTGCTGCGACGGAGTGGTGCACCCCACGAGTACACATTGCCGTTCGATGAATCTCGCGCTGACCTGGCCGCGCAGCATTTTGGTAACTATCTGCGCCAAGCTTACCCCGCTGCGTTTGCGGTGTTCGATGGAGACCCGTCCGAGCCTATCGACGCATTCGGAATTGTGGAGCGGTTCGAGCGAGCGCTCGATGCCCTGAAGCAGCGCGACGCGTTCTGGTCGCAGTGGCGTGTGTTGGTCACCGACGATAGCTGTTTGTCGGTCAACCCGCTCACTCGGCAATTGGTTGTTGGCTCGCATCGTGCCAGTGTGGAGCTTGGTGAGCTGAAGGGTTTGTTCGGCCACGAGGTTTTGGTTCACGCCCTACGCGCAAGTAATGGTCAGCATTTGAGCCACGAATTTGAGCAAGGTTTGCCTGGTTACATAGATGCCGAGGAAGGCTTTGCCTGCTTTGTCGAGCATGCGTTGAGCGGTCAGCCGCCCCGCAAGATGTACGATCGCTATCTGGACGTCGCTCTCGCGCTTGGCACTATCGACGGTCATCCGCGAACCCGCAAGGAGCTCTTCCGTTTGGTCCACGCTCGCAACATAGTACGTACGCAGGCTGCCGGCAAAGTCGAACGCCCTGGCAACATTCGCCGCGAAAGCTGGGCGCACGTGAACCGCATATTCCGCGGCACGTTAGGCAACGAAATTGTAGGCGTCTTTACGAAAGACATCGCGTATTATCAGGGTTATCAAAAAATGTCGGCCTTTATAGTAGAGGAGTTCGACGCGGGATCTGAGCCAGCAGAGCTGTGGTCCCTGCTGACGCTCGGCAAATACGATCCGACCGATGTGCTCCACATGCTCGAACTTGCCCGACGAGCCTAAGACATGGGGTATACTGGGGGCAACTAATCAAGGATTCAATGCATGGCAAAAAAGAAAGATGACGGAACCGCTTGGGGAGTTATATTGGTCGCACTGGGTACGATTTTCTTGCTCCAGTCGGTCTTTGATATCGAGATTTTCCGTGAGATTTGGAAATTCTGGCCAGTTATCTTGATCGTTTGGGGTCTTAAGGTCCTGAAGGACAGCCGAACAAGCTAAATGAATGTGCGTAAGGTCGAGCGGCTCCTGGGCGAGCTGCTCGATGCACCAGCCGAACCCTTGGACGAAGCGCAGCGAGAGCTAGCGTTTGCTTTTGCTGAGGGGTTATTTGGGGGTAACGTCGAGGGCGCCCGGGTTACGTCCGACCTGACTTTTGGTGACGTGCAGAGTCTTCATGCTTTGGGGCAGAAGCTGACGTTTTATCTGGAATACTTCACCGATACTGAGGCAGGTAGGGCAGACGCTAAGGCGTTAGGGCTGGGCGGCCAGGGCGCTGAGCAGCTAGCGCAGACGCTTCTTGATACGACCCGGACTCAACCCACCGACCTGCTGAAGCAGGCTTCGGAGCGGAGCTCGGACTGGTCGCGCCAGCAGTTGGTTGATCAGCTTGCCGAGCCTGAAACGAATGACCTGACACATCAAGCCACAACTCGTCTGACGGTCAACTACGAACCAGAACGCCTCCTGGCAAAGGCCTCAGCAGTGCGTGCATACGCTGATTTCTTTGTGGCCGCCCAAGGCCAGCTGGCAGCCGAACCCGACCAGCAATTGGCAGATGCCAAGCGAGCGCTTATTCATATTCACGTTGGTCGGCTCAACGCCATGGCAGCGATCGACGTGTACCCTGGCCTATTGTCCTTAGAGGAACAGCTGACGCGTAGTGTCTCATCAGAGCGCATGGCTGCGTGGGCGACAGAACTCGCCCGCGTCGCACCTGCGCTTGGTCGAATTCACGATTTAGAAGGCGAGGAGCGCAAACTAGCCCGCGAAGCATACGCCAAACATCTCGACGCCATTAGGCAGGGTGCGCCGCTGGAGCTCGATGAAATTAATGAGAGCGAAGCAAGTCTGTTTGCGCAGGAGGCGCTGGTCGAGCTAACGCAGGCCGAACGCGTCGCGAACGAGTCTACGCCAACTGACCTAGCACGTGAGCTCGAGGGTATAAATTGGGATGCCAAACAGATCAAGCAGTGCGTCGAAACTGTGCTGGAAAAGTGGAGCGTCCTGAGCGGCCACACGGTAACATGGCAGGAAGTCGATGGTCGCGACGGATTCGCACCGGACGGGAAGTTCCAGGTTATCATTACGCCTCGCCGCAAGAATATGTCCGTCGACAGCACTCGCCGCCTGGTGAATATTCCAGAGGGTACAGTTCGACCGCTTGTGGGTCTGTATCCAGCCGGTGCGCTGCCGCTGATCGCGCACGAACTGAGCCATGTCCTGCAGGCTTACGCCGACTACGAACTCGGTCAACAGATACCGTTGGCACGTATAAAAGGCCGCCGTTATCGCATTTTGCGAGAAGCTGGCGGAGCGTATCAAGAGAAGATCCTGTGTCGGGATTATCTGGGCTTGGACCGTGCGCCAAACCTGCATTATTTGATCGGCTATACGGCAAAGGTCAACGGCTCAACTCGTTTACAAGTTGCGCGTGCATTCTACGAGTCACTCATCCAAGGTAAGTCGCTCACCAACGACGAAGACCTCGCCGCGCGGACACTCGCCGTTAACCGGTCGTCACGCTTGTACCGCTATGGCGGTCATAGCTCGCAGGCGCTGGACTACGTTGAACAATCTGTGGTCTGCGGTGTGTTGATGGAGCGCCTCAGCCCCGACCAAGTCGATGCATTCTTGCTTGGCAGCACCAGCTTCAGCTTGGAAGATAGTGCCTTGTTGCATCGCTTCGGATTGCTCACCTTGCCGGCTCGAGCTGCATACAGCCCAGCGCAAGATGTTATGCGTGTGTTCGAATCTCTTATATAAGTTCAGTAAGGGTGTGCGGCCCCGCCACCGGTCAAGGTGGCGGGCCGTCGGTCACGTCGCGTGCGGGTAGAACTCGATCTTGCGCTGGCCTTGGCCATGCGGGAAATCCCGAAGGATCTTGCGCATGTGTGGGGTCAGGTCGGCCTTCAGTTCCTCGTACAGCGTGTTGCTGATGGTGAGGGCCACGAGGCCACCGACGCCGAACGTCACGGAGAAGTCGTCGTCGACCCTCTCGCCCGGCGTGCCGGTCAGGAGGTTCAGGCTGAAGCCCGACCTGTTGGCCTGCTCGCAGGTACGTGCGAAGGTGGTGAGATAGGTTTCTCTGGATGCCGTCACTATGCACTCTCCCTAGGTACGGGTGACTTAATACTTATACCATAAAACTTATGCTTTTTCAATAGTTACTTCAGATGAGACGGAGAAAGTAGATAGTGTTTTGTATTGACTAAATCGTCTTTTTGTATTATGCTTACGCTACCTAAAAACATTCAGTCAGCCGAGGTGGGGTAAACTCCAAAGCTGCTACAATAGGTGGTAACAACTATGACTCATGAATCTCGTAAAATCATTGGCCGCGCCGACCGTATAGACCTGCCTGAACTGGGCTTCTTGGGCGTGCCCGCCAAGGTAGACACTGGCGCGAAGACGTCAGCGATTTGGGCTAGCAACATCGTCGAGCGTGATGGCGGTTTGGCCTTCACGCTTTTCGACGAAAGCTACACATTGTACACCGGCGAAGAAATCTTCGTGCCTCGCTTTGCTCGTGTGGTTGTAGCTAGCTCTATTGGCGCCGAGCAAGGGCGCTACAAGGTTGTTTTCTTGGCGAAACTCCGCGGCAAGAAGATCCGCGCGAGCTTTACTCTTGCTGATCGCTCCAAACAAGCCTATCCTGTACTTATTGGGCGCAACGTGCTCAGGGGCAAGTTCTTAGTAGATGTGAAATCGGGCCGCCCCGACCACTCAGCAGAGAATCGACGATCCGAAGAACTACAGAAAGAACTAGAACGGAAGTAACCCTATGAAAATCGCTATCCTATCCAAGGGGCCAGGCAACTACTCAACCAAGCGGTTGAAGGAAGAAGCCAAAAAGCGCGGTCACGAAGTCCGCGTCATTAACTATGCAAAGTGTTACGTGAAGGTGGAGCAGAGTAAGCCTGTTGTTCGCTACGAAGGCAAAGACCTGGGCGAGTACGACGCAATTATTCCTCGCATTGCTCAGAGCTACACTCGATACGGTTCAGCTGTGCTGCGCCAGTTTGAGATGCAGGGGATCTACAGCACGGCGACATCTATCGCTATTGCCCGCTCCCGCGACAAGCTCCGTACGATGCAGCTTCTGGCTCGCGCCGGCGTTGGCATTCCAAAGACTTTGTTCGCGAGTGAGACTAGCAGCTTCGACGACCTTATCGAGCAGGCTGGTGGTGCGCCGTTGATCATCAAGGTGGCCCGCGGCACGCACGGCAACGGTGTTGTGCTGGCCGAGACTAACAAAGCCGCCAAGGCAGTAATGCAGGCATTCTTTGTTGAGAATGTGAGCTTCCTGGTTCAGGAATTTGTGAAGGAATCCGCTGGTACCGATATTCGTGTCATTGTGGTCGGCAACAAGGTTGTCGCCAGCATGATGCGCCAGAGCTTGGACGATGATTTCCGCAGTAATCTCCATCAGGGTGGCGAAGGCAAGCCAATCAAGCTTACCGAAGAAGAGCGCCGCACGGCTATCAAAGCTGCTCGAGCCATGGGCTTGCCATTCTGTGGTGTAGATATGATGCGCAGCTCTCGTGGCCCACTCGTACTAGAGGTTAACTCCTCACCAGGCTTCTCGGTAGAAAAAGTCACTGGCCGAGGGATCGCCGATAAAGTTATTGAATACATCGAACTAAACGCAAAACGCAGGAATAAAAAAGACAGGGTAGGGGCTTAGCAAAGTATGCAGCGCGACAACTGGGGGAAGTGGGCAATGGGAATCGCGCTAGTCCTCATAATCGTTGCGGGAGTGGCGATGGTTATTTCTGTAAATCATCGCAAAGCTCCAATATCTATTGGCGGCCAGATGGTCTTTGCTCGCGTTGCCGCTGACGAAGATTCACGACGCAAAGGACTTTCCGGCAGCTCACCGCTTGGTGAGAAGGAAGGCATGCTGTTCATCTTTGACACGCCAAGTCGCTGGGGAATGTGGATGCGCGAGATGAAATGCAGCCTGGATATCGTGTGGATGGATACCGAGAAACGCATCGTCTATATCGCCGAAAATATTTCGCCAGATACATACCCGAAGGCATTCCTGCCAGACAAAGACGCCCTATACGTACTGGAGCTTCCAGCTGGATTTGTCGACAAGCATAACGTCAGCTTGGGCAATGTTGTCGGCTTCTCTGTCCGGTAGCTCGGTGCTATGATGTTGGTATGAATGCGCTTGTGATTCTTGCGATACTCCTGGGAGGGCTTTTTGTTCTCGCGTATGCGACCAAGCGTCGTTTTGGCGTGCTTGGCCTCGCGCTGTGTGCTGGTGCACTGTTGAGTTCGAGCTGGGGTGCGACGCTGACACCTTGGGTTGAGTCGCATGGTGTGTACTTTGTGGCTCCACCGTTGTCATCGATCGTCGCCGCGCTATTAATTTTAGGTCCGTCGATTCTGCTACTGTTCAGCGGTCCGACGTATTCCAGTCAAATTCAGCGAATCTTTGGCTCGATCGCCTACGCCGTACTGGCACTCGTCTTCCTGCTGCAGCCGATTGCGACTGCCTTTGTGTTCGACGAGACTGGCCTGCATCTATACAACTCAGTATTTGGGTTGAGCAACATCGCCATTGTTATCGGCATTCTATTGGCGCTGGGCGATATCCTTATCACGCGCCACCCACACGGCGGCAAGAAGTCATCGCATTGACAGTAACAGGGGAAAAGTGTAAAATTTAGCTTGTCCTGAATGTTTGCTTTGCAGACAAACGTGGGCCCATAGCTCAGCTGGTTAGAGCAGCGGCCTTTTAAGCCGCGTGTCCTGGGTTCGAGTCCCAGTGGGCCCTCCATGAAATTATCCTAAAAGAGACCACTCATCTGCGGTCTCTTTTGGTTTGTTGCTACGAGTTTTGCTGGAGCAGAATGTACACCAACGTCGCACTCAGCCCGATGATAAAGAGGGCCGCCACAATAAGGAGGCCGCTGATGCGCTTGTTGACCTTGCGCAGATGCTCGAGCTCCTCACGCGGCGTGTCGATGTCGGACTCGAGTTTATAGTTTGATTTCTCTGCCTCTGGGGCGATGTTTTTGTCGGGTTCCATACTTTGATAGTACACGATTGTAACCGTTAGCGTTAGCAGAGTAGGGGCAGGCCAGGGTATAATCCCCGCCAAATGATCGACAGTATACTTCGGCGGCGAGTGCGGCGCACGACACTTATTGGGATTGGCAGCTCGGCATTCTTGGCTGGTATTGGTCTGGCGGCTTTGGGCTGGTTTGTTGTTTGGGAAGTTGCGCTGGCGAGTTTGATCTTGCTGTGGCTGACGCGTAGGAAGCGACTGGTTCTGGCCGTTCCAGTGGCGCTGGTCGTTGGCTTGCTCTTGGGGTTGTGGCGTGGCGGCGCTCTGCACGCTGAGGTTGCACGCTACGATGAGTTAGCTGAGCAGAAGGTTGCGTTGAGCGGCGTCGTCATCCAGGACGCGACATATGGCAACCGGCGGCAGGTGGATTTTATGGTGGAGCAGGTGGTCGTGGGCGATCGGCGTCTGCCCGGGCAAGTCCGCGTGACGACGTTTGACCCGGTTATGCCACGGCAGGGCGATACGATTGTTGCGACGGGTAAGGCGAAGCCTGGATTTGGTAATTACCAGTTGGGGATGTATTTTGCTGAGGTCGATGTGGTGCAACAGGGTGGCTCGCCCTGGGCGTGGTTACGGCATCAGTTCAGCGCAGCGATACGGAGTGTCGTGCCGGAGCCGCAGGCGAGTTTGGGGCTTGGATTTCTGCTGGGCATCAAGTCGCAGTTACCTGATGAACTGAACGACCAGCTGAAGATTGTAGGGCTGACGCACATCGTGGTGGCGTCTGGCTATAACCTGACAATTCTGGTTCGGGCGGCACGGCGACTGCTGGCAAATCGGTCCAAGTATCAGGCCACTGCTGCTGCGACCGGCCTGATGGTTGGGTTTGTGGGCGTGACGGGATTTAGTCCGAGCATGACGCGTGCTGCCCTGGTGACTTCACTGTCGTTGGCTGCGTGGTATTACGGGCGAGTGATCCATCCGGTTGTGCTGATATTGTTTGCGGCTGCGGCCACCGCGGCATGGAATCCGTTGTATGTGTGGGGCGATGTCGGCTGGTATCTATCGTTTCTGGCGTTTGGGGGCGTGATGCTTCTGTCACCGCTGATAGTGAAACGAATCTTTGGCGATCGTAAAGTCCCACAGCTGGCGCAGATAACCATCGAGACGCTTGGCGCGGAGCTTGCCACATTGCCGCTCACGATGTTTGTTTTTGGGAGTGTTTCGGTAGTGAGTCTGGCGGCCAACCTGGCGGTAGCGCCGCTTGTGCCGGCAGCAATGTTGCTGACGTTTGCGGCGGGTGTTGCCTGCGTGGCGCTTCCAGGTTTTGGTGGATGGCTTGCGCTGCCCGCAACGTGGTTGTTGAGCTACATGACGTCATTGGTCGCGTGGTTGGCCGCAATTCCATGGGCAAAGCAGCAAATGAGTTTGTCGATTCCTGGTCTCCTGATCGGATATGCGCTGTTGCTCGTTGTGGGTGTGCTCATCTGGCGTAAGCTCAGATATAACTACCTCAGTAAGGGTGTCGTCGAGTAGGAAAAATGGTGGTAAAATAATGGTAACGAACTATATGCAAATGAGCGAGGAATGATATGTCAGGACATTCAAAGTGGTCAACCATCAAGCGCGAAAAGGGCGCCAAAGACGCCAAACGAGGCGCTGAATTCACCAAACTGGGCAACGCAATTGCTGTTGCGGCTAAGGGCGGTGCCGACCCAGATATGAACTTTGCGCTGCGACTTGCCATCGACAAGGCGCGCGCAGCCAACATGCCAACCGCTAACATCCAGCGGTCAGTTGACCGTGGTAGCGGCAAGCTCGGTGGTGCGGCTATCGAGGAAGTTACCTACGAGGGTTACGGTCCTGGCGGCATGGCGGTTATTATCGAGTGCGCAACCGACAACAAGAATCGAACCTACCCAGAAGTTCGTCTCGCCTTTAGCAAAAATGGCGGCAACATGGCTGAGCCAGGCGCAGTTGCGTTCCAGTTTGCGCGTAAGGGCGTGGTCCGTGCGGGCTACCTCGGCGACACCGACGAAGCGATGCTGAACGTTATCGATGCTGGTGCCGAAGACGCTGACGACATCGGCGACCAAGAGTTGATCATCTACACCGACCCGAGGGAGCTATCCGCTGTGCGCGACGACTTGCAGGCTCGTGGTTTCGACATCAAGGAAGCTGAATTGACGTTTGTTCCGAACAATACGGTTGAGATTTCTGACGCTGAAACTGCACGCAAGGCGACTAATTTGTTGAACGCACTCGAAGATCTCGACGACGTTGCTAATGTGCATAGCAACGCTGAGATTGTAGCGTAACATGCGCATACTTGGCATCGACCCTGGTACGGGACTTTTGGGATTCGGTGTCATCGAAATAACCAAGGGCAAGCCAAAGCTGGTCGATGCCGGTGTGATTCGTACGCCTGTGCATCAGCCGTTAGCCGAACGTCTCGTGACTATCCACGATGAATTAGCTGAGCTGATGGATATGCATGAGCTGCACGCCATGTCGGTCGAGAAGCTGTTTTTTGCAAAGAATGTAACAACGGCCATCTCTGTTAGTCACGCGCGTGGCGTGGTGTTGCTACTGGGTCAGCAGCGTAAAATTCCAATCTTTGAGTACACACCAATGCAGATCAAGCAGGCCGTCACCGGCTACGGCAAGGCCGACAAAAAGCAAGTTCAGGAGATGGTACGCATTACGCTTGGCCTCACCGAAGTACCAAAGCCAGACGACTGCGCCGACGCTATCGCCGCCGCCCTGACGCACGGAAGTCAGTCGGTCATCTCGAGCAGCACAGCGACCGTTTAGTCGACGATAGCCGTCTTAAAGATTTTGGTTTTATACAGGTAAAAGTTCCAGATTGTCGTCACGCCTAGCGCAATCGTTCGGCTGATGGCTGCGGGCACGATTGGCTCAAGTAGTTGAGTAACGAGTAATGTGAAGCCGAAGTTGAAGAGTACTAGCAGTGACACGGCTATGATCTGCGGGAGCAAAATAGCGTGGTGCACTCGCTTGTCACCAAACGTAAAGAATTTCTGCAGGACGAACGACGCGATTAGCCCCAGCCAAAAGCTCAGCCCAACAGCCACGAGCGACGAAGCCCCCGTCGCCTGCGCGAGGTAGATAACGACTAGCTCAAAGGCGTAGACACTTATGCCGACGACAAGATATCGACCGGTCGGTCCTTTCAGTTTGTCGGCGAGGCTCATAAGTTTATCGAGCGTTTTTTGTTGATGACATAGAGCGGGCGGCCCTGCGACTCGGTATGTATATGAGAGAGATAGAGGCTTAGAATTCCCTGCGATATTAGCAGAATGCCAACCAGCCCAACCAGTCCGACCACGATAAACGCGCTACCGGTGACGTGCAGGCCCAGCGGATCACCTATAACTTGGTTTACAATCATGCCGAACAGCAGCAGGACTGAGCTGGGTAGCAAGAATGCGCCGAGATAGGCGGCGAAGTAGAGTGGGAACTTGCTCAGCGAGATGAAGCTATCGATAGTGAGCGCAAACAATTTGCTGAACGACTGGGTTGCCTCGCCCTGTGCGCGTGCGTTGGCTTCGAAGTTGATGTAGTGAGGGTCGTAGCCGAGCCAGTCGATGAGCCCTCGCGTAATGCGATTCCGTTCGGACATCCGGACAAAGTCCTGCTGCACGACTTTGTCGATCAGGCGAAAGTCTGTCGAGCCCGGAACGAGCCTAACGTCGGGCATGGTGTTAATGAGTCGATAGAAAAGGCGTGAGCCGTATCGTTTTACAAAGCCTTCCTTGTGGTTGTCGGTACGCACGCCGATAACGACATCGGCGCCCTCGCGCCACGCGGCGATAAATTTGGGAATGTACTCAACTGGGAATTGACCGTCCGCATCCAATGTTATGACGGCGTCGCCCTCTGCCGTAGCGATGCCCGCGGCTAGGGCCATCTCTTTGCCGAAGTTGCGGGACAGGGTAACAACTCTGACGGCTGGGTTGTCGCGCGCTATGGCCTCGAGGATCTCGAGAGTTTTGTCGGTGCTGCCGTCGTTTACGAATACGAATTCGTGGTCGTAAGCGTCCAGTTCGGTAGCAAGTAACTTGGTAAGTGTTTGGTAAAATTCGGCAATGCCGGCCTGCTCATTGTAGGACGGGATGACATAACTGATCTTGAGGGTTGTTTTGGGTGACATTTCCCTCATCATACTCACAGCTGTGTTAACTGGTCAAATGCGGAGTGCTACCTTATTATTAGAGTAACAAACGCCTTATGAAAATTATTGCTACGATACAGAAGGCCCTATCGTTGTGGCCTCGACTCGAATTCCACGCGAGAGGCCGCCTAATTACGATTGGCCTGCCGCAGCAGTTTGCTATAGTGGCGTGTATTATCCTGCTCGGCACCAGTGCTATATGGGCTGTCACGGGCGCCGAGTTGCAGTTTGCTAATGCCGACCAGCTGGTGAGCGCGTATTTATTTGAGAATCTTCAGACCTTTCACAATTCTGTTCTGCCTGGGCAGCACACGTTCTTGCTGAAGTGGCCGCTGTTCTGGTTTATTTCTGCGTTCCACTTTGCGCCTTGGGCGTTTATCGCCGTTACGGTATTTGTGGTGCTCCTGACGGTTGGCGGACTGGCATATGTGCTTTTCCGGATCGAGCGTCGTCCTGTTGTGTTTGGGCTACTCTGCCTTGCCCTGGCTAGCGTGCTTGCGCTGGTGCCGCCGCACCCACAGGCGGGCGTGCAGCTGCCGGTCAACATGGCCATGATAACCACGCGGAACCTAGAATACTTAGCATACTTGGTGTTGCTGGGATTGTTAGTGACGGCTAAGTGGCCGCTGATGCGATCGCCGAGGTTTTGGTTTGCTACCGGCATTCTTGCGGCGCTCGTGGCGACCGACCGTTTGTTCTTGACGCTCAGCATTGGTGGCGCGGTCATGCTGGGGTTGGTTTATCTTTGCTTTAGGCAGTGGCAGATGGTGCGTTTTGCGCTGAGGTGGCTAGGTATGAGCGTGCTGGCGCTATTGGGAAGTACGGGTATTATTTGGTTGCTGACAACACTGCAGGTTGTACATATCTCGTCAGGCTCGGACAGCGTATGGGGTTCGTACGGTATCGTAACGTCGCTGCAGTCGGCTGCGCACGGCGTCGTTTATGCCTTGCTGGGCGTCTTCACTAACTTTGGCGCGAATCCAGTATTCGACTCGATGCTCAAGGAAGCTCCTACGCATCTCGGTCGGCGATTGTTGGGCGTCGAGGGGCTTGCGTATATGGTGAACATGTCGGTTGTGGTGCTTGCTATTGTGGCGAGTGTGCGCGTGCTTGCCGACAAAATCCCCGCACGCCAGATGCGCGTCCGGTTCACCGCCGTGCTCGTCTTCTCGTCTCTTGCGTCCATGGCTGCCTTTGCCGCATCCGATCATTATTATCCTGTGGACGCTCGCTATGAGGGGGTAGTGCTCTTCGCTGGGTTTGTAGTGCTCGCGACGTACGCATCGTTTCAGCAGAAGGCGTTCTTTGCGCGTTGGGCAAAGGGAGTGGCTATCTTGCTGCTTGTGGCCGTGGTTTCGGCGTGCATTGGGGGTTATCGACTCTATATCCAGGAGCGAGACGCGCAGGCGACTATCACCGCTAGTAACGCCAAGGTGACGCAGGCTTTGGCGGCCCATAATAGCACTGTTTTGGTGGGGGACTATTGGCGCGTTTTCCCTATTAAGCAAGCCATGGGCAACAGGCCACTTACGGTGGTTCCTCTCGCAAACTGTACCGAGCCTCGCGACATGCTGACCAGCCAGGCTTGGCGGGATATGGATCTCGCGCACACCAGCTTTGCGTATCTGCTGACTACCGACAGGCCAGACCCTCAGTTTCCGGAGTGTTCCATTGAACAGATTACACGCGCCTACGGCCGACCGAATGCGAGCGTGATCGTTTCTGGCACGCTCGCCAAGCCGACGGCGACGCTGCTTTACTACGATTACGGCGCCAACCATGTTCCGTTGAGCGCTACGCCTACAGACAAAGATTTGGCGACGGTCGCGCCAATCGATATCGATCAACTTAACAAGATTGCACCGCCGTCAGCGTGGTGCAATGGCAAGCTGATTATGAATATGGTCGCCCACCAGGACGACGATCTGCTCTTCATGAATCCTGATATTATCCATGAACTGCGACAGGGCAACTGTATCCGTACTGTGTATCTGACAGCTGGCGATGGCGGGCAGGGCGAGCTCTATTGGTTAGGCCGTCAAACCGGCGCTGAGCGAGCCTATAACACCATGCTTAACATTCAGGCGGTCTGGACGCACACAATCGTTCAGCTTGCCGACAAACAATTTATTACGCTGGCAAACCCGATCGGACATCCAAATGTGGGGCTTATCTTCATGAATTTGCCGGACGGAAATTTGAATGGCAGCGGATTTAATGCGACAAAATCTGAGAGTATTCACAAGCTTGCATCTGGTGGCATCGACAAAATTCATTCGGTCGATAACCAGTCCGAGTACACGGCCGACCAGCTGATCGATGCACTGACTGTTATTTTGCGCAGATACCAGCCCGTTAAGCTGCAGGCTCAGACGCGGCACAATGCAAATCAGACTTTTTCGGATCACAGCGATCATTTAGCTGTTGGCTATTTTGCCGAAAAGGTCATCGACCGCTACGGGCAAAAGGGCGGGACGCTTGATACTAAGTTCTACGAAGGCTATCCCATCCGTGCCCGCCGCGAGAATGTTTCAGGCGACGACATGGAGCAGAAAGCCGCAGCGTTTTTCAGTTACGCGACATCAGATAGCAGCGTCTGCAAGTCTATGCAGCTCTGCGCCAAAGGCACGGCTTATATTTTTTATCTGAGGCGACAATACCAGAGCGAGTAGGCGAAGCGTGCGGTCTATGGCATAATAGTGAAGCTATGATTGCTCATGTCTCTGGGGAAGTGGTAGAAAAGTTTGATAACACGCTGATAATCGATGTCGGCGGGTTAGGTTATGAAGTGCTTGTGAGCGGTGGCGACTACGAAGCTGCCCTGTTGCATGACCAGGTCAAGCTCTATACGCACGATCATTTGCGAGAGAATGCGCATGACTTGTTTGGATTTACGAGTCTGGCCGCCAAGAAATTATTCCTGTTACTCACGTCCGTGAGCGGCGTCGGTCCACGCATGGGTTTGAGTATTTTGAGCCTCGGTTCTGCCGAGCAAGTTCGAAGCGCCATTGCGGGCGGCGACATTGCATACGTACAGCAAGCGGCTGGCGTGGGTAAGCGAATTGCCGAGCGTGTGACGAACGAACTTCGCGATAAAGTCGGCTTGCCGACGCTGCAATCCGCCGGTTCGTCTGCTCAGACTGTTGCTGGCGACGACGCGTTGGACGCGTTGGTGGCGCTGGGTTACACGCTCCATCACGCTACGCACGCCCTCAGCAAGATCGACGCTGAGCTTGATGACCAGGCTCGAATTAAACAAGCGCTGAAAATCCTCGCAACCACATGATTGAACGAATTGTAGACACCGGCGCAACCGAAGACGACCAACAGGAGCAGCAACTCGAAAATACGCTGCGTCCAAAGGATTTTAGTAATTACATTGGTCAGGAACGGCTGAAGCAGCAGCTGATGCTAGCAATTGCCGCAGCCAAGAAGCGCGGCGAACCGATTGACCACGTTTTGCTATATGGCCCGCCGGGACTCGGTAAGACGACCATGGCAACGGTTATCGCCAACGAAATGGGCGCGAATATTCGGGTAACGAGTGGCCCAGCGATCGAACGGGCTGGGGACTTGGCGAGTATTTTGACCAACCTGGTTGATGGCGACATTCTGTTTATCGACGAGATCCACCGCCTGGGCCGTACCGTTGAGGAGGTTTTGTATAGCGCCATGGAGGACTTTAAGCTCGACATTATGCTTGGCAAAGGGCCGTCGGCGCGCAGTCTGCGTCTCGATCTGCCGAAGTTTACCGTCATTGGTGCTACAACACGTACGGGTAGTCTGGCCGCGCCACTGCGTGACCGATTTGGCATTATGCATCGCCTGGAATTCTATAGCCACGATGAAGTCCAGCAGATTATTGAACGTGCCGCTGACATCCTTGGCGTCCAGATTAAGGCCGATGCCGCGGCAGAGATTGCCAAGCGCGCACGACTGACGCCGCGTATCGCCAACCGCCTGCTGAAGCGCGTTCGTGACTACGCTGAAGTGCATGGCGACGGTGTGATTAATCCTGACTTGGCTCAGCGTGCGCTCAAGCTTCTCGAGGTAGACGACGCCGGGCTTGACCCAGCGGATCGTCAGTTGCTTCTGGCTATCATCGAGAATTATAGGGGTGGTCCTGTCGGCGTGGAGACGCTTGCAGCTATGACCGGCGACGAGCGCACAACCATCGAGGATATGTACGAGCCATATTTGATGCAGATTGGTTTCCTGGAGCGCACTGCTCGTGGCCGCAAAGTAACACCCAAAGCTTATACTCATCTCGGCAAGCCACCGGTCGGCGGTGAAATTAGCGAGCCTGAGCTGCTATAATAGGGGCACAAGGAGCTAATCACATGGGCTTATTTCCCGCCAAACGTACCGACGAAAGTTATCAGCAGATCCAATCTGGCACGTCTGTCCCGCCAGCACAGAAATCGCAGGCTGGTACTTCCGCAAGCCGTGCTGAGATCGACGTCAGTCCAGAGCTCATGGCCAAGCACGAAGAATCGCGTCGACGCTATCCTGGCATTCACATCAGCCGAGGTGAATACATCATTACCGAAGTTCGCCGCCATCCGATCGGACTTGTGTCTATTTGGGCGTTGATGCTCATGTTAGTTGCGATAACCCTGGCCGTTATTCCTCTGTATGACGCGAACGTCGGCTTGATCGCCTCTGTTTTCGACACAACCGTTGATAAGCTTCCGACTGCCGCCGACATTACAATGCCGATCCTTGCCTTGGCCGGTGTGTTCCTGGCCGGCGGTTTGATCGCGGTGTATGTGTACAACGGCAACCTGTTCTATCTGACGAACGAAAGTATTATTCAGTTCATTCAGAGCAGTATTTTTTCGACCAAAGAGCAGCAAATCAACCTGGTGAACGTGGACGACGTGAGCTACAAACAGCAGGGCATCTTGCAGCAAGTTCTGCACTACGGGACGGTCCGAATTTCGACCGAAGGCGATGCGCACAACCCATACATCTTTTACTTTGTCGCTAATCCGCAAGTTGTAACGCGTACGATCAACGACGCGATGGAAGAGGCGACTGGTTTTGCTGTTCGCTATCGCCAGCACAAACAAAACGTGCAGCGCAACGACCCCACACTTCCGCCGCCTGAAGTATTTTAGTTATGATAGTTGAAATCGCAGGCGCGAGTGACGTCGATGTAATATGCGCGCTCGGAAAGAGTGTGAGTGAGTTTGAGGTTAGCGACCAAACAGTAGGTTTCTGGCCGACCCAAGTTGTGGCCGAAGCTGTCGAAAGCCCGGAATCAATTGTTGTCGTTGCTCGCGACAGAGACGAAGTTGTTGGATTTGCCATCGCCAATCTGAGCCAAACATTCCGCAAGGCAATCATAGAGAATATCTTCGTCGTTCCGGCGCACCGTGGGAGTGGCGTTGGGCGTCAGCTTCTAGAGCGAGTTTGCTCCATAGCCACGATTGATCGCGGATGCGAGTACGTTGCTGCGCTTGTGCCGACGGATGCCGAAGCTGCGCTGGCAACCTACCTGGGCGCAGGTTTTGCCAAAGGGAAGGCATTTGTCTGGTTGGACAAATCATTCGCCGAAGAGTTTAGACGATAATTTTATTGGTTTGCGGGTTGGTGCCACCATCTGGAGTCTTCTGGGCGACGGGCGGGGCGTGTCATCGCCTCCGCCCGTCGGCCATCCCTGTCAGCGGCGGTGTTGCAGCGCGGTCTGGAACCGTGTGAGCGCCCAGCGACCCTGTGTCATGCTGGGATACCACAGCATGATCTTGCGCTGGTTGTCCTGGATGGTCCGCATCCAGGACAAGAAGATCACCGGCAGACCCATTGGGTTGACCTGCTGAACGCCCAGCAACCAGATCGTCTCGTCCACGCCTGCTGGCGGCCCAGCGATGACGGCACGAGCACCCCGACCCTCAGCTCGAGCTCTCTCGCCGGGGAAGCGCAGGTCGCGCGCCTGGCTTGCGGCCTGACTCGAGGTGGGCGTCATCCGTCCAGGTACGAGCCGTAGGGGAAGTCGTGGTCGGCGTAGAGCGCCATGTAGGAAAGCATTTCGACTCGGGCGCTGCCGGTTGGCCCCAAGAGGACGGCCCGCGAGTACAGGTTCTCGCCGTACCGCCCCTGGAAGAATTGCACAAGTTGCGCATGGCGTGGTGCGTCGGTCATGACTCTCTCCTTAGTCCGAACAGCCAAAACTGACCCCACGCATCGGCGAGGTCAAGATTAGTATACCCTAAAGATTACTGGTTGCGGCTTGCTTTGACGTAGTCGGCTTCGTGTTCGAGGTTGGCGCGGAGTGAGTAGCTTTTGCACTTGCTGTCCATGCAATCCTTAGCCTCGTAGCTGTAGTCGGAGTTCTGTTCTCCGATAGCAACACCCTCTGGGTCTTTCAGGGTGCTAGGGTCGAGGCCCTTGAGCTGGTCGGCGGTGAGTTTTTCTGGGTAGAATTTGTTGGCGGCGTAGAAAACATCCTCGAGATTGTAGTACATTGCGTTGATGCTCGTCTTGCGAGTTGAATCACGGGCTTGTACTTCTAGGTCTCGCTTCTGTACGTAAAAAACCGTACCAGCAACGAGTACAAATACGATCGCAATGATAAGTTCCAAAATAGTGAATCCACGCTGTCGGGTCGATGTCGTCATGGTTCTTGCTCCTCTATACGTACTATTATACCCACAAACTACCGAAAGTGGTGACGGTTTGTTCTATAATAAAGATATGCTTCTTCCGCGAGATCGATTACTAAGTCTTCCGATCATGAGTTTGCAGACCGGAACACAGATTGGTATGGCTGTTCGCCACATCATCGATCCACGTCGACTCAACATCGTCGCCTTTTATTGTGAGGGCCCGTTGATTGACTTCAATCCGGCGATTTTACATACGTCGGATATTCGTGAGTTCAGTAGCATTGGCCTTATTGTTGATAGCGCCGATAATATTATGCCGCCAGATGACTTGGTTCGCCTCAAGGAGATCTTGGACTATGCCTTTGACCTAGAAGGCATGATGGTTGTCGAAGAGGGTGGTCATAAGCTCGGCAAGGTTGGCGGCTATACCGTCGACAGCGACTCATTTTTCATCGTGAAGCTACAGGTCCGCCCGACATTGCTGCAGAGTTTTGGGCGCGCTGAACTATTGATCGATCGAACCCAGATCGTCGAAATTAATGACAAGCAAATTCTCGTGCGTCGCGCGACGGTGGAGGAAGGCCAGAAGTCACGAGTCTCTCCGTTGTCGCACATTGATAATCCGTTCCGCAAAGCAACACACGGCATGCCTGAAGCGCACGGCTCCAAGAAAAAGGAGCCGGCCGAAGATCCGCGGCCGACTCACTCGTAGATTGGGGGCACCGGCCGGGCAGGCGTCAAGCGCACCGCCCAACCGGGCCGACCTGGCGAGAGCCGCTATACGTTCACAAGCGGCCGCTCATGCCGCTAGTGTATAGTTATTCGTTATTTTCCGCTAGGGTCGATTTTATAAGGTCATACCCGAAGCCTTGGCGGGCCAAATATTGCATAAGTTTTTGCTCATCTTGGTAGCGAGCTTGCTTGCGTTTCTTCGTGATGATCGAGCGTAGAGCTGCGGTTTCGTCGTAGGCGTCTTCTGTTTCGTTGTCACCCAGCGCCGCTTTGATAAGTTCGTTTGAGACGCCTTTCTGCATGAGCTCGGCCGTTAGCCGGCGCTTGCTGACGGGTTTGGTGAGTTGCCGCGCGCGCACCCAGCTGCGGGCGAAGGAAGCATCACCTAAGTAGCCACGCGTCTCAAGCTTTGTGATGATCTTCTCGGCCATTTCGGGGTCGGCTTTCTTACGCCACAAATAATCACGGAGCTCGCGGATAGACCGGGGGCGGATCATGACATAATTCATGCTCCGCTCCAGGAGTTTTCCGTAGTCACTGGCCTTCTTTAAGTCTTCTAGTTCCTGTTCGGTCAGCTCCATACCGCTGTGGATTTTGAGCTCCAGCAGCTGGTTCTGTGTCAGGCTGAACGAATATTTGCCATCAAGATACACCGAGACTCGCTCGGTGTTCTTGATCTGTGCCTTGATGGCAGTAATGCGCATGCGCTCGGTCCTAGACGGCGCTCTCTGCAGCAACCTTGTCACGGACAAGTTTGTCGATCTCGGTCATGACGTCCTTGTGTTCCTTCAGGTAGAGCTTGGCGGCTTCACGGCCTTGGCCAATCTTGCCATCCTTGTAGTCAAACCAAGCACCGGATTTGCCAACCACGTTGTGGATGACGGCTAGGTCCAGAACGTCACCGCTCGCCGAGATTCCTTCGTTGTACATGATGTCGAACTCAGCTTGGCGGAAAGGCGGGGCGATCTTGTTTTTGACCACTTTAACCTTAGTGCGGTTGCCGATGACCTCCTCGCCAACTTTGATCTGGCCAGTGCGGCGAATGTCCAGGCGGACTGACGCGTAGAATTTCAGCGCGTTACCACCGGTGGTAGTTTCTGGGTTGCCAAACATGACGCCGATCTTCATACGGATCTGGTTAATGAAGATGATAGTTGCCTTGCTCTTGTTGATGATGCCGGTCAGCTTGCGCAGAGCCTGGCTCATCAGTCGAGCCTGGAGGCCCATGTGGCTGTCGCCCATTTCACCTTCAATTTCTGCCTGTGGCACAAGTGCGGCAACTGAGTCGACGACGATAAGGTCGACGGCATTACTTCGCACAAGTGTCTCGACAATTTCGAGTGCCTGCTCACCGTTGTCCGGCTGCGAAATCAACAGGTTGCTCGTGTCTACGCCAAGCTTCTTAGCGTAGACGGGGTCAAGTGCGTGCTCTGCATCGATGAATGCCGCTGTGCCGCCGTTGCGCTGTACTTCTGCAATTGCGTGCAGAGTTAAGGTTGTCTTACCGGAGCTTTCTGGTCCGTAGATCTCGATGATGCGTCCTTTTGGGTAGCCACCGCCGAGTGCTAAGTCGAGGCTCAGGGCGCCGGATGATACCAGCTCCACGTCTGCCTTGTGGGACTCGCCCAGCTTCATGATTGCGCCGTTACCAAATTGCTTCTCAATCTGTTCCATAGCCAGGCCAAGGGCCTTTAGCTTTCCATTATCAGCAGTTGGGGTAGCGGATTTGTCGGTCTGTTTGTCTTCAGCTTTTTTCTTATCAGCCATAGTTAGTTCCCTCACTTTCTACATTACTGATTATACCTGGTGCACGGTGTGGATAGAAGTGTACGCGGTGCAGAATATGTCGACCTGCCGATGTGCGTCAAGCACAATGTTGTGACATGTTATTTCTAACATTGGTAGATTGTTGTAATTTGTGTGTTTTGGGGTATAAAGAACTTTACAAAACGAGGCAGCGTTTTGAATAATTCGCCTCAAGCTATGAAACGCATAACCCAAATAGGCGTGGCACTGGTAGTTTTACTGTGCACGGCCGGTAACCCAAATTACGTTCGAGCGGTGGGCCAAGAGCAGAGAAACTTGCTAATCGTGGAGGTGTCGCCAGAGGCCTCAGACTCAGCCAGCAAGGAGTATGTGCTAATCCATAATCCAAATACAGCCCCGGTTGATGTGGGCGGTTGGCTTATTCAGTATCGGAGCGCAAGTTACAAATCTGATGATGCAAAAGGCTGGTCAACCCGCGCTATTCTGGGCTGCCAGTCAACTAAGTCGGCAGATTGCTCGACGCCTCAGGACGTGCTGATCGCACCTGGCGCGTCGATCCGCTTATCTAGTTATGAAACTGGCGATGGGATATTGCCGCTCGCTTCAGGTATGGCCACGACCGGTGGCGTTGTGCGGTTGCTGCAACCCAGCTCTGGATCAAGCGAGGCGGTTGTTCATGACAAAGTGGGGTACGGTGTAGCGTCTGACCACGAGGGCGCCGCCGCCGCTTCCCAGCCAGCGGCGGGCAGGGGTCTCATGCGCTTGCAGGATGAGCAGGGAATATATGTCGATACTGACCAGAATGGCGCAGATTTTATACTCCAGCCAAAGGACGAAGATGAACCGCCGGAGGATCCAGAGGCTTCGCCACATCCAGAAGATCCGGACCAAGTTGTCGCCCCAGCCGTCTACCTGGACGTCGAGATTAGTGAAGTACTACCAGATCCGGTGAGTCCGCTTACTGACAGCGCGGACGAGTTTATCGAGCTGTACAATCCGCACGGAGAGTCGGTGGGCCTGAGCGGCTACGTTCTAAAGACCGGCACAAACTGGAACTACAAATACGTACTGCCAGATATAACGCTCGCCTCACATGAATACCTGGTGCTGTCGGCGTCCCAGACGCACCTGACGTTGAGCAATAGTGGAACGGGCGTGAGGTTATTTGACCCAACGGGTAAGCTTATCTACGAAGTGCCGACATACGGCAAGGCTAAGGCCGGCCAGAGCTGGGTCCGTGATGCTCAGGGCACCTGGGTATGGACCACGAAATCAACACCCGATGCACAGAATATCGTCGAAGTCGTAGCGGTCGCCAAGGCTGCGTCGACGACCAAGAGTCCGGCCGCAAAAGCACCAAGCACGAAGAAACCCGCCACGCCCAAAACAAAGACAACTGCGGTCAAGGGTCTTACGACAACCGCCTCTCAGCCAGCACAAACCCAGGGCAGTGGCAACCAGGCCGGCATGTGGGCTCTGGGCGTGGCCGTTGCGCTGGGGCTGGGCTACGCTATCTTCGAGTACCGTCAGGATATTGCTGGCTTTTTCCGTCGCAGGGTCGAGGCCGCGCGTGGCTTGTTTCGAAAGTAGCTACTTGTTGAAACTATCCTTCACATAAGGATGATCAGGGTTCGTCTCTTGGTAGGCGCGCAGCGTGAAGCCTTGGCACTTTGCGCTGCCGCCAGTGCCGGTACAGTCGTTGGGCGAAGTCGAGTATTGGTACTGTGTGGCTGCGGTCGCATCATTCGCCTGGATGATGCCGTTACTACTGTCCTTGAGCCAGTCATTGCTGAAACCAGGAAGATTGCCTACGACAAATCCGTTGGGCGAAGTATCAGTGAGTTGCAGGAGGGACGGGTACGCGCCGTTGCACTTTTCTTTGTCGTCATAGCAGGCTTCGAGTTTCTGTGCAATCTGGTCGATGTGATTC
>CAZPGP010000003.1:56874-65706 GCA_964586395.1 uncultured Candidatus Saccharibacteria bacterium
TCCATTTGCATTGTGGGCATGCCTTCTTGGACGGCTTGATCTTCGATTACCTGGGAGGAGGCGCTGCCTAGGATGAGTCGCTGCACACTTTCGGACATCTCTAGTACTTCATAGATTCCGACGCCGCCCTTGTAGCCAGTATGGCTGCATTCTGCGCAGCCGTCCTTGGATGGGCGGTAGAGGCTCGTGATAGAGGTGGCGCTAGTGGTTGGCGATGCGCCCACAACTAGTTTTTCCTCCAGGGCCTGGTGTTCAAGCTCTCGAACGCGTTGCAGCTGGGCGGCGGTGCGGATGCCGAGACTCTTCAGGATGCCAATGAGTTCTTGCTCGCTCGGGGTAAAGATTTGTTTGCAGTTCTCACACAGACGACGGACGACGCGCTGGCCTACGACGGCCTGGACCGTGTGCGCGACGAGATAGGGCTCGATGCCCGCTGCGAGCAGGTGGCTAATAGCGCCAGTTGCGCTGGTGGCGTGGAGGCCTGCCACGAGTAGGCGGCCGCTCAGTGCTCCCTCGACGGCAAGTTTGGCTGTTTCGCTGTCGCGCAGGTTGCTCACCAATAGGACATTGGCGTCCTGGCGCAAAAGCGTGCGAAGGCCGGCTGAGAAGGTGAGGCCTATTCGACTGTTCACCTGAGTTTGGGTTGCGTCAAGGATGCGATAGACAATAGGGTCTTCGATGGTCGAGATACTTACGCCTGGCGAATTAATGTGGCTCAGAATACTGTAGGCACTTTCAGCTTGGCCGGAATCGTGCGGGCCAGCCAGTACGACGAGACCACGAGGTCGAGTGATCGCGGCGCTAAGCGCCTTGAGGCCCGGGCCCCAGTAGCCGAGCTGTTCGAGGGTCGGCGCTTTGCCGCTCAAGCTGGTCAGTTGTACGACAGCCTTTTCGCCGTCCTCGACAGGGATGGTTGCGACTTGGAGTTTATAAGGTTTGTTCTGGACGGTAACGGTTGTCGCGGCCTGCTGAGGGAGCGTCTCTTCCTCGTCGACGGGGAGGTGAACCAAAATCTTCAGTCCGGCAACCAGAACTGGCCCAACAGCCAAAGGCATTGCTTCTGCCTCTGTGAGAACGCCATCAATGCGGTGACGAATTCGTATGTCGGTTGTGCGGGGTTCGATATGGATCGCAGAGGCACCAGCTCGAATACCAGACGCCAGGACGCTGGCGACCAGCTCCGTAACATCGTTGGGCGTCGATTTTTTGGTTCGACTGCCCGCCGCAAGATCAGTGAGCGAAACTTTCTCAGCTCGCTTCAGCAATTTGCTCAGGCCCTCACTCGTTTTCCCTCTTGCCATAGTTACTATCTATTGTAAGGAATTTTGCGTCGTAATGCTAATGGTTTTGGGGCGGTGCGCAATCCTTTATAATGTGTGTATGTCCGAATTCACGTTCAAAACCGAAACACTAGAGCAAACACAATCCCTGGCTGAGGCCCTGGGGCGAGTGCTGCGTGGCCGCGAGGTAATTGAATTTATTAGCGATGTCGGCGGTGGCAAGACGACATTTGTGAAGGGGCTGGCGAATGGACTGGGGATTACCGATACGGTCCAGAGCCCGACCTTTACGATTAGCCGTATATATAATGGACGCGACAATCTGGAGCTGCACCACTTTGATTTCTACCGGCTTAACGAGCCTGGCGTCGTTGCCGATGAATTGGCAGAATCCTTGCAGCAGCCAAATGTGATCGTGGCCGTGGAGTGGGGCGAAATCGTTCATGACGTGCTGCCCACTCACCGTATGACGATTCACCTGGCGAGCTTGGGTGACACCGAGCGCAAGATTACCGTCACCACGCCCGCTGGCCTGGAATATGTAGACGAAGCGCTTGCTGCCTACAACCAACAGAGGAATCTCGCATGAAGGTTACACTGACCCTCCGTACCGACAAACCCGAAGCCGAAGTTGGCGTATACGACGCTGAGGGAAAGCAGCTGGGGTATCATGTGTGGCTGGCGCACCGTGAGCTGAGCCTGACACTGCATGGCGTCATTCGTGATGAGTTGAAGAAACGCGGCGCGGCGCTAGATGACCTCGGGGGTATTGTTGTTTTTCAAGGTCCGGGATCTTTCACCGGCCTTCGAATAGGCATCACCGTTGCGAACGCGCTGAGTCATGAACTCAAGATTCCTATCGCTGGTGTTGCCAACGAAGAGAGGTGGTTGGAGCGGGGGCTCGAGCGACTGAGTCACGGCGAAAACGACCAATTGGTTGTGCCAGAGTATGGCGCTGAGGCGAATATTTCGGTTCAGAAGAAGTAGTAAATGGGGCGGACCGACAGACAGGACCCCTTCCTATATTTTTGTTTGACTAACTTTCGTTGTCGAGCGTACAATGAAAATGGTTTTCTTATTCTCAACAAGAGATAACCGACTGACTGCTTTTCAAACACTTTTAAGAATAATCTGATACACCCTTGGACCTCAGGCAGAATTTGCGACATCCGTGACGACTGCCTGGTGCGACACCGCGCTTACCATGCGGTGTGTCGTGAAAGGAATGCTATGGAAATAGCTGCTATATTGGCCGCAATACTTGCTGGTATTGCTGGTGGTGTTGGTGGTACAACGTTTTGGGCCAAGAAACAGGGCTCGTCTGGTGCGCAGAAGGCTGAAGAGATCGTCTCTAAGGCCAAGCGTGAAGCCCACGACGTCCTGCTCGAAGCCAAGAAGAAGGCTCTAGCCGTAACCGACGAAGCCAACAAGAACGAACAAAGCCGCCGCAAAGAAATTAAAACCGCCGAGAACCGCGTTGCTGACCGCGAGCAAAGCCTCGACCGCAAGCTCGATGAGCTCGACAAGCGTGCCGAAAAACTCCGCAAAGAGGAAGTCGACGTCGACAACCTCAAGCAGGAAATTCGCGACATCCGTAGCAAGCAACAGGAGAAGCTAGAGAAAATCGCTGGCTTATCCAAGAAGGACGCTGCTTCTAAGCTCATGGCAATGACCGAGCGCGACATCAAGAACGACCTCGTCGGCTTGGTCGCGAAGCTCCAGGCAGACGCAACTCGCGATGCTGAGGAACGTGCTCAGACTGTCTTGGTCACCGCGATGGAGCGCATGGCGAGCGAAGTGACCGCCGAGAAGACCGTCACTGCCGTCAAGCTCGAAGACGAAGAGATGAAGGGCCGTATCATCGGCAAGGAAGGCCGCAACATCCAGGCGCTGCAGCGCGAAACTGGTGTTGATGTGCTGGTTGATGATACTCCTGGTATGGTTATCCTGAGCAGCTTCGACCCAGTTCGTCGCCAAGTTGCTCGCGTCGCGCTTGAGTTGCTGATGAAGGACGGCCGCATCCACCCGGCTCGCATCGAGGAAGTTGTCGCCAAAGCTCACAAGCAAATCGACAAAGAAATCGACCAGGCTGGTGAAGACGCTGCCCGAGAAGTCGGCGTTGTTGGCATCCCTAAGGAAGTCCTGCGCCTGTTGGGTGAACTCAAGTTCCGCACTAGTTATGGCCAGAACGTCCTGAAACACTCGACCGAAATGGCGCACATCGCCGGCATGATCGCCGAGGAGATTGGCGCTGATGTACGCACCGCCAAGTACGCTGCGCTGATCCATGATATGGGCAAGGCGCTGACCCACAAGATGGAAGGCAAGCACCACCACATTAGTGGTGAGATGGCTCGTAAATACGGCGTGCCTGAGGAAGTCGCTACCGCTGCTGAGCAGCACCACGACGACGTCGAAGCCACAACGCCAGAAGCATTGATCATCCGTGTTGTCGACGCACTGAGTGCGGCTCGTCCAGGAGCGCGAAACATCAGCGCTGAGAACTTCGTCGAACGCATGCGCGAGCTGGAGAATGTCGCCACGACCTTCGATGGCATCGACAAAGCCTACGCTATTAGCGCTGGCCGCGAAATCCGCGTGGTTGTGAAGCCACAATCTATCGATGACCTCAGCGCCATCAAACTCGCTCGCGACATCGCCACCAAAATCGAAAGCACGATGCAGTACCCTGGTACGATCAAGGTGAATGTTATCCGCGAAACTCGCGCGATCGAATACGCTAAATAAGTTCTGTTTTAGCAGCCAGCCCCGCCCAGTGGCTTCGATACCACAAGGGCGGGGCCGCTGACGTCGGTATTCGACGGCTATACGTCTGAGCTGATCAAAAAATCAGCCGCACGACGCGTTCAGACCGTCTCTTCCCAAATCTGGCCCCTTTGGAAGCTGGCCTGTTTGGCCCTGAGCTTCCTGCGGTAGCGCTTTTGGAGAGCCTTCAGGTAGTCTTCATGGAGGAGCATCTTCACGAGCGCAGCATGCCACACTTCTGTGCCCGCCCTCATGTCAGCGTGGCACGGAAACACTAAGGGCTCATCGGCGAACTCGCGCGTCTCGAAGCCGGAGGTAGCAACAATGCGGCGAGACGCTGTGGCCTGCCACGTTTCACGGGGGCTGGCGGTCGTTCCGGCGATCTGCCGTTCGATTTCCAGCCGGGCCTGGAGGGTGAAGGTGACGGATTTTAGTCCTCTCGTGAACGTAAACGCAACGTTGCCAACAAAGACACGTCTATCTTTCGACATCACTACTCCTTGAGAGGGCGGCCTGACAAGTACACATGGTAACACATAGCAGCGGCATTGTGGTCGAAGTTGGTCGCTATATTGCAACAACCAGGTAAAGTCGCGTACTATGGAGATAACGCGCTATGACATACTTTGCACAAATCTTGGATGAAGGGGCAGTAGACACTCTACAGAAGATCTTTACGGGGAATTCGATTCTGATTCTTATCGCTGCTTTTATTGCAGCCTACATAGTGAGCGCAGTAGTGGCCGGGATTATTATCAAGATCGCCAAGGTCATCTCCGTTCGCTCCGATTCCGCGTCCAATGAAGAGACGAGTATTCGTCTGCGACGAGTTGAGACATATCTTAGCGTAGCGATCGCAATTATCCGCGCGCTCATTATGGGCGTGGCGGCGTACATCGCATTTGGATTTATTATTCCGGAACAGGGCGGCCTGCTGACGACCATTGGTGCAGGTACAGTATTTGTCGTGATCGCTAACGCAACCGTTGCGCCACTGCTGCGCGATTTTACTTCTGGTGTTGTGATGATCGTGGAGCGTTGGTTTACTGTCGGTGATTTTGTGCGCATCGAGCCATTCGCCGACGTGGGTGGCGTGGTTGAGCGGATTACGCTTCGTTCGACAAAGCTCCGCGATCTTAACGGTGAAACGGTATGGCTGCACAACCAATACGTGCAAGGTGTGAAGGTCACGCCGCGCGGTGTGCGTACTATGGCGGTGGATGTGTTTGTTCGCAAGCTTGAGGCTGGCACAAAGCTAGTCGAAGAAGTTGCCACGACGTTGCCGAACGGTCCTACGATGCTGGTTAGCCCTCTCAAGATCGAAGAGACCGAGAAGCTCGCTGACGATCTGTGGCGCATTACCGCTGTTGCCAAGACGGCGCCGGGCCGCGAATGGTTGATCGAGAAATTTATCGCCGATGCGCTTAAAGATAATGATAAGCATCGCAAGGATCACTTGATCGTCTACGGACCTCTTGTCCGTTACGCTGACGAGTTGGCAGAGAAGCGCTTCCGCCGCGCGGTCCGTGCCAACCTCCGAGCCGACGACGGTGACGACGTATAGCGAGTTAGCCGCTTGCGTTCCCGCAAACTCATTGTCATACTGGGGTTATGGCAGAGCTCAGTTATGACGACGTTCGCCGAGCCGCACAGGACGCTATGCGGGATCTACAGAGCGTTGTCTACGGGCTCCAGAACTCTCATAACGAACTCAAGCGATCTGTCCAACAGAGCAACCAGTATCAGCTGAGCGATATTCTTTCGAAGCTCCAAGCTGTCCAGCAGCAAATTAACACGCTCCACGCCACAGTTCGCAATACCAGCGCACAACCGGCCGCAATCCATTACAATATCCAGGCCAGCGTAAGTGAGCTTCATCGGCGCCTGACACGCGTCGAGCAATTTGTGGAATTAACCTATCAATACTTTGACGCGCTAAAGCGTGAAGAAGGCGAAGAATTCAAGAGCGCTTAGGGGTGCGCTAAACTATGACCAAATTTCTGCGTATTTTGTATGTTGGCGACATTATGGGCAGTCCCGGGCGAGCTGTTGTCGGCCATGTTTTGCCCGAGCTTATCCAGGAGCATAAAGTCGACCTCACCATAGCGCAGGCCGAGAACGTGACCCACGGCAAGGGCATGAGCCCGGCGCACATGCGTGAGCTGCAGGGCATGGGCGTGCAGTTTTTTACGGGCGGCAATCATACTATCGAACGCCCGGCTATTTTGCCGCTGCTGGCCGACCCTGCCGAGCCAGTTATTGCGCCTGTCAACCAGCCAGGCGTCGAGCAGGGATGGGGTGTTAAGGCGGTGAGTACGTCGCACGGCATCGTGCAGGTTATTAGCTTGCTTGGCACGGTGTTCCCGAATATCAACGGACACATGCAGAATCCGCTGCAGGCAATGGATGCAATCTTGGCGCGTACGCCTGGTCCATACGTTGCGCGCATCGTGAATTTCCACGCCGACTGGTCGAGCGAGAAGCGCGTGATTGGTTATTATCTGGACGGTAAGGTCAGTGCCGTGATTGGCGACCACTGGCACGTCCCGACCGCCGACGCGATGGTTTTGCCAAAGGGCACGGCACACATTACCGATGTTGGCATGGTGGGGACGTTACACTCGTCGTTAGGCGTGAGCCTCGGTACGATCATCGACCGCTGGCGTGACGGCA
Organism: uncultured Candidatus Saccharibacteria bacterium; assembly: GCA_964586395.1. Taxonomy (GTDB): domain Bacteria; phylum Patescibacteriota; class Saccharimonadia; order Saccharimonadales; family EFPC-124; genus DATEFF01. The sequence continues at coordinate 63,594 of CAZPGP010000003.1, forward strand.
CGGTGAACCGAAACGATATTGCCGAGCGCCCACCGTATCAGTTCAACGCAGTTCTTATAACTATTGATCCAAAAACTGGACTGGCTCAGTCTATCGAGCCAGTCCAGAAAATTGTTGAGTCGCTTTAGCGTCTAGATGCCAGGGATGGCAGCCATGGACTCGGCTTCGCTTTCGAGGCGATCACCTTCGTCATTGTTCACTTTGCGGTTCCTCAGAACAACCAGCGCAACGATACTCGCAGCAACGGCGAATACAATTGCGGCCAGGAAGCCTTGCTGGAATCCATGAACCATTGCCTCAGGCAGAGCGGCTGGGTTACCATGTGCGGCAGCCATTTTATCGTTGGTCGCCTGAGTCGAAATAACACTCAGAACGGCCAGGCCAATTGCGCCACCAATCTGCTGTGACGTGTTAAGCAATCCTGATACCAAGCCGGACTCCTTGTGGGAGATGCCGCTTGTTGCCATAACTGTCACGAGTACGAACGTAATTGCCATACCAGCCGCCATAACGACAATGCCAGGGAGCAGGTCAAACCAGTAGTTGCTCTCAAGCGGAAGTCGCGATAGCCACAGAAGACCAGCGGCAACCAGCAGAGGTGCAGCGACGAGCAAGGCCTTGACATTTACCTTTGTGGCTTTGCTTGATAGGAAGCCGGCAATCAGGATGATCGTCATCGTGAACGGCAAGTTAGCGACACCGGCTTCAGTTGGCGTGTAGTGCAGCATGCCCTGTAGGTAAATCGACAGGTAGAAGAACATGCTAAACATTGCAGCCGGCAGTAGTACCTGGATCAAAGCACCACCAGTGACGTTGCGTCGTTTGAAGATGCCGAGGTCGATCAGCGGGTGTTTGACCACGCGCTCGTTAATGTAAAAGGCTGCAAGCAGAACTGCCGCCAGGACAAATGTCCAGATGACTTCTGCTGAACCCCAACCGTGCTTTGGTACGAGCTCGAAGGCGTATACTGCGGCAATTAAACCACCAGTGATGGTGAGTGCGCCAGTGTAGTCCACCTTTTGCTTAGAGGTTGGTAGGCTTGCAGGCACGAACTTGCGAGCAAGTAACAATACCGCGATGCCAATTGGCACGTTGATAAAGAACGTCCAGCGCCAGTCAACATACTGCGTCAGTAGTCCACCGAGGACGAGCCCAAGTGCACCACCGCCACCTGCGACCATGCTCCAGATACCAAGCGCCTTGTTGCGCTCCGGGCCTTCCTTAAAGATAGTAAGCACCAGGCTCAAAGCTGCTGGCGACAACAGCGCACCACCGAGACCCTGTAGGGCACGGAAGACGATGAGCTGCGTTGGGTCCTGCGCGAAGCCACCCAGAAGTGACGCAAACGCAAATATTGCCGTACCGATCAGCAGCATCTTGCGACGACCAAATAGGTCGGCAAGGCGGCCACCGAGCAGGAGGAACCCACCAAATACCAGCGCATACGCGGTTACAACCCACTGAAGATCAGCGGCGCTTGTAAAACCGAGAGTATCGCGGATGGCGGGGAGGGCAACGTTGACGATGGTAGCGTCGAGGATGACCATAAACTGCGCAGTCGCGAGCAATGCTAGCGCCAGGCCTTTATGTTTTACCTTTTCAATCATTGTTTCTCCTTTAATTATTTTCTTGAGGCACCAAATAGGTAGTATACATAAATATTTGAAGTCTTCAAGTATTTACAAAATCTAGTATAATGAGATTGTTATGGACATAACCGCCGAAATTATTTGCCAAGATATGATGTCGCTCCTCGGGCGTTTCAAGCAAGAGCTTGCGCGCATTGCCGACGAGCGTAATCTTACGCCTGTTCAATTGTCCGCGCTCTATATGGTTCAGAAGCATGGCGAGGTGCCAATGGGCAAAGTCGCAAACATGCTGCACTGCGATCCCTCAAACGTCACGGGCATCATCGATCGGCTCGTGAGTCACGGACTTGTTACACGCAAAGAATGCCCGACCGATCGCCGTGCAAAAACCATCACGCTCACCGATGAAGGTGCCAAGGTTGTCCGCGAGATCATGGACGTCCTGCCCGACCGCATGGGCTGCGGCAGCCTCAACCTGTCCGACCGCCAGGCGCTGCATGCGGCGGTGCAGAAGATAGCTTAGC
>CAZPGP010000004.1:0-1120 GCA_964586395.1 uncultured Candidatus Saccharibacteria bacterium
TCTGTGGACTACGCCAAGTACAACGGCTCGGAGTTTGAGCAAGTTGCGCCCTGTGATGGCGATGGCGGGTACTGCACCTACCAGCAGCTACTTCAGCGCGACAAAAAATAAGAACGAAAAAGGCCCACGGTGGTAGGTCGGTGTGGACCTCTTCCGTGGGCGGACCCAGTAGCGGCGGGCTGTGGTAGCCCCGCCGCCAAATGATCACTCAGTCGGCGGCGCCTGGGCGGCGGCGTCGAGCTGGCGCGCGGTCACGCCCTCGATGCTGTCCGGAAGCGTGAGCCCCGGCGACGTGAGGACGACGTGCGCCTTGCCGTTGGTGCCGACGGCGATCGTGGTCTGCTGGTTCAGCAGCGCAGCGATGAGCGCGGACGCGTTGTCCTTGCTCACGCCGGCTGCGTTCAGCATGGCCAGAAGGTAGACGGTCTGTTCGGTCTGTCCGTCGAGCCGGTCACGGTCCGCCTGTGCCTCGATGGCACTGGCGGCAGCCGCGGACCCTGCGAGCTTGAGCCGCATGGCGGCCTGGTGCTCGGCCTCGGCGGTCTGATCGGCGCGGATGTGCTTGTTGCGCTCGTTGTCGACGATCGCTTCATGCACGGTCCGATCGGGGCGGATGCTGGTGATGCGCGCCTCGATGATCTTGTAGCCGCATTCGGCTGCGACCGTTGCGAGCTTGTTGGCGATGCGGCCAGCGAGCTCGGCATCGGTCATGATCTCATCGAATGCCATCGGCAGCAGGAGCTGTCGAACCTCGGCGACGGCGACGCCGCGCAGGTGCTGCATGGGGTTGGTGACGTTGTACGCCAGGTCCAGGACCTTGGCGGTGTCGATCACGCCTTCCAGCTCCAGGTCCACGGTCATCTCGACCGGCAGGCGGCCGCCCGAATCGCCCTTCAGCTCCAGCGTCAGCGTGTGACGCTGGCTGTCGAAGGTGCGGTGTGGAGTGTCGATGAACGGGATCCGGAAGTGCGGTCCCGCCTCGTACACGGCGTGGTGATCGCCGAGTCGCTTGACGACCAGAACGGTCCCCTTGTGGACGACGAAGATGAAACTCTTGACGACGAAGTACGTCAGCAGCAGAGCCGCGAGAACGCACAGCGCCACGAGTCCCACCGTGAGG
>CAZPGP010000004.1:1220-33934 GCA_964586395.1 uncultured Candidatus Saccharibacteria bacterium
GTACGTCAGCAGCAGAGCCGCGAGAACGCACAGCGCCACGAGTCCCACCGTGAGGGCAGTGCCCAAATTTCACGTTTTAGGCAATAGTTGGGTATACTAATACCAATGATTGATACCTCTGAGCATAATGACCTCCCCTGCCACGACAAGCTTGCATTCGCCACGCGCGAACAGGCCGAGGCCGTAGCTGCCGTGAACGCATATCGCTACAAGGGCGCCAAACTCCGCGCCTATCAATGTCGCTATTGTGGGCTTTGGCACCTGAGTAGCGCAAGCAACCAATAAAACAGGCCCCGTGAGAGGCCTGTTTTATCGTCATGTAGCTAGGCTAGTAGTTTATAAAAGCCGTAAAGGCGAACACAACTGACAAGGCGGTGAATACCACGACCAGCATCACGACTTTAGGGTCGTCGCTGGCTGCCCTCGCCCTTTTCTTTGTAGACTTCTTGGACGCTGCCATACTACCTACCTTGTAACGGTGATAGTTTTGCCCTGTTCGGCACCAGGGGCAGTCACAGTGATGCGACCGTTGGCATCCTTAGAGATCCTGTAGCCAACACCGTTAGTTGCACAGCCGGTCGGGCACTGTGGGTCCTTTGGCATAGCTACGAGGTACTTACCGCTGGCGGTAAGTGCACTCAGGTCAGCCAGGCTTGTGCATGAGGCTGCGCCGGTAGCACATACTTCTGTTGCAGTCGTCGTAACGCTGGCTGGGAGCGAACCGTTGTTGTCCAGCGAGTACTGGTAAACGCCATTCAGAATGGTCGTTACGTCAGCCTGACGCTGTGAGTTGCGCGTGTCGCCCAGGTTCTTACCAGGATTAATTGCCACAATGACAATACCTGCTAGAATCGCAATAATTGCGACGACCAGCAGGACTTCCAGAAGTGTAAAACCACTCTGGCGATTAGCTAATTTTTTGAGTTGGAGCATATATACCACACCCTTTCTTAATATGCTTTAGGCACTAACTTACCTCTTGCCATGAGGTAATGCTAATGCTTGATGCGCCAATTGTAACATATACAATGACGCGTCTCACCACATTATTTATCGTGGCCGAAGTTGAAATGGTGCGCGTACTCGAGCCGGTATTGGTGACGGTGTACGTGCAATTGCCCGTCGCCAGGGTTAGGTTACTCGTGCCAGTGTATGCTGTGTTGTCGTGAATAATCAGGAGAGCTTCCTCGGCGCAGGCGTTAGCAAGCTGACGAGCCTGGGTGGATTGCTGGGTAATGAGGGTGCTGCGCTGCGCATCGGTGCCGGTCATAAGTAATGTGAGGGCAATTGCGGTGGCCGCTGCGCCAACGATCAAGACTGCCAGAAGTGCGATGTAGCCATGTTGGTTGGGCTGGTTCATTGGCGGAGACTCACAGACGTTGTAAATGTTCGCTGGTAATCATACTCATTACGGCCAGTTGTATTTACTCTGGAAAGCGTCAAGCTGACTTGGACGATACCATGTGTGCCGCTGCGAGTGAGGTTCTTGATGGAAAGCGCCGTCACCTGAACTTTGCTGCTTGTGAGCGATACTGCTGCGGCTGCCCCCTCTTTGATTTGGAGTGTCGTGCCGCTGAGGCTAAAAACGGTTGGGCTCAGGCTGCCAGTTGGTACGGTGAGTGTAAGGCTGCTACCTGTAATACCTGCCGTTGGTGTTGTGATATCGGTAGCATTGCGAACAGTTTGAGTAATGATGTCCATGGCATAGACGCCTTGGTCGTTCACTTCGCTGATGCTTTGGTTCTTGACGCGTGCCTCGGTAGCCATTGCAAAGAATGTCGTGACGCCGCCAAGCAAAATGCCGATCATAGATACGTACAGCAATAGCTCTATGAGTGTGTAGCCGCGCTGAGTTTGTAGCTTGTCCATGTTAGTTCGGCCCAAAGATAGCCGCCTCCCCTGCCGTGTTGGAGCTCGCGCCCACGACTATGTCGTATGTGCCGTTATAACACACGCCGTTGAGTATAAACGAGCCGGTCATGTCTACGGTGTCCAGTATGGCTGGGGCTGTGATTGTTGCTAGATTGATGGCGGCAAATTCACCGGTTGCGAAGTTGAGACCTGCAAAAGCGTAGTTGTGCGTACTGTCGACTGCGACGTCCTGGACGGCGCCTGACATCGTAAGCGAGCCGCGGAACGTTGGTGCTAAAGCGGTGGCGTTGGTAACGGTGTTAAAGATCGTGCCCTGCCCCACAACGATTGTCGTACCAAAGCCGGCGATAGTCGTGGCGTCATTGGTGCCAGATAGATTGATAGCCGTACCAAGCGTCAGCGAGGACGGCGTGGTCATGTTAATCACGAGTACCTCTTGTGTGTCTGACGCCGTTGCGACGTATGCCGTTGTGCCGCTGACGTAAACTTCGTTCATGTTGACGCTAAGGGGGTATCCGCCGATACGTGTCGGGCTGGTAGGAGTGGAGGCGTTAACGATAACAAACTCATCAGAAGCCGCATTTGCGCCTCGAACAAGGTATGCCGTTGTGCCGACGACGTACACGCCCCGCCCGCCTGCTGTGCCGGTTGCGTTGTAGGTGCCCGCCAGCGCAGGGGCTGTTGGTGTGGTGACGTTGACTATTTGTAGCTCGGCAGTACTCGAGCTATTGCTGACATAGGCATAATTACCACTGACAGCTACGTTTGTTGGTGTGCCTGCAAGTGTGAGCGACCCTACTACTGTGGGGTTGGTCGGCGTGCTGATATTGATAACAAAGAAGTTTGGCCCGGTGGCGCTGTTACGGACCAAGTAGGCATATGAGCCAGAAGTGTCGACCTTGTAGCCCGCAATCGTACCCGTTAAGTCACGCACGACGTATTGGGTGGCGTTAGCCCAGTATTTGGGCAGGGTCGACATCCAGTTGGTGAGCTCGCTTACGACGCTGACTTGGCCAGGGCCGCCGGCGCTGTTCCAGTTAACGTTGCTTGTTATGAGTTTGCGGTTGCTGCCATTGTCGGCGATGGTTACGGAGCGAGTGAACTGACTAGTGGTTATGTCGGAGCTGCCCGAAAGCGTCCAGGTGTTGCCACTCTGCACGAGCCCGTACGTGCCGTTGGTGAGGCTGGCGTAGCCGGCGTCTCGAATATTGCGGACGGCCTCGACGCCTTCGTCCGCCACCATGTTGGCCCGGGCCCTGGCTCCGCCATCCGCAGTCGAGGCGCGTCCGTAGATAATCGCTCCGATGATTGCAGTAGCCAGGAACCCAAAAACCGTCGCGGCCAGCAGGACCTCGACGACTGAGAATCCACGTTGGCGTTTAGTAGCTGACCATTCCTTCGGCATTGAGCGTGATTGCCCTTGTGTCGTTAGTTGTGCTGGTGAGCGTCAGCGTACCGGTGGTATTGGGCGCTCCGGTAAGCTTAGCGAACTGAATATCGTCGAGCCCAGTAGCGGAGACGTTGCCTGGGATGGTGATGGTCTCGTCAAACCCGGTCGTACGTGTCGCGTAGCTGGTACCTCGATACAGCGTTGCATTGCCAGTTTGGAATTTAACCCCCCAACTGCTGTCGTAATTGTTGCCTCGGGCGTAAACTTGAGCGCGGCGTACGGCGCCGACGATGTTCTGTGCGGTGAGGTCGAGGTCGTTACGACGTGCAAACGTTTCATACACGGGCAGCGAGAGCCCGGCTAACATGGCTATGATGGTCACGGACAGAAGTAGCTCGATCAGCGTGAATCCGCCTTCCCTATTCATCCGCCGAGTCCTCCGACGAGACTATAGATTGGCACTATAATAGCAACCGCTACAACCATGACACCGAGCCAAACCACAACGAGCATGATGGGTTCGATGATAGCTTCGAGGTTTTGTGTTGTCAGGTCGGCTTTTTGTTCGAACGTGCGACCGATGGTGTGCAGGACTTCGATGAGCGAACCAGATCGTTCGCCCGAGACGACCATTTGTTGGACGGCCGGTGGCAGCAACGCACCGGTCTTTTTATAGCTTTTGAAACTTTGTTCGATGCTGTAGCCGTCGCTGAGGGATTTTGCGAGGTACTCATAAAATTTCTGGTAAGGTCTGGCGGTAGTCGCGTTGGCCATTAGCTCGATGGCGCGAACGATCGGCAGGCCAGCGTCTAGGAGTGTGCTGAGCAGATAGCCGAACTGTGCGACCTCGATCTCTCGCATTAGCCGGCCTATGCCGGGCGTACGGAACAGAAGTGCCTGTCCTATCGCCTTTGTCTTGGGTGCAAAGAAAAACACATATATGAGCAGTGCGACGGCAGCAAAGAAGGCTGGCACTGCAATCACGCCGTAGTCGCGCAGGAATATGCCAAAGTTAATCATGTAAACCGACAGCGGCGGCAAGGTGGCGTGCAATTGGCCAAATGTATCGGCAAGCTTCGGCAGCAAGAACCACGCCACACCAAGCCCAACGATGACTGTCAGGCTCATTACAAACCCTGGATAGATCAACGCCGAACGAACTTTAGACCGGAAAATGTGGCGCTTCTCTTCCTGTTGCGCCGCCAGCTGAAGGTTATCGACAAGGTGTCCCGACTCTTCACCGAGGCGAATGAGCGCCAATGTCTGTGCGCTGACAATGCCTGACCGTTCTAGACTGTTCGCCAGCGAGTATCCGGCTTCGATATCGAGCTGCATGGCTGCAAGGGCCTTCTTCATGCTGCGTGATTTTGCCGATGCCTTCAGTGACTCGAGCGCCTCGCCAACTGGCACGGCAGACCGGATCAGGAGCGCAAGGTTTTCAGTGAAGTACTCCCGCTCCTTGTAGGCGATGTGGAGCCTTGGCGCTCGGCGTTCGTGTTTGGGCTTTTGGGCTGCCATGTTAGTTCTCGGTGCTTGGCGATACAACGCGTAAGACTTCCTGGAGAGTGGTGACGCCCTGTTTTACTTTGTGGATACCATCTTCGAACATGGATTTGCTGCCTTGTTTGCGAGCGAGAGTTTCGATTTCCTGAGTGGACGGGCTGTGGAGCATGAGGGTTTGCATCTCGGGGGTGACTTCGATGATTTCAAACAACGCCATGCGACCCTGGTATCCGGTGCCGTTGCAGACATTGCAGCCCTTGCCAGCGTAGAGGTTGTCGGTTGATTTGAAGTACTTGCTGAGTAGCTCGTGGCCCCCTGGGACTTTGGCAATGGCTTCGTCGGGCGGAACGCTATATCGGCAGGAATTGCAGATCTGACGGACAAGTCGCTGGGCGATGATTATTTCGAGTGTCGACGCCAACAGGAAAGGCTCGATCCCCATGTCTACCAATCGGGGCATGGCGGTGGCAGCGTCGTTTGCGTGAAATGTGCTGAGCAGTAGGTGGCCGGTCAAGGCCGCGTTGACGCTAATCTCTGCGGTTTCTTGGTCGCGAATTTCTCCTACCAGGATGATGTTGGGGTCTTGGCGGACGATAGCTCGCAGGCCTTTAGCAAATGTCATATTGCCAGCTTCATTCACCTGGATCTGGTTGGTGCCCGCCATTTTGTATTCGACAGGGTCTTCGATAGTTGTGATGTTGACGTCAGGTTTGTTGAGTGACTTGAGGAGGGCATACAGTGTTGTTGTCTTGCCGGACCCCGTTGGCCCAACGGTCAAGATCATACCGAATGGCTTTTTCATGCTGCGTTCAACAATCTCTCGGTGCTTTTCATCGAGGCCGATGTCCGCAAACGTAAAGCTTTGGACGTATGAGCCAAGGACGCGCATGACGACCTTCTCCCCCTCGACTGTCGGGACGAGCGAAACGCGGAGGTCGACCGAACGCTTCTGGTCGTGGCGCTTCATTGCGCCGTCTTGGGCGGAGTTGTGTTCGTCGATGCGCATGCCGCTCTCGACTTTGATGCGGTTGAGGACGTTGTCGTAGTATTCGCGAGGGATTTCACCGGCCTCGCGCAAGCCGCCGTCGACTCGGAAGCGCACGGTGACGCTTTCGCCACGTGGCTCAAAGTGGATGTCTGACGCACGGTAGCTCAGGGCGTCATTAATAATTTCATCAACAATCTCTGGCGCCACGCGCGAACTTTGCTCGATGATAGCCGAGAAGCGTGTGGCCAGCGGTTGCGCAAATAGTTGGAATGAGTCGTCAATCCAGTGCGGCAGCGTGTACGCCAGGCGAACTCTCGCGTCAGGGAATAATGCCTTAACTTTGGGCGCATCGATCTTCTCTGGAGCGTCCGTGGCGACAGTTGCGATGCCGTCGGCATTGCTGATCACGACGAGTCGCATGTTTCGAGCAGCTTCCTCTGGAATGCTCGCGACGATCTCTTTGGACGGCGGGTGCGCCTCGAGGTCGGCAAATGGTAACTTATAAGCTTCAGACAAAGCCTGGCCCAGCAAAGTATAGCTCAGCAGTTCCTGACGAATCAGCTGCTGGATATATTCTTCACTGCTGTTGGCTACCTTCTCTGCTGCGGTGCTGTCCGCCTCGGAGATGTAGTTTTCCTTCAGTAGGACCGCTTTGATTTTGTCGATACTTGGATACATGCCCACCCTGTTTCGTACTATGCGTTTTTGACCTCGTCCACTATGACTGATAGCGGCGTGTCGGACTTGATGAAATACTTCTTGGCGCCCATACCGATGACCCGTTCCTGGTCATCGTGTAGGCTTAGGTTAGATAGCGCAAAGATGACTGGTTTGTGGTCGCGCTTAGCGATTTCCTGCATGACCTGGAATCCGTCCATGACTGGCATCATCATATCTAGGAGCACGACATCGAATGGTTTTTCGTTCAGCAACTTCAGACACTCCTCGCCGTTATGTGCGATGGCGACGTCCATGCCCTCGTGTCCGAGTTTGAGTTCGAGTGCGTGTGCGAGCGGTTTTTCGTCCTCGACGATTAGTACGCGTTTCTGACTTCCTGCCATGTTAGGTCCTCCAACTTTGCTTTACCGCCATTATACTATGCCTGCCCTTCTCATGAAGCGTGAGTTTTAAAAGGTATCAGGACGTAGAATGTCGTGCCTTTACCTTCGGTCGATTGGAACCATACGGTTCCCCCGAACTTCTCGGCGACTTCCTTTACGATGTAGAGGCCAAGGCCAGTTCCTTCGACATCCAGTTTGCGAACGTTGTCGGCGCGGAAGAGTTTCTGGAAGATTTTGCCTTGCTGAGATTCGGGGATGCCGTAGCCTGTGTCGGCCACTGCGATGTAGAGGTAGTGGCCAGGACGGAGCTTGGCGCTGGTGGCATCCTTGGCGGTTGCTTCGCGCATAACCAGCCCAACTTTACCCTTGTCGGTCGTGTATTTTACGGCATTAGATAGCAAGTTCTGCACAACCATACGCAGCAGCTTCGGATCTGCTAGAACCGTTGGCAGGTCGGGCTGGATCTTGCTGGTTACCTCGAGCTTCTTGCCTTGGATGCTCGTCTGCAGCTCGGTCATGAGGCTACGGGCGATATCTGCCATTACGGTAGGTTGCGGGTCGTTTTTGAGCTTACCTACTTCCAGACGCGAGACGTTTAGGAGTGAGTCTACGAGTTCGATCATGCGCTGGTTGCCTTCGTAAATCTCGCGTAGGTACTCGCCTTGCTCCTTTGTTAGCTTGCCAGCATCGCCATTGATGAGCATCTCCGAGAACCAGTTGATCGCCGACAATGGAGTTCGCAACTGGTGAGATGCGAGCGACACGAAGTCGCCTTTAGCTTTCTCGAGTGCTCGCTCTTGCGAAATGTCTCGGAACACTACAATAACACCGTGAATGTTACCCTTGGCGTCACGGATAGGCGCTGCCGAATCTGCGACTGGCACTTCCCTGCCGTCCTTGCGAATCAGGAGGGTGGGATGCATGATCGATGTGATGTGGCCGTCGAGGGCGCGCTTGATGAAGTGGTCGTAAGGTTTGCGGTCTTTCTCTAGGACGAACTTTAGGATCTTGTCGTATGGCTGACCATGGGCCTCGGCTTCGCTGAAGCCACTCACTTGTACTGCGGCGGGGTTGAACAAGGTGATGCGCCCACGGGTGTCGATGGCAAATACTGCATCGCCAATGCTTGTGAGGATGGCGTTGCTCTTGCGCTCGTTGGACAGTGCGGCATCGCGTTCACGGTGAAGGTCTTCGGTTATGCGATCTGCCAGGTTCAACGCTTGTCGCTTAGCGCGGTTTTGGATAACAAACACACCAACCATAAGCGCCGAGAAGAGTTGCCCAAACACGAGTGAGCCAAGTGGCTGTCCGGCCTGAGTGGCGCTAATGCCGTAGTTCTGCCGTGCCTTTACTTCAATGCGCCATGAGCGGTCGGCAACCGCGAATGTATTGGTGTAGCTAAATGGTGTCGGCAAGGTCGTGCCGTTTTGCGTGAACAAAGGAGTCGACTGTTCGCTGTCGTATACCGAGACATTGATCCCTTCCCACTTCTTGTCTCGCAGTGCTTTGTTAAAGAAGTCGCTATGATTAAACACGGCATTTACGTAGCCAATCGTTTGGCTGCTGCCTTTTGACGCCACAGGAATGGTGATAAAGAATCCCTTTTGCGCAGCCTGTGTGGCAGTGGCCGCAAAGTCTACGGTGCCCGATGCGACGGCCTTGCCTGTTGCGTCGGCTTTCTCGAATGCTTCGAGGCGACTTGGGGTTGCGCCAAGATCCGTCCCGCTTGGTGCAGAAGTTGCGTTGAAGGTGACTATATAGTGTGTTGGTAGGTTTGTTTTGTTCACAATAGCAAAGTTTGGAATGCCGCCAGGGCTTAGGCTGCGGTCGGCGCGGCGTTCCTTCACGAATGAGTCCAAGTTCTTCTCACTCACCTTTGAGACAAATAGCAGCGTGCGAATGCCAGGATAGGTCTCTGGCAGATTAAGTGAATCGTAGTACGCCTGGAATTCACCTTGGTTCACATTATCGCTAGCCGCGAATAAACCTTTGAAGCCGATGAGTGTATCGATATATGCTTGCCGACGTTGTTCGATGGTTTGGTCTATCTCGAGGGCTTGTTCCATGAACGCATTTGAAGAGTCGGTTTTGTTGCGTGCGTCTGCCTGCTGCCATGCGCCAAACGTAAGCCCCTGGATGCCTACTAACGCAAGCATGATCAGCCAGCCCAAGCGCGACACGTGTGCGAGTACATTACCGCGACGGCGATACAGGATAATTAGGACGAGCGTCACGCCCGCGATAAGAAACCCAACAGCCAGGTTGAATGCCATAACAAAGTTAGCGCTTATATCGTAGATAAAGTCGCGCACATACAACTGACCAAAGATATTAAAGAGCGCCAACCCAAGGAGCACGCACGCCAGGAGATACTGAACAACTCGTACGATGGTGCGTTTTGTGCCGACCGTAAAAGGCGAGAGGCCTATGGCAATAAAACACAGCGCCGCAGCGTCGGCGATTTCTGTATGCGCCCCTAGCGCTCGTACTTTTTCGCCAAAGAGCCAATAGTCGATCCCTATGGGCAGGAACAAAGCGCTTACGCCGAGCATGATCCCAAAAACGCCCGTTGCCTTCAGCCAGCTTAACTTGCGGAAGTAGTAGAAGATAAAGCCAAGCCCAACTCCCAGCAGACCAACTGCTGACATTGGGTTTATGGGCCGGAGCGCTGTTGGGCCGCGCATTAGGAGGTCATTGCCGACCATCCAACCTACTAGGGCAAGGGCGGCAACTGTCAGCACTGTCAGCCCTGCGATCAGGCTTACCGTTGGTTTAGCGTTTTTAGCGGGCCGCGAGCCGTCCTGTAGCCAGCGGCGGGCTTCGCCTTCGTGCGTAAAGAAGCGGACGCTCTCACTGCGTCCCATTCGCAGTACGTATGCCATGATGCTCGCCAACTTGCCGCTGCCGTACAGTGCGGTACGAACCGTTCGCCTGTTCATCAATTCTTTGGCCTGGACGCGCGCCGACGATGTTATGTCGCTGATGGAGATTCCGGTTATGTCGACGAGAACCAGTACCTCCTGGCCGCTCGCTAAAATCTTCTCACGGAGGACGTCTGTTTCGTTGCTTACGGCACTGACAGTTTCGGCGGTTTGTCTACCGCGCAACTTTATAAGAATCACGCCCTTACTGTCGGTCGTGACACTGTTGCGTGCCGACTTTACCCCCACCCGCTCGTTCATTCCTTTAATGGTATATGAATTTTGCAGTGAAGGTCAACGAAGAAACCGCCCAAATTGAGCGGTTTCTGATTGAGAATCTTCGATGATTTTTAGAGCGCTGCTTCGATGGCTGCCCATTCAGCTTCGCGGTTGTCTTCGGGGACGATGATGCTGATCTGGTCGCCGGCCTTTGCCTTGAAGTACGTTACGCTTGCGAGCAGGACGCGGTATTCGCGGCCGCCAGCTTCGACATAGTAGGCGCCGTCATGCGACACAAGTGTACCGATGATCTGGCGTCGTGCAACTGGGCCGATCTGTTTGTAGATAAATCCGCCGTCGTCAGCGATAGTGAGCTTAAGGATGTCGCCTTCGATCAGCTTAGATTTGCTGGCGTAGTTGGCAGGAACTGGGTAGGTTTTGCCGTCTGGGCCGGTCATAGTGTTGCCGTCGAAGACGCCTTCGATGACCTTGCCGGCTACTTCCTCAGGGCTGCCTGAGCGAGCAATTGCGTCGTCGTCACCTACCAAACTAATCAAAAGTTCCTTTGCAGCTGCAAGGTTCGTTTCGGCATCTTGAATGAGTGATTTGAGTCGCTTTACTTGCTTCTCTGGTAGGTCAGACATAGGGTCTCGCAAATCCTCTGTTTGTTTGTAGTGGTACTTTCATCTTGCAGCATAACCCAACCGGACATACGTGTCAACAAAAACAACACCGCCTGCGCTACATCTGGTGTTCAAGCCATAAGCACCATCACTACGCTCTCTGGTGGTGAGATATTGAATAAATTGCAAATTTGCTATACAGTCAAAATTAGGTCGCTATGACTTTTGCCGAGAGCTTACTGTTTTGTACGAACGGCTGCCAGGGTGCTGGCAAAGCTAAAACGTGCGAGGTGGTCGCTCCCCCGGCTGAGACGACAACTGGACGTCCTGTCGAATCAGGAAGCATATGCGCTAGATACGATGTGGGCCGCCTGCAGCTATTGCGGGCGGCCCACACGTTATTTAGGTCTCTTATATCTTTACAAAACTAAAAGCCCACTCGCATTGAGTGGGCTTTTAGCGCATAAACATCTGGTCGAATGTGAGTCAGACTAAAAGTCTAGACTAGGCAACTTCTACAGTAGCGCCGGCTTCTTCAAGGGCCTTCTTGGCAGCTTCTGCGTCGTCCTTGCTGACCTTCTCCTTGATTGCGCTAGGAGCGTTGTCAACAAGACCCTTTGCCTCACCAAGGCCAAGGCCGGTGAGTTCCTTAACAGCCTTGATGACTGCTACCTTCTGAGCACCAGCGTCCTTGAGGGTCACGGTGAACTCAGTCTTTTCGTCAGCAGCGTCAGCGGCGCCTGCAGCAGCAGGACCGGCAACAGCTACAGCAGCAGCTGCAGGCTCAATGCCGTATTCATCCTTCAGGATGGTCTTCAGTTCGTTTACTTCGAGTACAGTCAGCTTTGTCAGCTCTTCTGCGAGTTTCTTCAAATCAGCCATTGTAGTTGATTCCTTTCGATTACTAATTGATTAGGCCGTAGCCTTAGCCTCAACGCCATCAAGCAGCGCGTGCAAATTGCCAGAAAGGCCATTCATTACGCCGTCGAGTGGTGAGCTGAGAGTTGCAAGAACCTGAGCGATGAGCTCGTTCTTGCTTGGGAGTGTAGCCAGGGCCTTAACTTCGGCCTCGTCCAGCAGTTTGCCTTCGGCAGAGATGCCACCAGTCAGCTTGAGAGCATCGTGGGTCTTGGCAAAGTTGGCGAGGACTTGTGCTGGTGCGACTTCGTCTTCGGTGCTGACAGCGTAAAGCAGCTGACCCTTGAGGGAGCTAGCGTCTACGTCTTTCAGCGTCTCAGACTGCTGCAGGGCAACGCGTACCAGGCGGTTTTTGACCACCTTAACGGTAACGCCTTGCTCGCGAGCGGCGCGGCGAAGTGTCTGGAGGTCGGCTACAGTCAAACCTTCGTATGCAGCAAAAGCAGTCATCTTGGCAGTGCCAAGAAGTTCGCTCAGCTCGCCTACGACGGACTGTTTCTTATCACGACTAATTGCCATGTTTTACCTCTCATTTACAGATTATTTTCGACCAGATTGTTAAATTGCGGAATGTGAGAATTGCAAGGAATAGAAAAAGGTCCTTGGTTCTCGCATTACCAACGACCTGATTCGGGGAGAAATACTGTTTTTGTATGACTGCCTCGGTAGCGGATTAAGCTTGGTTTCCCTTGCAGCTACTGTCTTCGGTAATGGTCAACAGAATTGTAGCACGACTATTGTACAGATGTCAACGATTTTACAGGGGTTGGCTCTGAGGATAGGGCAACGACATTCAGGTAATCGATAACGATACTTTTGAACTGGTGCAGAGCTTCCTCGCTGAGCCATTCGTGGTCACCATGATGCTCGCCGCCCTCAGGGTACATGACCAATGTTGGGATCTTGTAGGGCGCCCAGTGGCGTGCGTCGCTGCCGGCGTAGCTGCGCATGGTTTCGATGGGCTTGCCGAGGATTTTTTCGGTGCTGGTGATGAATGCCTTTACTAGCGGTTCCTCGAGGTCGATCTCTATAGCGGGCTCATTGAGGAGTAGCTCGTAGGTGACGTCATTGTCGCGGGCGATACGTTCGATTTTGGTTAGAATTCGATGGCTCTCGGCGCTGTTGAGCGGGCGAATGTCGACGTCCGCGGTGCAGATGTCAGAAATCTGGTTGAAGACGTTGCCGCCCTCGATGCGCCCAACGTTAAACGTGCTGGTTTCGGGGCCTTGTTCTGGGAAGACGTCGTATTGAACCTGGCGCAGGAAGTTCATCATCTTCTCGATGGCGCTCTCCCCTTCCCAGGTCCGCGAGCCATGCATCGGAATGCCGCGAGCAGTGAAGTATGGGCGAATCATCCCTTTGGCGGATTGCTCGAGCGTCCAGTTGGCGCCACCGTCCGGTAACACAACGACTTGCGGCAGAAGCCCGTCATCGACGAACTTCTTGACGCCATTGTAGCCGCCGATTTCTTCGTCGCTGGTGATTAGGATGCCGAAATCGTAGGCATTGATGTCTTCGAGTTCATCGAGCAGTGCCAGATAGGTGGCGACAGCGAATTTCATGTCGCTTACGCCTCGGCCGTACAGGTTACCGTCCTTGGCAGTGAGCTTGAATTGTTCAGGCTGGCCAATGACGACGTCAATATGCGCGGCGAGGAGCACCTTTGGTGTTTTGCCTGCACGTGGTGCGGCATATAGGGACTCAAATCCGTTCCACTCGTAGCGCTTTACATACTTCAGATATGGCTTGAGGGAAGCTTCGATGTAGTCCATCGCCTGCCGGCGAGCCTCGGGGTTGGCTTCGGTCGTTGGGAATGTGACCAAGTCAGATAGAATTTGTTTGATTGTTTTCATATAGTGCTTGGCTTACGAGCCTTTATTATACACCGGTTTGGTTGACTCTTCGGATGAATTGAGCACCGATCGATGCAGACTATCAAGGACAACAAGTTGCTGTGCCATCAAGCGCATTGGGTCGATGACGCTATAGTCGCGCTCTTGCAGCTCGGCAAAGAGGAGGCCTAGCTCGGTGCACCCCAGAATGAAGACGTCGGCCCCTTGCTCTTGCAGCGCGGCCATCGCTTTCTGGAGCTGGCGACTACCCAATAGGACTTGGCCGGCTTTGATTTTGTAGATCGCGTCAGTCACCTGTTGCTGTATTTGGGCATCCGGTATGAGCCAGTCTATTTTGGCCGATCCATTTGTGTAGATGCCGGCGTTGATCGAGCCGGGCGTTGCCAGGAGTGCAACCTTCTTCTTGGGGTAGTGCGTCACCAGCGCAGTGTGCACGAGTGGTATGGCGTTGAGAATTGGCGTTCTGGTCTGGGCCTGAATGTACCCCAGGCGTGAGTGCGCGGTCATGCAGGCCATGACCATAACGTCGACATTCATGCGCTCTAATTCGGCAACAGATTCGCCTCCGGCTTGCGCAAATGACTCGCCGTCGTCGTCGCGGAGTGACTGCGTTCGGTCAGGTATGCACGGGTTTGTGAATAGCACTACCTGCATGTGGTCTTGGTCTTTGGTGGATGGCGTTGCGTCCACAATGAGCTTGTGCAGCTCGATGCCAGCAAGCGGGCCCATGCCGCCGAGAATGCCGACGCGAAAAGGTCGTTTCGTGAGTGGATTATTCATTGCGCGTTTCCTTTATCATTTTTACGACTTCTTGGACGGGAAGCTTAGGAAGCGTCACGCGGGCGCCGACGGTTGCCTCGGCCACGAAAAGCGCATCGTAAATGCTTTCCTCGGTAGCCTCTGCCGCAGCTAGGAAGAGTTGGTTGAGGCTGTTGTCATCCTCAGAGCTGAGGCCTGGGTTGCGATTGGTCGAGAACGCGATTGCGTAGTCGCCACTACTGTTGGCCATGACCGAACCAGTACGCGTCATGCCGATGAGCGCACGTTTGGCCAGGCGTTTTAGCTGGCGGCTGTCCAGCGGCGCGTCTGTGGCCACTACAATCATGCAAGAGCCATCCGGTTTTTGTAGGAGGCGTTGAACGCTGCCATTGAAGTCAGTCTCGCCCAGTTGTTCACCCACTGGAACGCCCATGATTGTCAGTGCGCCGCCAAAGTTAGTTTGGACGAGCGCGCCAACGGTGTAGGCTTTACCCTTGTATTCGACAACGCGCGAACTACTGCCGATGCCGCCCTTCCACGAAAACGCTCGCGTGCCCGTCCCGGCTCCAACTGCGCCCAATTCGAAGTCGATTCGCCTGGCTTCGTAAGCAGCGCGCACGTCGTTGCTTGTGACGTGTAGCTCGTGAATGTCGTTTACGAGGCCGTCATTTGTCTCGCCTACCACGGCGTTGATGGTTTCGTATGGCAACAGGTCTGGTGTGTCGGCCAGGACGATGTCAATGACGCCGCGCATCGTCGGTCCAACGGCAAGCGTGTTGGTCAGGGCGATTGGCGTCTCGAGTGTGCCGAGCTCCTCAACTTGGGTGTAGCCAGCGAGCTTGCCGTAGCCATTGCCGACGGCGATAGCTGCGGGTAGTTTGTTGCGGTATATCGTGTCGACACCAGGGTCGATAACGGTGACGCCGGTGTGCACTTTCGGCACTTTTGTTGCTGTATAATGACCTACTTTTACGCCGGGCACGTCGCTCAGGAGGTTTGTCGGGCCAGCAGAAAGCAGGCCTGGGATAAGACCAAAGTCGCGAATGCGTTTTTGAATTGATGTCATGGGGTAACTCCTGATTAGTTATATTGACGTGAGTCGGGTTGGCCGACCGCGGGCACAGGATCTCTGCGCCGCGCGGTCAGCCTTCCGTCAGGGGGTGTGCCTGCTGTTCAGCCGAAGTTGAGCGGGATCTCCGCTCCAGTCGTCGTGCCGTGCAGCTTGGTGGTGTTCGGGACGGTGAGAAAGGCAGTGGCGCTCACCAGTTGTCCCCCGATCACCCATGGCCGGATGAGCAGCTTGCCGGTGAAGGGATTTTCCAGCGCCGGCTGTGCGCCCAGTACCGACCACACAGGAATGTCGACTCGCCGGGGCGAGCGGTATTCCTGGACCGCCAGTGGAGCACCGACCTTGGCCATCTGGTCCAGCGCTTCGGCCCACCGGGTTCCGGTAGCCGAAGTGCCGATCACGACCCCGTGCGAACGAGCGGCGCGGTTGTGCGCGCCAGCCGCCTTCACAACGAGCTGCTTGCGCCGTCGGGTTGGGATCCCCTTCAGCGCATCGAAGCTGTCGATGCGGACCAGCTCACCGCTATCACGAATGGCGGACGGGAATCCGCCATCCTGCGTGACCAGGCGCGTGTAGGGAACGAGCTGGCTGAGCTGCTGGAAGGCGTGAGGGTTCATGGTGTTGCGGAAGTAGCTCCGCTGCTCCCAGAACACGCCCATCCACGCCTTGTTCCCCCAGCTCGCCAGTTCCGGTACGAGCCGAATCTTGCCTTGGCTTGCGGCCTTCACCAGGGGAGCGAACGCCCCTTGCGCTTCGAAGATCGGGAACAGCCGCCACGCTGTTGCGATCTTTCGCCCATCCAGGAACGCGCCTCGCCACCCGACTTTCAGCCGGTTGGCGTCCTTGCTCGTTACTAGATGCACATCGAAGCCGCGGTGCACGAGGTGCTGGACGAACCAGGTGATCTCGTGCAGGTACGGCGCACTCCACTCCGTCGAGACGGCGAAGACCAGCGGACCGTTTTGGGTCAGCCAGCGCAGTGCTTGATCCCAACGACCTTGATTGATCTTGTAGGCACGGTCCAGCCAGTAGGCGTGGACCAATCCGCCGGGCATTTCGTCGTTCTCGCAGACGCTTGCTCCGTCCTGGTCGATCACGATGTCGAGTCGGCGGACGCTGAAGGCCTCGGTGTGCCCGACGTACGCCTGGCGGGTCTTGTCGTCCGTCGTGACGCCGGCCAGGATCTGGCTCTGAACGTTTTGACTACTCCTGGCAGCCAGGAGCCGCCCGCACGCGCGCTCGAAATCGTTGAACGCCGTAACGGTGAGATTGTGGAACCAGCTGGTGTTGCCGCCCAGCGGGAGCGGGGCGACACGACCGAAGCTGAGCCTCCAACCATCGGGCAGGCTGGCGTCGTGCCGGGCATTGGTGATGCCGCGAAAGTTGGGGCCGCTATTCAGACTGTGAAAGAGCTGTCGGGGGTCGCCCCCGGTAGCCGGGGGAACGGTGAACACGAGCATGTCCTCCTCTGACGGCTTAGCTCGGATCTCCGTGCTAAGGGGCTTGTCGCCCCAACGGCCCACAAGGGATGGAATGAGCCGTTGGCGAGACACGCCGCACAAAAAAACCGAGCCCCTGTCGGGACTCGGTATGTGCTGTGATTTTTCTAAAATTTACGTACGCGCACTAACCAAGCCCCTTCGGGTCACGAGGAGGATAATCCACATAAAGCAATGATAAGCTGTGCGTTGCATAAGGTTGTTTATAAGCCGACTAGGCGTAAATGTCAAATAATTTATAAGTTCACGGGTGAAGTGTCCGCGGACCCGCCCGTCAGTTACGACAGGGCGGGCCCACGGAGGCGCGGTCACTTCCCCTTGGGGGTGCTCGTGGCTCAGACCTGAGTGAGGATGCGCTCGTCTCGCTTGGGCTCGGCGTGCCTCCCGCTGAACTCGTAGAGAGCCAGGAAGAAGGCAACGCAGAGGCAGACGAACGCGGCGACGCCCAGCCAGACCATCTGGTGGAGGTCGTCGTTGCCTACCGCGCTGAACCAGTTGGTAGTGGGGCGGTTGAGGTAGGACATGAGGCCCAACACGATCGCAGTGATCGTGAGGTAGCTGGCGACTCGGTATCGCCAGGTGCTGCCAGCCCGGGTGGGCTTTTGCGAGGTGCGGTTAGCCACGGCAATCTCCCTTCGAGGGTAACCTATTAGTAGTATACAATATAAATGATATAGCGCCATATAAACTTGACTTTTGCCAATCTCTCGCGTACAAGTAGTAATGTGAACGTTTTAAACCTTTGCGCACAACACGTATGGATGGTAGCCAAGTTTATTGGTCTCATTATTCGCGTACCCGCCAAAGGTTGATCTCAGTTCTCACACTACCGTCGCATCGGACCGAGCTCAACCACCAGGGAGAGCTCGTTTTTTGGCCCAGCGAATTTGTGATATATCGCCAAGAGCCTAGGTAACTGGCCACCTCGGCTCTTGGGGGTAGATCACCCCCACGACGTCTGGACGCATCCAGCAAGTCATCTGCACATCGCAACATCATAGAGCTTGGAAGGGAACCGACATGGTAAGTCGGCAAAACCTCTCGCAGCAGACGGTCAGGTCTCGGGACTCGTTGGTCGCCGCACTGCGGGACGCCAACAGCAAGACCGAGCTGATCGCCCTACGGGCGCGGAACCTCCTCCGGTGCAAGCCTACCGGGGACGAGCGCGATGCCTGGCTCCGAACCGTACTCCCCGAGGGGGATACGGGGAGGGTGCTGAAGGCTCTGCGCACCGTGAACGGCGGCGGCACTCCCGCCAAGAGCGCGGGGCGCAACGGTCAACCCGGCGCTGACGCCGATGACAGCAACGAGGGCGGGCAGCGCCAACCGCAGCGCCCCCGCCGTACCCGCCGTCAGCGGCGCAACTGATGAACTGATGAGCACGTGATCAAGGCGAGGTGGAGCGTCGGGCGATCCCCGACCTCCCCCGCCGCACGCTCCCTGAACCAATTTGAACGCACGAAACATTAAGTACAGTAATGAAGGATTTTTAACCATGAGAGAACTACGTGAACCTACGCTCCCCGGTGGTGGGTTCAGAGATTCTCGCGACACTGAGAGAGCTATGGGCGAATTGCTGGATATATCGCGTATGCGAAGCCAGGCCCATGAGGCTGCGAACTTATTTCGAGATTTTCATATAGAAGTCGGTGGTTCAGTTGAGCGAAATCTTCGTGGTAAATTGCAGAATGCCGAGGGTGTCTTGGCTCGCTGGGCGATTATGGTAGCGCACCAGGAGTTCCGTACCGTTGACCTGGCTAGGGTTGAGAATAAGGGCGATTGGAATGCTACCGCCGGGGCCGAAAAAGGCATCGGTGATTTGGCAATGAAGTTATTTGTGGCAGGCGCGATCGATGGCTTGGTCGAGCGTGATACCCCCGAGGCCAAGCTTCGGATCACGGTTGATCCTGGACACTTGAGCGAGAGCGGTCTGGTAGCAATACGACGCAAAAGGCTGATGCTGGCTACTGCACCGGTGCCGCATCTCTTTACTGACATGCGTCCGGCCGGTCAAAACTGGCATGGTCCGGGAGCCCGTCGTGGTCACGCCATGGCAGCAGATATGCACCTCGAAGTCGATAAGGTGTCTGAGTTTGTGATGGACTTCGACCGTTTACGGGACATCGATAGTCACGCAGCAACCGCAATCCGCGATATCGCGTTCTATGGCCCAGCCGAGATTACAGGCGAACTAGATGAAGCTACGGCAGCGGTAGAGGCGGCAATTATTGAGCGCGATGCAGTATTGTCGCCGGTTATCACGACCTATTACGCTGACCGCAAGTATAAGAATGTCCACCGCATCGATCAGGCTGATCGTGAGATGGCCGGCGCTTAGACTGTCCGCAGCTACTCCCTTAAATCGGTGCTAAATGATAGCATAAGAACAAGAGGGAGAATCATGAACTACAAGCCATACGCAGAGCGCACGCCTGATACCCAGTACAAGCAAGTACTAAAGAATATTTTGGACAACGGGGTTATGTCCCCTACCCGCCAAGGGCCAGGGGCATTGACTGTTATAGGACAGCAGATGCATTTCGACTTGCGAAACGGCTTTCCGATGATCACTGAGAGGAGCGTCAAGGGTTTTTGGCGTAAGCCGATCGATGAGCTCTGCGCTTTCATTAATGGTGTTCGCACGCGCGAAGGCCTCGCTGAATACGGCGTTACCTGGTGGGATGCCTGGACCACGCCTGAAAAGAGCATGAAGCGTGGGCTTGAGCCAGGCGATATCGGACCGGGATCGTATGGCGCTGCATTCCATGATTTTCCAACCGCCGACGGTGGTAGCTTTGACCAGTTCAAGCACTTGGTAGAGCAGATCAAAGAGCTCCCTGAGCTTCGCACCCACTTTGTGACGCCGTGGATCCCGCAGTATATCGTCCGCGGCAAAGGCAAGGAGCAGAAGGTTACGCTCGCCCCATGTCATGGCTGGGTGCACGTCCGTATATTGGATGGAGGTATCTATCTCCACATGTTCCAGCGGTCCTGCGACGTACCTGTCGGTGTCCCCGCTAATATGATTCAATATGCAGCACTTGTTCTGATGCTAGAGCACCTAACTGGCTACGAAGCACGTGAATATATCCACACGCTGTCTGATTCACATATCTATGAAGATCAGATCGAGCACGTCAAGGAAGTTGTCTCGCGCGAGTCGCGGCCCTTCCCTACTGTTCAGCTAACCGAGGAAGGCAAGAAAATCACGGACATTCACGATTTCCGTGGGCATCATTTCGAGCTAACGGATTACGATCCACAACCTAGCATTAAGGGTATCCCTGTCGCTGCGTAGGTTGTGCATATGGGGACTTACAACTTTAGTACCGCACGCACGCCTGAGCAGATAGCAAAGATGAAGCATCTCCACGAAAGTGGCATCTGTGCGTTTTGCCCCGAGCACTTTGAGGAATTTCATGACAATCCGATCGAGTTTCAGACTGATCACTGGATTGTGGCGAAGAATGATTATCCGTACGAACATACCACTACCCATCTCATGCTTTTCGCAAAAGAGCACGTCAGCACGTTGACGGCATTAAGCGCCGAGGCTCGTGCTGAATTTATGGACGTATTAGCTCGCGTCGAGAAGGACTTCGGATTGTTTAGCTTCGGAGTTGGAATGCGTGTCGGCGACTTTAGGTATAACGGTGGAAGCGTTGACCATCTGCATGCACACGTTATCGTGGGTGACTTTTCTGACCCCTCAAACCATCAGAAAGTTCGCTTCAAAGTAAGCTCGGTACCTCAAAACTAGTCTGGGTACGGTACGTAGGTCTCTGGCGAACTTCTCTTTTGGGGGTCCTGGACCTTAATGATTTCGACGCCATTTGCCTCAAGCACGCGACGGCCGTCAAGTATTGCGTAACCGTCTGCGAAGAAGAGTCTTTTGATGCCGCTATAGGCAATCAACATAGCGCACGGCGGACACGGAAAAGTGGTGACATACATATCGGTTCCTTCGAGGGCTATGCCTTTTCGTGCGGCTTCGCTGATAACGCATGATTCGGCATGTTGGGCAGTCGACATTGAGATGCTGACGCCCTTTTGGAAATTATTTCGCGGGTCACCGTCCATCCAAACACTGTATTTTGTTGGTCGCGATTGGTTATGCGCGCCTATGAGCGGTTTGCCATTTTTGGCGGCGAGCGCTCCGACGCGTCGCCATATGTCAGAGCTGCGGAGGCCTTCGAGGTTTGCCTGACGCATGAATTCTTTGTGGAGCGCGATCGTCGTGATAGTCGTGTTGCCTCGGACTTTGTCCGCCCCTTCGCTTCTGCGCCTGTCCCATCTCAGAAATGTAGGCGAGAAAGTGACTGATTTGGTGGACCCGAGATACCGTGCAGCTAGGTCATGGCTAATATCTTCATCAGGCATGAGAACCTCGATGTCGCCACGATTGAGCGAGCCGAGGTCGACCTCTTCGATAACCTGGATGTCGTCCAGTAGATTCCAGCCGGATAGAAGTTGTCGCACATGGGTCGGTTCGAGCGCTCGAACCTCTTTTTGGAGAGGCCTATATTGGTCGGTGATGCTCCGTCCCAGGACGTAGAGCGTGTGATAGGCTGGATTTTGTTCGATAAGTCTGCGATAGCCCAGGTGAATAACAGGGATGTAGGCCAGTATTACTTTTTTTGCCATGAGCGACGTTTTTCTGGGGTGACTGCGCCAGAAATGATCTCTTGAATGATTGCTGGTAGCTCTTCGGCCAGTTTGCTCGCAAGCTTCGTTGCCAATCCAATCTGGACTAACCTCAGGCGTGCGCTTGTACTTGTGGTGCCCATCGGTGCATGGACTTTTACTTCTTTGCAGTAAAGTTCCTCAAGCTCTTTGATCTGCTCTGGCGTGTATGTTTCGTCGGTTGCGACGAGCACGTCAGGGCGGATAGCCTTAATGAGCGCCCATTTAGGCTGGTCGGCTTCCTTAAGAACGACAACGTCTACGGCTCGGAGGTGCGTAAGCATGCGCAAACGTTCCTGTTGCGGTACGATGGGGCGCTCGGGGCCTTTTCGCTCGCGAATTTTATCGTCGCTGTCGACGCCCACGATAAGCAGGTCGCCATAGCTTCGAGCGGTTTCCATGTAGAGAGCGTGACCTTCGTGGATCATATCCCATGATCCAGAGGTCAGGACAATACGTAGCCCGAGCGCCTTCCAGTGGGCTGCAAGCTCTTGGAGCCGCGTGTAGTCGGTAATATTGCGGTCTTCGAAGTTTGAGCCCGCGCCAAAAATGCCCTTATTGATACTCATATGCCCTCTCTCAGATAGTGATTTGATCGTATCATAAGCGTCTGGGCTGGATAAGAGAGCTTGTGTATAATACAACAATTTTGTAGATAGAGCGAAGGTGTTTTAGGACTGCGAAATGTATTGGGTCTTCGGTTTGCCCGCCCCGATGTCATTCCAGAAGTCCTCAGCGACTTTCTGAAGCTGGTCCAGGGTACTGTTGTTGTATACGATTGCGTCGGGTTTGATCTCCGCCCGTGCTGCTTCGGTGACGTCTGTCGTGTCGGCATCATGGTTGGCGCGTTCGATGCCAAGGATGAGCCCGCCATGTTCGCGCACACTTATGGCATCGCTGGGGTACCGCAGTCCCCCAATGATGACGAGCTTTGTGTCGCTGTTGTGCAATGCGATACGACGAAAGATCTCGTCATACCATATTGTATTGGCGACCTTTGCAACCAAGTACCCGCCAAGCCATTGGAGCAGCGGTCGGTAGGTGGCCTTGTTGGCGGTTGTGATGCGCTGATCTAGGATGCTCGGTTCTGCCTTGGCGGCCTCAATGTAGGCAAAGAGTTTCTCGAATAATTCTGGTCGTGTCGCGACGGCGTGTTTGGTGATGGCCAACTGATTCCAGGTCAGTTCATGGTGGAGCTTTTCGCTAATGGCTTCTATAAACCAGATAAGCGCTTGGTTGGTCAGCTCAACATTGTCAGAGGTAGTTTCGAAGGCGAGCTCGCCGCTGAGTGCGCGATTGAAATCGTCGGCCACTTCGGCTATCAGCATCCCGCTCTCGTAGGTAGCGTGGCTCGGTTCTACGGTACACAGAAGCTCGGCAAATGTGCTCTTGCCGCTGCCGATCATGCCAGTGATACCTATGATTTGACCCATATTTCCATACTAGCAAAAACTCCCCGCGATGCGCAGGGAGTTTTGTGCTTAGGCGGCTTCGCCTTGGGTTGCTTCGAGGGCTTTGCCGCCCAACTTTCGTCGTGGCAGCTCAGGCATATCCTCGATAGGTTCCTCGACGGTGCGTTCAATATCGCCAGGAGGGGCGGGTGCGGCTTTGTCGCGACCACGACCATCTACGAGGTCATTTATCCTCGCGATAACCGTGTCGGCTGCCGTTGCGACGGGATTGCGACGTCTTACGACGCTGCCACGGATTGCACGGAGCGCGAGTGGTGCCGCATAGGGCGTGTCATCATACTCCTGATTGTCGTAGTGGCGTTCGTATCGTCTGGCTTGCTCGCCCACCCTTGTCCCCCTTGTTTATTTACAGGCTAGTTACGTCAACCTTGACGCCAGGGCCCATGGTGCTGCTGACGGCAACGGCCTTGATGTAAGCACCTTTGATGCTTGCTGGCTTGACGCTGTTTAGGCTTGCAATGAAAGCCTTGGCGTTTTCGGTAAGCTTGGTAGCTTCAAAGCTGACCTTACCGATACCCTGGTGTACGATAGCTTGCTTGTCGACGCGGTATTCTACGCGACCAGCCTTAGCTTCTTCAACGGCCTTAGCGATGTTGGTAGTGACGGTGCCGCTCTTAGGGTTTGGCATCAGGCCACGTGGACCAAGCAGGCGTGCGTATTTGCCGAGCTTTGGCATCATCTGTGGAGTTGCGATCAGGATGTCGAAGTCCAGCTGTTCTTTGTCGAGCTGTGCGAGGAAGTCTTCCTCACCAGCGATGTCAGCGCCAGCCTTCTTAGCCTTGTCGATCTGGTCGGCAGGAGCAAGAACGGCGACACGCACGGTCTTACCGGTACCGTGTGGCAATGCAACGGTAGCGCGGATGTTCTGGTCGGCCTGGCGTGGGTCGACGTTGAGGTTGACGTGCATTTCGACGGTCGCGTCGAACTTGCTTGGGCTGGTCTTGGCGGCCAGGGCGATAGCTTCGTCCAGGGTGTAGAGCTTGTTAGCTTCTACCTGCTCGGCGAGCTTGCGGTAGTTTTTGCCGCGGCGCTCGAGGCGACTGCGGGTCTTAGGGGCTGGGCCCTTTTGGTCTGAGTTTGCCTTGGCTTCGTCAGTCTGAGGAGTCGTGTCGCCTGCGGCTTTGCGCTCTTCTTTCTCAGCCTTCTCTTCGGCTTCAGCGAGAGCCTTGGTGCTTCGCTTGCCGGCCTTGGCGGTTGCCTTCTCTTCTTTAACTTCAGTGGTTTCGACGGCAGGAGCTTCTACAACTTCTTCAGTTGCGGTTACTTCTACGATTTCGTCTTGCTTCTTGGCTTTGTCTTCTGCCATGAGTGTGTCTCCTTGTGGTCCGTACGGCCGTTTCAGGGCCTCCCACATTAGCTATTATCTTTGAGCTTCTGAAACAGAAGCGGATCGAATTCTTCAAGGAAGGCCAGAACATCTTCGAGCTCATCCTCGAGCTCTTTGATGGCATCTTTGAGATGCTTGATCATGTCGAGATCGACGACTTCCTCTTTGCCTTCTAACTCTAGTCGGCCGTAATGTTCTGCGATGAGAAGCCGAATGCGCACGATGGATTTAGCTGCAGCTTCGACGCCATGGATCTGTTGTTCCTGATCGGAGATGCGTTCAAATGCTCGGTACGCTTCGGCGGCCATCTACCTTCCTATTCTGTGACTTCAACGCCCATACTGCGAGCAGTACCAGCGACAACCTTAACGGCTGCGTCGAGGTCGTTGGCGTTCAACACTTCCATCTTGGCCTTTGCAATTTCCTCGAGCTGAGCACGAGAAATTTTGCCAACCTTTTCGGCGTGTGGTTTGCCTGAACCCTTTTTGAGCCCAATTGCTTCACGAATCAAGTCGTCGACTGGCTGGCCGATCACCTTGAACGCGAATGTGCGGTCTTCGTGAACCTGCACGTGAACCAGAACTTCCTTACCCATCATGTCTTTCGTCTGGTCGTTGAATGCGCCGACGAAGTCCATCAGGTTCAGACCGTGCTGACCCAAAATAGAACCTACTGGAGGTCCTGCTGAAGCGCGGCCGGCTGGCACGCGGAACTTCAGATTTGCAACTACTTTCTTTGCCATAATCTTCCTTCAAGTTAAGAGAAGTGCGTAACGGGGACAATTATACATGATTTCACATCTGTTGTATAGGGTAAAAACGGACAGTACGGGCGGCCACAAGATCCACCCGGATGCGGGATATGTTTCGGTCCTGCATCCGGCCTCTTGGGCACTTGGTTCTGCGGTATCATCTGCTGGCTGCGAGGAGCCGGCCGAAAATGCGAAGTGCTTCATTTATCTGCCACGTCTCCCACGTTTCGTAACCGCTGGGAAAGATGGGAGGAACGGAGAGGTCGATCTCGCATGGCCCGACGGTTTGTCCCCTCGGCGTGCCGAAGTAGCCTGACCAGACATGCGCGAGGTTGGATCGTTGCGTCACGATGATGTTGACGTCGTTGAAAACGAAGACCGCGTCCTCGTCCCAGCCTCTAGCGTGCTGGATGGCATCGATGAGGATGTTGTCGAGCCGTCCGCCTCGTTCGTAGGTGAATCTCATATCCTGCTCCCGTACTGTCCGATGCGTGCTCTGAGGTGAGCGTCGCAGGATTTAGTTATAGTATAAATTCGTACGAATATCAAAACAAAAAGCACCCCGAGAGCGGAGTGCTTTTAGCGTAGTCAGGCTAACTAGACTTTTTTGACCTGCAATGCGTCGAGCTCGACAGGGGTGTCGCGACCGAACATGCTGACCAGAACCTTGATCTTACCCTTCTGGGTGTCGATCTCGTTGATGGCGCCGTCAAAGCCCTTGAATGGACCGTCGACGATGCTGACAACCTCACCAACGGTGAAGTCGATGCGGTGCTTAGGCTCGGCAACGCCCATGCGCTTCTTGATCTTGGTCATCTCGTCGTCGCTGACAGGAGTTGGCTCGGTGCCACTACCGACGAAGCCGGTGACACCAGGGGTGTTGCGGATGATGTACCAAGCGTCTTCGGTCATCTTGACCTCTACCAGGACGTAGCCCTGGAAGATTTTCTTCTCGACGATTTTGCGCTTACCGTTCTTGATCTCGATCTGCTTTTCCTTTGGAACCATCACATCGAAGATCTTGTCGGCCATGTCGACAGAGTTCACGCGCTGGCGAATGCTCTCGGCGACTTTTTCTTCGTAGCCAGAGTACGTGTGAATCGCGTACCACTGACGTGCTGAGTCATATCGTTGACTGCTCATTATAGAATAATCCTCTTAAATAGTTGTTCGAACCCAAGGTCCAAGATAAGGATGACGACCGCGAAGGCTAGCGTAAAGAGAATGACGGCGAGCGTCATGCTCCATGTTGCCTTGCGAGTTGGCCAACTGACCTGTCGTAGCTCGCTCCATGAACCGGCAAAGTAGCCGCCAATTGCGCGAATCCATCGAGGTAAGCGTACGCTGCGCGAAAGCTTCCCGGATGCAGGCAAGTCGACGCGACGCTTCAGGAGCCCCTTCTTCTTGTCACCCGTTGGCTTTGGAGCTTTTGGTGAATTTTCAGCCACAAATGTTCTCCAAATTTAAAAGCCTACATTTAGTTGTAGGCGTCTGTTGTCAATATATAGCATAAGTTCACTCTGGTCAAGGTGGAGTCGCCGTCCCGACCACACCCTGGGAAGGGCGGGTCGGAACGTGCGGCGTCCGGTCGAAGGGTTGTTCGGGGCTCAGGCGACGTTGAACTTCTCCTGGAAGTACTCCAACAGCGGCTTGATCTGCTCGACAGCACCGGCCACAGTCTCCTGCGCGCCAGCTGCTGCGACCATCTGGTCGACATCGCTGCCACAGAACTCCGCGGCGACGGACTTGCTGAAGGGCGGGCCCGCGAGCGTGATCTTCATGCGGTCGTCATTGCGAGCCGGGTAGCTGACGTTGCCCAGCCGCTTGGGCTTGAGGAACGTCAGGTAGATGGCTGTCGGGCCACCGTCCTCGCGCCTGAACTCCACGCCGCCGAAGCGGTCGGTGTCGTCGGGGATCCCGTCCCCACGCATGACGACGCGGATGAGTTTGAGCTGGCCGGTATCTGCCATGATTCTTGTTCCTCGTTCCTGTCTACAGTTGACAATAGCGGCCGAGTTGGATGGACCATTGCCTGATCCACACTTCCAGTTCGGCTTCGTCTTTGAATGTTCGTGCCATGTAGGTGCTGTGCGGCTGTTCGCCGCCTTCCCATTGTGCGAGTACGCACGGGGGGAGTTGGCAGCCCCGGACGATGGTGGCGTGCAAGACGTGCAGGCCGCGCAGACCGGCGTGACTGCCACAGCGTTGTTTGGAGCTGTAGCCGTCGCCTTTGAGGCTACGCAAGTAGGCCGAAGGCGTGCGGATTGGTTCAAATCCCTCCATGGTGCTTGTCCCTTCTAGATCGGACTGAAATATAATACAATATTTATGTCTAAAATTCAATAGCCTGCGATCTGTTTAGACCCCCATTCGCCGTGATACTATGAGCTGTATGAGCATAAGCCTTTTCCTGTGGCTGCTACCAACTCTATTTGCATTGCTAATGTTGCTGGCCGTGGGTCATTACGACTGGGCTTGGCGGCGCAGGCGTATTATGGCCGAGGCGTCGATCGGTTTGATGCTGGCCAGTAGCTGGCTGCTATTTACGACAGAGTTGGCGCTTGGGCTACAGATCCTGCTAGTGTTGCTGGAGCTGTGGGCCGTGTTGCTGGGTGCGCGACTTCTATTCGGGCGGCTACCGGTGCCGTTCCTGCGGTCGAGTACGCAGTTGAATAGTGCGCTGACGCTGGGTGTTTTTATTGTGGTGCTTGATGTTTGGCTGGCTGTGCAGGGGCTTGGGATCATGCCACTTGGTTACGACAAAGTCCTCATATTCTCGCTGCTATTGTCGACGGTTGTCGGTCTAGGGTTCCTCTACCAGATACTTTGGACGCTGAAGCACTATCGTCTGCGTAAGCTGGACAGCGCCATTAGGATGCGCGACCTTCCTACGGTTACCATCGCCATTCCTGCGCGCAACGAGACTCACGCACTGGAGGCGTGCCTGCGGGCTGCGGTCGCTAGTGAATATCCGAAACTTGAGATTATCGTACTAGACGATTGTTCGCAGGACAGAAGCGCGCAGATTATTCGTAGCTTCGCGCGTGATGGGGTGCGATTTGTGCAGGGTGATGTGCCGGCGGAGGGGTGGCTGGGGAAGAACCAAGCGCAGAAGACGTTGGCCGAGCAAGCTAGCGGGGAGTACATTGTCTTTGCGGATGTCGACACTCATTTTAGCCCGCAAAGCATCGACAAGCTCATCGCCTACACCCTATCTCACAAGCAAGAAATGGTAGCCGTCTTACCAACTCGCCGTGATGGATGGAGCGCTGCGACTTTGCTGACGACGCTCCGCTACTACTGGCAAATTGCGCTTCCGCTGACCGCACGACGCGTACCTGTCGCGAGCCAGTGCTGGGTTGTTCGTCGCGACACGCTCACGAAGTTGGGCGGATTCGACGCTGTCCGACAGAAGATCGTGCCAGAGGGGTATTTTGCCCGTATTTTGTTTGTCCACGACCAGTACCGATTTATCGTGAGCAACGAAGAGCTAGGTATTACAACGGCCAAGAAGTGGTCCAGCCAGATCGACACAGCTATTCGGTTCCTCTACCCAACTTTCCGTCGTCAGCCGCTGTTGGTGCTGCTGGGCATGTTGATCATTGCTGCGCTGTTTGTGACACCCTTCGTGACACTCATGGTAGCGCCAAGCGACATGGAAGTATTAGCGCCCGCAATCGTGGCTAGCGCGCTGTTGTGGCTCGGTTATGCGCTAGTGATAGTGCGCACACATAGTTTTACGTGGCCCGTCACGTTGCTTCTGATGCCTGTTTCGTTACTACAGGAGTTGATTCTATTGATCGTTAGTATGCTCGCCTACGAATTTGGCGATGTGAATTGGAAGGGTCGCAACGTGTGCTATCCGGTTATCGAGAAGTCTTCTCGCCGGTCTTCACAACGAAGCTGAATGTCGAACCGTGGTTGAGGCGTGACTCAAAGTCGATCTCAACGCCCATCTTGCCAGCCAACTTGCGCGTGACGTACAAGCCCAGCCCTGTGCCGCTTGTTTCGCGAGTACGGTAGTCCTCGGAGCGATAGAACTTTTCGAAGATGTGGCGCTGGTCGCTTTTGCTGATACCGATGCCGCTGTCGCGCACGGCCAGGTAAACGCCGCCACGAGCCTTGTGCCCGATGAGTGTGACGCTACCTTCCTTGGTGTATTTGATGGCGTTCGTCAGGAAGTTCTGTAGGATTTCTTCCAGGTAAAGGCGGCTGGTTGTGATGTGCGGCAGGCGTGGTTGAATATCAAGGTTGAGCTTGAGGCCTTTCTTCTGCGCGGCTTCGACGTACGACTTGTACAATTCCTGTAAGAATTCGTTCGGGTCGATCTCTTCGACGGCGCTATCTAAGCCTCGCTCAGCGCGGCTGAGCGTGCTGAGGTCGTTGATCATCTTAGCGAGGTACATGATCTGTTCATGAGCTTCGTCCAGGGAGCGGTTGAGGACGTTAGGGTCGGCGCCGCGGCTCTGCAGAATGCGCAGGTTGCTGATGGTTCCCTCGACGATAGCGACAGGCGTGCGCAGCTCGTGGCTGACGACAGAGATAAATTCGTCACGCTCTTCCTCGAGAGATTTTTCTTTGGTAATGTCACGCAAGATGAAGATGAAGCCCTTGTCGCCGGCCCCCTGATAGCTCAATTGGATTGGCGAAAAGTTGATGTACAGATTCATTTGCTCGCCATCTTTGAACTTGTGCACGAGGTCGGTGCGGCTGAAGACGACCCTCTTGGCGCTGGCTAGCTCTAGCGCATGGATACGTTTGCCGTCTTCGTCGTACAAGTGTAAGACGCGGTCGATGCGCTTGTTGGCGAGTGTGACGTTGGTGTCGAGGAGGTTTAATGTGGCGGCGTTGAAGATCTTGATGTTTCCGTCTTCGTCGGTGGTGATTACGGCGTCACCCATGCTGTTAACCAGCGTGATCAGGCGCTCGCGCTGAAAGTTTTCGTCCTCGCGACTCTTGGTGAGCGCGTAACGTTCGCGGTCGGTCACGCTACGGATGCGCGATACCGTAAAACCTACCGCGATGATAAATAGACAGTAGAGCGCCACGAGAAGATATTGCTCCGGGGAGGCGTTGTAGAGCTGCAAACTGGCAAAGCCGACACCAATTAAGAAGAGCGAGCTGAGCACGAATGCAATCGTGCCAAAGTATGTATCCACCGCCAGCATCAGCGCAATCCAGCAGATGATCGCCGGGCTCAAGAATCCGCTAACTGTCAGAATAAAAGCAGCGCCCACGACGTGATAACCAACAGACACAGCTAGGTAATTCTCTGGCGTTGGTCGATAGCGCGTGAGGAAATACTGCAGGACGGCGATGATAATGAATGCGATCGACAGCGCGCCATACCACGTGTCGTTGATATAGAAGCGATTGTCGAGCAGGCCGTTCTGGATAAACAAGCCAATTGGTATAACCACAAGCGGCAGCAGCGTCCCCGCAATTCGCAGGACGCGCATGACGTCACGATAGTAAGTACTGTTGTCTGCGACTGGACGCTTCATGTTGCCTTCTATTATGGCATAGTTCGGCTCAAAGTGCTTGTGCTGCGGCTCGGGCGGAGCTACACTAACGATAAGCTTTGAGAGGCTTACAAAAAACAAACACATTGGAGGAAAAAGCTATGTACGAGCCAGGGCTTTTGTATGCCCGCTCGCCAGAGGAACGGCGTGACCCGTTTCTTGCTTGGCAGCGGAAAGATAAAGCATTTTTTGCGTCGGGAGCATGCCATATTTTGGCGCATATGTTCTTGAGCTTGCATGTTGGTGAGGGATTCGAACTAATCTATATCCGACCCAAGGACGACATGCCAGGTAATCATTTGTACGCCAGCAATGGTATCTGGGCGTTTGACTACAATGGCTGGACGCATGAGGAGGAGCTGCTAGCCATGACGCGTCAGGCCTATGCCAAGGAATATCCTGGCTGGGACTTTGAGCGCATTGTTATAAAGGAAGGTTTGCCGCGCTATATTGCGGCTGGCGACCATAAGCTTCGCCCGCCAGAGTATTTCCCCTTCCCGCCTTGGGAGCGAGCCTACAAGTACATTCAGCAGTTCGACGCGCAGCCACCAGAGGATGTATAAACATAAATTCACATGGAGCGGGGGCGGCACAATGGCCGCCCTGCTCACGAACGCTTGCGCTTTTTGCGTTTGTTCCGGTCGGGAATGGGCTGGCCCAAGCGGGCCATCTCGGCGCGCCACGCATCGGTGTGGCCGTTGTCGGTCCGGATGTGAGCGAGCTCGTGCATTCGTATGGCACGATTGTTCAGGTGGTCCGGGTGCTGAAAGCACACCCAGCCTTCGTGGCTGTTGCCCTTTCCGATGTGGGCATGTGCATTCGCATGCTTCTTGAGCGCCCCGATACCGGTCCGGATGCAACCGCCCACGTAGACGCCTTTGACGTCTGGCTGCATGTCGGCCGGGACGGGCTTGATGCCAGCGTCTTCTCCGCGGAACGAGCCGCCTGATCCGACGTATCGGGTACCCGGTTCCGGGTCGATCCGTGACACATTTCCTCCAGTTGTCTGGGCAGGTTCGTGAACAGAATTATTATATAAGGTTTTGGCTAATGCGCAACGAGCGCTTTGAGCGCTACAACACCCAAACCGATCAGCAGGACAATCGCGGCCAGCAGAATACTCGCGAGTTTGGAGGCGTGCATCGAGCGTGCGGCGGCGAGCGACCACAGAACCAATGTCAGTAGGATTGCACCGATAGACATCGTGACCGCCTGCTCTAGCGTGAAGAGTCCCACGCTGGCTGCGCCGACCATAAGGAGCGGAAATGCCGCAGATGCGAGGAGTGGCGCGTGCCTTACGCTGTCGCGGGGAGTGTGCTCTGCCTCTGGCGAGCGACCATATACCATCCGCTTCGCCATTCGCGAGCTGATAAAGCTCGCTGCCCACAACGATATTGCAGTACCGCCTATGATTGCCGCTGCGTGCAATGTGCTGGCATGTGCAGCGTCCAGCGTTAGCAGGACGGCCAGGATTGCCAGCGTGGCGTAGATACGTTCCTTTAATGCTTCGGCTTGTAGCTCAGGGTCGACAGTGACTTGTGATTTTGGCTCATTGTCCATGATTGCTCCTTACAGTGATTTCTTGCCTTCGAGTAGCATCGCGAGGAATTTCTCCATGCGACTCTGGCGAGTTTCTGGTTTCTTGGCTGTTTGGAGACTCCAGAGGATGGCGTAGGTATTAGTCTTGTTGAGCGATTCGAATGTTTCCTTGGCTTTGGGGTTACTGTCGAGCATGGTCTGGAAGTCGGGTGGCACAGTTATCTTGCTGGAGCCATCGTATGCTTGGTCCCAGCGGCCATCTTGTTTTGCGGCCTCGACGGCTGCTTGACCCGAAGGTTTCATGCGGCCTTGCTTTGTTAGCTCGGCGATTTTGCCGACGTTTCGCTTGGACCAGATGCTTTTGGCGCGGCGCGGCGTGAATTTCTGTAGGTAAAAGGTTTCATCAATTGATTTGGTCTGGCCATCGATCCATCCGTAACACAGTGCTTCATCGAGAGCGCCGGCATAGTTGAGCGAGGTAATGCCACTCGCTTTTTTGGCAAACTTGAGCCAGACGCCAGTTGGTTCGGCGTGGTGTTGTTCGAGCCATGCAGACCATTTGGTTTCGTTTTCGAAGAATAGAATGGGGAGGTCCTGGTATGTTTCCATTCCCTTCATCATAGCAAATAAGTTCAGTGTCGGTCGCCGGGGGGGGGGCGGCGGGGTGTGGTCAGCGCCCAGGACAAAGCTAAAACTGATCACCAGAACACGAGAAACACGGCAGAGTTAACGTGAGTATAGTAAA
>CAZPGP010000004.1:33944-54957 GCA_964586395.1 uncultured Candidatus Saccharibacteria bacterium
AATCTCTGTGGGGGGGGTGTGTTTCGTCCCCTATCCCATCACCATAACAATACTCGGGTGGGGGCGGGCCCCGCCCGGGGGGGGGGGGGCGCCCGCCCCCCACGACTTCCAGTACTTCGATCAGACGATCACGCGTCTTGCGTGGGGCTTGATGCTGTTGATGAGTTTCCACGGGTTGCGCTCGTCATCGTCGTGCATGTACATCGTCAGGGCCAGCGGGTTGCCTTCCTTGTCGTGGTGTGGACCGTAGACGCCGGCAGGTAAGCCGGCCGCTCTGAGCGCCTCCTTGAGTCGGTCGTTGTCCTGACTGGTCAGAGGCAGGTTGCTCCGGATCCAGATGGACGGCTGGATCTGGCAGCCGCGTCGGCGTGCCTCGCTTACCTGGCGCATGGTTCTCGGAACGCTGGGCGTGCGCCCGGCGGCGTACACCTGTACTGCCGAGAACCGGAGTTGCATCGGCACGTCGCTGTACCGATCGAGCTCCGCTTGGAGTGCTGAGCGGGTGTTGACGGCCGTCGCCCTGGCCAGCTCGTTGCCCATGGTGATGGAGTTGTCGCGTGCGTCGGCGCTGTAGCCCGTCCGCCCGTGCATGTAGAGCACGCGCAGTAGGCGGTGGCCTTCGGGCGTGAAGCCTCGCACCGCAGCGCCGGGATGACGCCCCATCTCCATGAGCGGATGTCCCAGAACCACGTGGAGGCTTCCTCTGCTCTCAGTCACGCTTGCCACTCGGATTTTCACAAGTTCCCCTCGGTTGGTGAAGTAATGGCGAGGGTTATATTACCATCATAATGATTTTTTGTCGATATTACCCGTTTGGACTGTCGACCTGATAAAAGTAACCCCATGTCGTGTAGCCACACGCGGCGCTTGGCGGGTTCAGCCCGGGCGACCGTCTGGTATAGTATGGGCATGTCATGGATTGAACATGCTGTCATCTACCATATTTTCATCGACCGATTTGCTGGGTACGACCCAAAGCGTGATTGGCAGAAGCCCGAGCATATGGGCGGAAATCTTCGCG
Organism: uncultured Candidatus Saccharibacteria bacterium; assembly: GCA_964586395.1. GTDB lineage: Bacteria > Patescibacteriota > Saccharimonadia > Saccharimonadales > EFPC-124 > DATEFF01. The sequence continues at coordinate 34,966 of CAZPGP010000004.1, forward strand.
GTATTATCGACAAGTTCGAATATATTCGTTCGTTGGGCGTTAATACGCTCTGGCTGTCGCCTTTCTATAAATCAGTTTCGTTCCACGGCTATGATATTACCGACTACACTACGATGGACGAGCGATTTGGGACCGAGGCGGACCTGAAGGAGCTGATCGATCTCGCGCACAAAGCCGACATGAAGGTTATCGCCGACATCGTGCCAAACCATGTGTCTTCCCAGCATCCGTTTTTCCGGGATGCGCAGCAGAATCCTAACAGCCAGTATCACGACTGGTTTATCTGGGATGATTGGCCTACGAAATATCGTCGATTCATTACGTTTGACGCTATGCCCAAGTTGAATCTGGAGCATCCTGACACTCGTGCTCACGTGCTTGGCGCTGCCACAAAATGGCTGAGCCTCGGCCTGGACGGCTACCGAATCGACCACGTGATGGGCCTGAGGAACCAAACCGTCAGCGATATCTTTGGTCGGCTGAAGCAGGAGTTTCCTGACCGAGAATTCATCGGTGAGGCAGCAATCTTTGGTGGCGACGGCGAGCCGGCCGCGTCCACTATCAACATCCGTGGCGTTCGTACGCTGCAAGTTCCACGCAAATATATAGTATGGATGCTGCGACAGTTTGGCTTGAACAGCCTGTATCGTAACTATGTCGGGCGGCTGGACGGTATGCTGGACTTTTATTTTGCGCATCACATGGCGCGATTTGCTCGGACTAATGACCCAGCTAAGCGCACAAACATTGCTGCGAAGCTCCGTCGTCATATTGATAGCTATCCGTCAGGCTTCTCGATGGTTCTCTTCCTTGATAACCACGATCTCACACGCTATCTCTTCCGCTCTGGGGGTGACAAGGCAACATTGCTGGCCGCTGCCGAGCTACAATTTTCGCTGAAAGGTCCAAAGGCGATTTACTACGGGACAGAGGTAGGCCTCAGCCAAGACAAGAGTTTTGCCGATACGCCCGTATGCAGTGACATTCAGGCTCGTAAGCCGATGCCCTGGGGTGTAGCCGACCAAGATGGTGAACTCCTCGAGCATTACAAGCAGCTTATTGCTCGCCACAAATCGGATTAATTGTTAACTTGCTGAGAATTCGCCGAGAGCTTATGCTTAGCGTATGAATGAACCTTCTTTAAACGCGCCACAACCAGAAAGCGGTAAGGCTCCTAGCCTCTGGCACCGCAAAAAGAAACTAATACTTATCGTCGCGGCTGTCGTCGTCCTGCTTGTTGCAGGCATCGTCGCCGTAGTGATGATGCGAAAAAAAGAAAATCCAGTCAACACAAGTACCTCAGGCAGCGGTAGCCAGCGAACCGATACGCCACTGAGCGATTTTGCTACGGCCTACAAAGATGTCTGTAAGGACCGAGAAGTCAGCTTCGAGCAAGCACCGCTCGCCATGGACACGCTTGGCTATATCATTCCAATGGGCCAGATGAGCGATGGTCACGTTACTCCAACCGATCACACCTACCTCGCTCCGGCGGTTCAATCGGTGCCAGATAACACCTACGATGTCTACATGCCCGCTAAGGGCACGGTGGTTTCGGTGGCTGCAATGCCAGCTCAGTACATTGGCGACAAAAATCAACAGACAGCCCCTGAAGACCACCGCGTTGTGATTGCGCACAACTGTCGCTACTACTCGATCTTCATTCACATTCACCAGCTCTCCGACAAACTGAAGCAGGCTGTTGGCACACTCGCGCCCAATGAGAGCAAGATGGTAAACATCGAGCTAAGCGCCGGCGACAAACTTGGCAAGATCGGCGGTGCTCCGTTCGACTGGTCGCTTCTGGACGTCACGAAGCGACTGACCGGCTTTATCACACCAAGCCTCTACAAGGGCGAAAACTGGAAGATCCACGTCATCGATCCTCTCACCGTCTACACCGGCACATTCCGTGATCAGCTGATCGCCAAGAGCCTCCGAAGCTCAGAGCCTTACGGCGGCAAGATCGACTACGACGTCCGTGGCGCACTTGTCGGCAACTGGTTCCGAGAAGGTACGAACGGTTACGAAGGTGCGAGCATGGACCGCTACTGGGATGGCCATCTGGCTGTCGTACCTGACCATATCGACCCAGCAAGCACCATTGTTTCTATCGGCAACTGGGAAGGCAAAGCCTCTCAGATGGCCGTAAAAGGCAAAGTAGACCCCGCTAAAGTAACTAAAGCAACTGGCCCCGTGAAATACGAGCTGATCGGTCTTAGCTATCTTGCGAACGGCCAGCGATACCTCCCGAACTATCTCGCCAAGAATATTACGGTGAGCCAAGATGGTACCTTCAAGGGCACAATTATGTTCGAAGTCGGCGACAACGAGCATCTCAAAGTCGAAACCTTCCCTGGTAAAACTGCGGCTGAAGTGAGCGGCTTCACGAGCGCTGCGAAGACCTACGTTCGCTAACTAGTTCAGTGGCGAGCGCTACGAAATATCTCGCATGCGCTCTGCGCTCGCCCTGCTACTATTGTTTGAGGTTCGCGCCAACCAAAATGTAACAACGACGGTTGGCGCTTTTATATTGCCTTAAATAACGTAAGGGGTGGGTTTTTGTATGCAAATTTCAGAGGTTATTGCCTGGGCGGGTGCATTTATTTCGTGGTGGGGCGTGACGCGGTATCTTATCGAAATCAAGCGTGGGCATACACAGCCGCGGCTTGCTTCGTGGATCGCATGGGCGTCCGCAAACGGCGTCTTTACGGTGTTAGCAATTATGGGCGACAACTGGCTGGCGGCGACAGTCAACGGGCTTGGCTTGCTATCTAATCTATGTGTACTTGCGCTGTGTATGATGAAGCGAGCCGGCGAGCGCCCTGGCGGAACGACCGACTGGGTGTGCCTGGCCATCACTGCTTGCTGCCTTGTGTGGATAGTCTTATTCCCCAACGCCATGATGTGGGCTGCCCTACTGGCCATGACCGCCAACATCGCCGCAACCTGGCCGACAATCCGTCATGCCTGGGCAAAGCCACGCGAGGAAGCCTGGCAGCTGTTTGCCGCTAATGTAGGCGCGAATGCGTTGGGACTCGTTGGTGTGATAATCGCCGGCGGCATCGGACTGACAAATGTAGCTGGGCCACTGATCGCGACGATTGGCAACCTGACGTTGGTGGGGATCACGGTGGGGCGTGGGTTGTTGACGAGTGTTGCGCAGGTGGCTGAGGAAGAAATTGCAGAGATCGAAACTGCGTTCGTTGATCCTCGAGTGCAGAATGAGCAAGGTTAGTCTCACTTTTTAGAATCTCGGAATATTCCGGAACTCTAAGGAGGGGGATTTGAACCCGCGCATGTTTCTATGACAAACGCCGTCTTTCATGCAGTTCTTGTTAGGCATAAGCGCAGTGAGTATACTTAAACTGAACAAGATAGGAAATATGAATGGAACCAAATTATTCTAATAATACAAATGCGCCAATATCAATCCCGGGGGAACCTACGCCCAAACCACCCAAAAAGCGGTGGCCATTTTCGCGTAAAGTAACTATCATCATCGGGGTCGCGTTGGCGGTGGTTGTTCTAGTGGTCTTGGCTGCTATGTTGGGCGGCTCGGAAAAGAAGACCGAGAGCGATAAAACCGATCGCGCCTCGCTCTATGTACAGCGCCCGGGATACGAGAATGAGGGGGAAGGCATTGGCGACGCCACGGCTCTCATATCCAAGGCTACAAACAAGGTGGTGCAGTACGGCGGGGTTAATGTTGTGCAGGCTTGTACGGTACTCACTATTAAGGATATTCGTGATGCCGGCCTCAAAATCGAAGCCAATCAGCTCACTGGGGCGGTACAACGAACATTTATGGATGGCGAAGGGCCAGGGATACTGCCCAAGGCCAGTGATAGCTTCTTGCCATTTGATAATGAAAGCAATCACTGCCAGTACAATCTAACCGATAAAGGTCTGGTCGACCTGATTGTTTACCAGCCGGCTTACGTTAATCAGAAAGCTATCGCCTACGAGCTTGGCCGTAGATACGCACCAGGCCCGGATGTAGAGGGTTTTCAAACGTATAATGACACTCATGTAGATGAAAACCAGCCTAACGATACCACCGTCTTTTTGCGAAGCCCGGATATTAGTGCTGCTCTGCGCATCGATATACCCGATAAGGCGATTCGCGACAAAATCATTAAGCTTACGGCCCAGCGACTGCGTCAAGGATTAAGCACCCCTACCCCTATACAAGAATTTACCCACGAGAGCCCTATCTTTACCGGCAAGGTCGTTAATGGCTGTACGCTCGTTAATAATGCCGAGTTTAAAGCTGTTCTAGGTGTAGATTCGGGTCCTTACGTCGATGAAATGATGAGCAGCGCCGTTGGCGTCATCGAAAACTACGAGACGAAGGAACTCTATAATTACGTTTCCCATCATTGTAAGCGCCGTTCAGCAGACGGCTCTACCAAAGACAAGACGCTCACCGTTAACATAGAAACCTATGAAACGGTCGAGGGCGCCAAAGCCAACACCAAGTTTGAGTTAAATTCAGGCTTTGCAAAAAACGCACAGGCTATCACCCCTACGATCGGTGACGAGTCGTATTATGCCGACACGGCCGGCCTTGATAAGGCGGTTGTGTTGCGTAAGGGACGGATAATCGTGCGAGTTAATTACTATCTGCCCCGAGGTAACGCTGAGGTAACGGCTGCACAGCGTATTCAGGCGCTGACACCGCTGGTGACTTCGATTGCGAATGAGAAGCTGAAGGGCTTTTAGCGCTACGCCTGAGTGAGCGCTCTTAGCTTGGGGGTGCCAAAAATTTGACCCGTCCCCTTCTCCCCGTATAAAACGCAGAAAATCCAAACCCGATTTACAGGTTTGGATTTTCTGAATAATGACTTGGCAGGAGTGGAGGGATTCGAACCCCCGGCCCTTGGTTTTGGAGACCAATGCTCTAACCAGCTGAGCTACACTCCTACGATCTAACGAAGACGATTATACCTGATATTCCCGCTTGAGGCCAGGGGTCGTTGAGTAATTGCGGCCAGCGTGATATAAGATATGAGTCCTGAAGGTTGAGCCGAGGCAAGGAGCAAACGCGTGGACTTACGGTATCCGCAGGCCAAGTTCGTGCAAGGTGTACCGGGTCGGAACGTGATGTACATCGTGTACGGCGACGGCGTGAGCGAAGTCAACGTACGACCCGTTGTGCGCCAGCTGAGTGCTCTACGGGGCATCCAGGCAATGACGCGGCGTGGTTCGATGGACGACCCCGCTGGGCCGAAGGTTGTTGTGATCGAGCTGACGATCCAGCAAGGTGCCAACTGGGACGCGGCGATGGAGCTGATGAGGCGACTGGCCAGGCCGGAACTTCCCCTCTCGATCGGGTTGATTCGGGTAGGGCTGCTGATCTGTCGCTGCCATTACGTCAGCTCGCGGCTGGACAAGCTGGAGTTCTACGCCGGCCTGGGTCCGTCCGACGTGGAGGCGTTCAAGCTGCGTTACTACGCGGCCATGCAGAAGGTGCCGGTGGCTAGGCTGCTCAGCACCGAGCCGCAGCCGCCCTACAAGGCGCTGACGGATGGAATCGAAGCGGTGCTGGCAGGGTTGGGGGCACGAGCGACGCAGGTGCACATCGCGCCTCGTCGCGACACACGACCCTGCACCCATCCGCGATGATGGTGAGGGCGGCCGTGACGCACACGTTGCGTCTGGCCGCCCCGCCACATAACTCATGCTAAAATGGGGAGAGTATTAGTCGTAAACGTAATAAATTTGTTAAAATAGCAATTATGAAATCTCTCAACCTTGCCCGACCACAGATGCTGATGATCGTTGGAAATCCTGGCGCTGGCAAGAGTTTCTTTGCCCGACAGTTCTCCGAAACATTTGACGCCCCTGTTGTAGCGGTTGATCGCATCAGGTATGAACTGTTTGCTGAGCCGACCTTCAGTAATGACGAGACCGACCTTGTGGCTCGCATGGGCAACTACTTTACCGAGGAGCTCCTGAAGACCAAGCGCAGCTTTGTCGTGGATGGTGGCTGCAACACTCGCGCTGACCGACAGCGCCTGGCGCAGAATGCCAAGAAGGCCGGCTACGACGTCAATATTATCTGGGTTCAGACCGACCTCGCGACGTGCAAGACTCGCGCCCTCAAGCGAAATCCAAAGCGCAGTGAAGACGACAAGTACACTCCGTCACTGACCGAACAAGCCTTTGATAGCCTTGTTCGCCGATTTACCGAGCCAAGCCGCGAAAATCACGTCGTTATCAGCGGTAAGCACACCTACGGCACGCAGGCCAAAATGGTCCTGCGCAAGCTCATCGCCGCTCGCGAAGTCGCGACCGAAGTCGCCCACGAACAAGCCAAGCAAGCCACTCAGCGCCCCGACCCCAACCAGCCGAATCGCCGAGGAATCGTTATTCGTTAGGCAGGAAAGGCTACTCGAATGACTAAAATATCCGACCCTGAGTTTGGCGAGATTGGTCTACGTCGCAGTCGTCTGAGCCGCAATATTCGGCTGAAGTTGGACTCACGCGGCGTGATTTCTATTACATTGCCCAAGCGCGCGCCATTGTTTCTGGCCAAGCAACTTCTGAACGATTCACGCGCGAGCATCCGTAGCTCGCTTGCCAAGATCCGCAAGGACAAGCCGCAATACCAGGACGGCGATATTATCGGCAAAGTCCACCGGTTGCGTATTGAGCAGGGTGACAGTGTTGGATACTCGCACCGTCTCGACAAGAATGAGCTGGTTGTGTTTACGCCTGTTGCCGCGCCCGCAGACTTGGTCCAGCAGACGATTCACGAAGGTATCGCCAAAGCTTTGCGCGTGCAGGCCAAGTCATACCTCCCCCGCCGCCTCAAGTCGCTGGCCGACGCGCACGGCTTTTACTACTCCAAGCTTCGATTCAGCAGTGCGGGTACGCGCTGGGGTAGCTGCAGCTCCGAAGGGACGATCAGCCTGAATATCTGGCTGATGCAATTGCCATTTGAACTTATCGACTACGTCATCCTGCATGAGTTAAGTCATACTCGCCACATGAACCACAGCGACGCCTTTTGGGATGAGTTAAGCAAGTTTGCTCCAAACTATCGTGACCTGCGCCGCGACCTCAAGCGACATCATCCGTACGTCTAGGCTATACTGGGATATATGACGATCAAAGACATTGCCCATCTCCGCCTCACCAATCAGTTAATTGTTGGATCTAACCTCACCGACCCTGCCGACGTGGTGCGAACTCTCGGCGCCATGCAGGCGCAGGATTACGGACAGTCACTCTGGGCTGTTGGTCTCCGCACGAAGGGCGCAAAAGTTGGTGATATTCTCCAGGCTGTTGAGTCTGGCAAGATTCTTCGCACCTGGCCAATGCGCGGTACGATCCATTGGGTACCCGCCGAGGATGCCAAGTGGATGGTGGCGCTGAACGGCGAGAAGACCATTAGCTCTGCACGAAGCCGTCACGTCGAGATGAGCCTGGATGATAAGGTTTTTGGGCGCGCCGAGGAGCTGCTGCGTCGCGAGCTTGAGGGCGGCAAGCGCTTGAGTCGACCGAAGATTCGCGAGCTGCTGGCCGAGAATAAGTTCGACGTTGGCGAGCAGCGTGTGGGGCATATTCTGGGGGCCTTGTCGCTCCGTGGTGTGCTATGTATCGGACCGATGGAGGGCAAACAGCAGACGTTCGTACTGCTGGACGAATGGGCGCCAAATCCGCGCAACCTCAGCCGTGAGGAGGGATTGGGTGAACTGGCGACGCGTTATTTCCAGAGTCACGGACCAGCTACGTTGATTGATTTCGCGACCTGGGCCAGCTTGGCGCAACGCGATGCCAAGATTGGGCTGGAGCTGGCCAAGCCGCATCTGACTTCCGTAAATGTCGACGGTGCAGACTACTGGCTCGGTCGTGACGCGCCGTCCATAGATCTTGCCGCTGTCGGCAAGACGTACCTGTTGGCTGCGTTCGAGGAATATATGCTTGGCTACAAGGATCGAACCGCCGTTATCGTTGATCCTGCTCATGCCGTGGCCTCATATGTGAACGGTATTTTCTACCCGCTTATTGTGTCTGATGGCCGAGCGCTCGGGACCTGGAAGCGGACCATAAAGGCTAAAAGCATTTCGGTGAGCTTTACTGCATTTGCGCCCTTTCCTGCTGATATCGAACAGGAGGCTCGAGCTGACGCTGCGCGATATGGCGAGTTTATGGGGCTGCCCATCGTTTTTGCTGACTAGTGGTGCTACAGTATAGGCATGTTGGTATCGCCGCATCTTACTGCCGGAGCCGCTCTCGGGGCCGTCATAGGCCACCCGATACTTGTTATACCCTTTGCGATTGCCAGTCACTTTATTCTCGATTCGGTCCCTCACTGGCAGGAGACACTCGCGCCGTATCAACCGACCAAGAGGACCTTTATCCGTATTCCGATTGACCTCGCCATCGGGCTGGTAATTGTTTTGCTGGCCGTACAAGCACAGCCGCAGCATGCCGCCGCGATCTGGGTGGGCGCAATCTTTGCCAGCGGGGCTGATCTGGACGTTCTATTTATCGTGTACCCAAAGCTCAAGCGTGGAATTTTGCACCGCTACTACGTCTGGCATTGTGCTATTCAACGCGAAACTGCATCGCTGTGGGGCATTGTGCCGCAGATTGCGGTGATTGCACTTGGCCTTGTGACGATTTATCAGGCGTAGCTAAGAACAAATAGTTATTGCATAAATAGTATTCCGCGTGTAGGATGGTGCGTGGCCCCTCGTTTGAAGAGGGATTCTACGTTTCGGAGGTTTTACTCATGGCCACTGGTCTGGATACCCGTCTCGTCGATGTCGCGCGTGCGGCCAAGAGCCGCGTGGTGACCGACCTCGTCGCGAACCAGGGACAACCGGTCGTCGGCTACTGCCGCGCGCTGGTGGACTGGGTCGTGACTGGCACGAACAAGCCGGCCGCTGCGCCGAACGACCGTGCCCGGTCTGTGGTGAACGCTGCCGTCAACGTCGGCCTCACCCTGGCCTACGGCGGCGTGAACGCGCCGGGCGTCGACCCGAGCATTCGTACGCGCCGCGACGCCCTGTAGGGCATTCGCAAGGCCTGTCGGTAGCTCTCCGCCGGAGGGCTAACATCTGTTCAGGAGGTTTTGTGCCAGAAGACAGAATGACTGTTGCCATGCGCGTTGCGCTGCAAGGCGTAGAGAACGCGACGCCCAAGAGCGTTCCCGCCAAGTACGCGCAGCGCCAGGCGTGCAGCCAGATGGTGCTGTGGGTTCTCTTGGGCGGCAAGGCCAACCGGCCGCCGGCCGAGCAGTGGACGGACTTCGTCTGTCAGACCGCCGGTGAGGCGATCGAGGCCGGGTTCGCGCGCGCCTACGGTGACGCTCACCGTGACAAGATCCAGCCCAGCGTCATCACTCGCCTGGCCAGCATCGGCTTCTGAGGCGTGACACGGGTGGGGCGACGCAACTGTCTGCCCCGCCCGTGTCGATCACACAAATGAACTTATATTTTTGGTTTGCGGAATACGGCGACAAAGAAAGCTTCGATGTCTTCGCTTGGCCCTAGGCGAAGGCAATTGCTGAGGTCATTGCTGAATGTCTTGTTGTTCCAGGTCTTGACTGTCGGGATGCGATTCGGCAAGTCAAGCTCGATTGGTAAGAGTTGGGCATTTTCTTGCTTACGGAGCAAGTAATCTACAACGGCTTCGTTTTCTTCGGGTGCCATGGTGCAGGTGCTGTATACCAGAACGCCGCCGGGTCGAAGGAGCTCCCAGGCGGTGGCAATTGCTTTCTTCTGAATGCGCTGCAGGCGTTTGATCTGTGCTACGCTCCAATGGTCGAGCGCATGCGGGTCATCCAGTGTGATCATGCCCTCCCCGCTGCACGGCGCGTCCAGCAGGATACGGTCAAAGTACTCATGCGGTAACTGGTGGCGAAGCGTGTCGACAGCATACAGCGTGGTGTTATGCGGTTTGACGCCGAGGTTCTGAAGATTGCTCACCATGCGGTTTAGGCGTGCACGGGAGTTGTCGTTGACCCATAGCTCGGCCTTATTGCCAGTGAGCGCGGCGATGTGGCTCGCCTTTCCGCCCGGCGCGGCACACATGTCGAGGATGCGGTGTGATGGTTTGAGGTCTAGCAATGTGGGCGGGATAAAGCTCGCTGCGTTCTGCAGATAGATACGGCCTTCCTCAAAGTCTTTGCTGTGTGTTAGTTCTGACCTGTCGCCATCGAACCAGTAGCAATTCGGTGCCCATTCGATAGGTTGTTCGAACTTCTGTTGACTTTTGAGCGTATTAACTCGAATTGATAATCGCCGCGGACCACGCAGCATGCTGACTCGGAATTTCGGAATGACAGTACGCGCACGCTCGATAAAAACATCGCGCTTTTTGATAATTTTGTCGTCTCTGCTCATCTCGCTCATTTTAGCAGGGACGCGGCGGTCTACCTATTTGTTTTATCGCTGAGACTGGGTATTTCATTGTTGCTAAATATATGATTTAATAAGTTGTCCTGAAAACATGGCGAGAGGGTTGATCGACATGGCTGTCATTATTGACTTAGTTCGGCATGCGACGTCGACGGCGGTCGAGGCGGCTGAGGCCTCCTTGATCAAAGAGTTCGGTGGTCGCAGAAACGAGGTGCCGCTGTCGATTCCGCGTGGCCGGACGGAGGCGATGCGACTGGGCTGCTACGCCAAGGCGGCGGGCATCCGCCCCACGCTGGTTGTGTCGTCCACGGCCGTTCGCGCGCTTCAGACGCACGAGTTCAGCGCACCGACTCTGGGTATCAGCAGCCGGGTCGTGGAGGACCCGCGGCTTGTCGAGATGAGTTGGGGCGACTGGGAGGGCAAGCCGCGCAGCATCGCCAACACTGATCGCGTGCGTCGCGCTCGTGCTCGGCTGGGCTTCGGCTTCGCCCCGCCCAACGGCGACTCCTACGACATGGTCGAGGCACGTGCTGTGCCGGCGATCATTGAGCACGCCGACAGCGTGCCTAACAGGAGCCACATCTGGGTCCACACGCACCGCAACGTCATCAAGGCGGTCGTGAAGCAGTGGATGCCGCACTGGACCCCCAGCACCATCTCGGAGGTCGACGTGGATGTCGTGTCACTGACGCGACTGCGCTACAGCCGGGGCCGACTAGAGCTGGTGTTCTTCAATCGGCCCACGCTGACGTCAGCGTGAAGGACCTCTCGGGTGCGGGCATCTGAATCGCCCGCGCCCGAGAGAAGGAAATGAAATTATTGTGCATCTGTGAAAATGTCGTCGTGATGCCCGTGCGTCGCACCCTTGAACTCACCGATCCGTGCGTGCGTGATGGTCACACCTACCATCACGTAATTGCCAGCACGAAGCTTTGCGATTGGCGGGAGCCATTCCTCGGTGTGAGGATGCGCGCGGGTCAGGTGCTTCATGACCATATCGATAACGTGCGGGTTGCGTTCAACTTCGGCGTGGCCTTGAGCTTGTAGGCAGTCGATGTCGTCTTCGTCGAAGCCGGTGATGCTTACGGCGGGTCGGGTTTTGAGGTTATGGAATTTAACGGTATCTTCCTTTGTCAGGAAATACACGTGCATTTTGGTTTCAGGGTCACCGCTAACGGCGTACACAACCGATCCGTGTGGTCGGTGATAGTCGTCTATCGTCCCCAAAACCACTACTGGATGTTTGTCGATATAACGCATTACCTTCAGTCGATCGTGCATAAGCTTGTCCATATCTATAGAATAGCAAATAATGGAGGTGTAATGAGCAGTAATATTCCCCTCGCCGAGCAAATGCGACCCAAAAACCTGGATGATGTTGTCGGTCAGATCCATTTGTTGGGTGATGACGGCATCCTTAAACAGATCGTCGCCAGTAAGCGACCTGTCAGTTTGATTCTGTGGGGCCCGCCGGGCAGCGGCAAGACAACTCTTGCGCGAATCATCGCTCAGGAAGTAAACGCAGATTTTATAGAGATTAGCGCGGTTACGGCCGGTATGGCTGATGTGCGCAAAGTTGTTGAGCGAGCTCGCACAAACCAAAACCTCAACCAACAGACGGTTTTGTTCGTCGACGAAATTCATCGTTTCAATAAGGCGCAGCAGGATGCCTTCCTGCCGCACGTCGAGAGTGGACTGATTACGCTGATCGGCGCGACGACTGAGAACCCGAGCTTCGAAGTTATTACTCCTCTACTCAGCCGAACGCGTGTGTTAGTGCTGGAACCGCACACCAAGGACGACACGGCAGCTATCATCAAGCGCGCCATCAAGCAGCTCAAAGTCGCTAAGCGAGTGGCGCCGGCAGCGATCGATTATCTTGCTGAGCTATCCGGCGGTGACGCCCGTGTGGCGCTAGGAAACCTCGAGTTGGCATTGGAACTGACGAGCGGCAAAGTGACTATCGAAACAGTCAAGACTGCCGCCCAGAAGCGCCTACCAGGCTACGACAAAAAAGGCGACATGCATTACAACGTTATCAGTGCTTTCATCAAGAGTATGCGTGGTAGCAACGTTGACGCCACGCTGTATTACCTGGCGCGAATGCTACAGGCTGGTGAAGACCCTAAGTTTGTGGCTCGCCGTATGGTTGTCTTCGCGAGTGAAGATGTTGGGCTGGCCGGTAACGGCGGTTTGAATCTCGCCGTCTCGACCTTTCTGGCTGTCGAACGCATTGGAATGCCCGAGTGCCAGTACAACCTCTTCCACTGTGCGGCCGCACTCGCTAAAGCCGAAAAATCCCGCCAATCAGCCGAAGCTATGGGTCGCGCGCTTCGCGCTGCTGCAGACTTCCCAGATGCGCCAGTGCCGCTTCATCTTCGCAACGCCCCAACCAAACTCATGAAAGACCTCGGATATAGCGAAGGTTACAAATGGGAGGCTGACTTCAAGCACGCCAAGGGATTTTTGCCCGACGAGCTGAAGGACACGAAGATTTTCTAGTTAGCGCGAATCGAGATCGTCTTCATCGCGTTGATGACATTCTGATACAGCTTGAGTGTATCGTTGCTGACGGTGCCGGCAACGTAACTCTCCCACGCTGCCTTGATGGCGTCGGTGTCGGTCGCGCTAATGTTGTGGCTGGCGTTGTCGAGTAGGTGGAATGTGCCATACGCGAGGATTTGCTGGTCTTTGACCTGCCCAGTTAGGAAAACGATGGCCTGAGGGTCGTAGCTGACGGATTGCGTTGTGGTGTTGAGGAAGGTTACGCCCTTGAGCGTGCCGTCTGCTGTGGCGATGGGCGTTGCCTTCAGGAGCGTGCCACACAAGCCGGTGTTTAGGACGCCGTAACCTTTATCGCAAGCCTTTTTGTCGGCAGGTTTGCCGTCGGCGATGTTGATCAAATTCTGGATGTACGCAGCTTTGGAGGCTGGCGTTACGGTTCCGCCTGCGCCTGCCGAAGGTTTGCTGAGCCAGGTGGTGATGTTATAGAAGCTCAGGCTGTTGAGTGTTTGGATCGGGTCAGTTGGTTTGGTCTCTGGGACCATGATGAGCTGGGCCAGGATATCATTGTAGCTGGTGGCGTAGACGCCTTCGAGCGGTGTGTTGAGCAAGTTCTTCCCATTTACGGTGCGCCACTGTTTAGGGGTGGTGAGACTCAGTACGGACACGCCGATAGTGTCCCCCGGCTTATCGGTGGATTTTGGGATAACCAGTGCCGTCTCGATTTTCTCGGTTTCAACCTTCTCTTCGGAATTGAGGCTGATGCTACCGCCGGGGCTGTTCGTGCTTGCAGTCTGATCGGTTTGGGTCTTGCGGTACCAGAAGTAGCCGAGTGTTCCTGCGGTAACCAATACTGCCACCACGAAAAGACTGATAATCACAGTTAATGTTCTGTTTCGGCGACGCTTAATATCCACGGTCCTACCCTGCCCCTTCTTATTACCTATGAGTATAAGCGATTTCTGGATGGAACGTAAGCGCATTGACTTTTTAACGAATTTATGTTTAAATATATGTTGCACCGATGCCCCGACGGATGATTGGCAGCACATGAAACTGGAGTTTCCGGGTTTCGACCAGTTCGAACCCACCGCCCCGCTCATGCACGCTTACCACACTCTTCAGCGGCGAATCCCGGCAGGATGCGACAGCATCACCCTGGAATTCGACCAGCAGGGCGCGGCGCTCGTCATGGCCAACGGCTCTGACGGAAGCTCCATCGACGTCGTCCTCACGGACAACGAGATGAGCGCGGCCGGCTTGTTGCTGAGCTACCTCTCACATCAGGTGATTCAACTCACCGACATGTGCCAGGAGTTCGGCGACGACGAGGTTCTCGCAGCGCAGCAGCGACTTGCCACCAGCCTGGGCCAGCACGGCCTGAGCATCGGACTCCTGGAGGAGCCGGTTGGTGAGGGCGAGGACGTCGACTACGCCGACAGCCTGACCGTCTACCGTCAGCCCCGCTGACTACCCCCCGGCGCCTAGCGCCTATCCGCCCGCCGACTCGGAGAAATAATAAGTCGGCAAGTGACCTGAGTTCTGAAGCCATTCAGCATTCAGGTCATTTTGATTTCAGTTACAAGAAAAGACCACGCGATAAGGCGTGGTCTTTCTGTAAGCTGGGTAGCTTTAGCGTTCGATGAACGTCAATGCGCTACCACGCTTGCCACCACGACCGGTTCGGCCGATACGGTGAACGTAGTCCTGGTAGGTGTTAGGCTGGTCGAAGTTGATGACGTGGCTGACATTTGGAATGTCGAGGCCGCGAGCAGCAACGTCGGTTGCAATCAGCACCTTTACGCGGTCGTCCTTGAAGTTCTGGAGCGCGCGCTTGCGCTGTGGCTGGCTCTTGTTGCCGTGGATGGCTTCAGATGGGAAGCCGTTTTGGGTCAACTGGTCGGCAAGGCGCTGAACGCCCCACTTGGTTTGACCGAAGACCAGTACCTTTTCGAACTCAGGCTTAGCCAGGAGTTCCTGAAGGACTTCAATCTTGTGCTCTTTGTTCTGGGCGCGGATAACGTCCTGCTCAACGTGCTCGCTGGTTTCAGCGGTACGAACAGAGACGGTTACAGGGTCAACCAACAGAGTACCGAGGAGCTGCTGAATTGGCGGAGTGATAGTTGCGCTAAAGCACAGTGACTGGCGCTTCTCTGGAAGTTCACCGATCAAGAATCGGATGTCGTTGATGAAGCCCATGTCCAGCATCTGGTCGGCTTCGTCCAGGACGACAACTTCAACATTCTGGAGCTTCAGAACGCCGCGTTTGACGAGGTCCTTTAGGCGGCCAGGTGTGCCGATGATGACCTGTGGGCCACGCTTGACGTCAGAGATCTGACGAGCGATGTTCATGCCACCGACGATCAAAGCGCTGTAAAGGCGCATGCCGCGGCTGAATTTGCGGAATTCGTCGTCGATCTGGTAAGCCAGCTCGCGAGTAGGAGCCATGATCAGTACGGCTGGGCGGTTCTGTGTGTCTTTAATGCGTTCAAGCGTTGGGATCACAAAGGCAGCCGTCTTACCGGTACCGGTGTTGGCGAGGCCAATGACGTCACGACCTTCGATGATTGCTGGGATCGCGCCATCCTGAATAGCGGTTGGCGTGGTGTAGCCAGCTGTCTCGATGTTGCGTCGAATAATGTCGCTAACCTTGAAGTCAGCGAACATGTGAGTTGGTTCGTAGGCGATCTCCTCTGCAGGAGCAACGGCCTTGTTGACGAACTTTTCTGGGTTAATGTAGGTGCCGCCGTTGCGGTTACCACCACTGCGGCGCTGTGAGCCGTAGTTTACTGGGCGGCCATTGCGACGGAATCCGCCGGCGCTGCCACCACTGTTATTGCCTGGTCCGCGACGGTCAGAGGGCCGCGAAAAAGAACTGCGTGAGTTGTTTCTCATGTAAGTTTAATATTGCCTTTCGTGTGCAAACGATCAAATTGTATAGATTGATGGATTGCCTATTATTGGTAATCTGGCTGCAAATGAACAGCGAGATATACCTCGTGGGCTCGATATCCATCTATAGCTCGATAATTATAGCACAAAATAATGCTTATGTCGAAGGATTTATGAAATATTGCTGTTTAAAGCTGTAAATAAGTGCAAGCGGTGCGGGCGGGCGGCCACGCGTAGGGCCGCCCGATCCCGCTTGTTGTACCGTCAGTCGTGTGACCGTTCCCGCGTTGAATGCCTGTGCAGCATCAGCAGGGTGAGGCCGAGGATCAGCATGAACGCGCTGTAGAAGATGTCGAAGCCCAGATCGCCGCGCTTGGACTCGTCGAACTGCACGATCCCGGTGGTGTTCGTCGCCATCAGCAGGTAGTACGCCAGGAGTGCGAGCGAGCTCGGAATCAGCGCGGCGACCAGCCAGTTGTAGATGCCGAGGCGTCCGCCCCTGGCCTTGCAGATCAGGACGAGCCCGAAGGCCAGCATGATCACGGCGAGGTACAGCTGGACCGACACCTGCGCCGGGACGCGGTAGCCAGGGGTGGTGCACAGCGACGAAGCATCACAGCTGGCCGGGTTGTTGAGTCGCCAGATGTCGCCGATCACGAGCACGCCACTGGTGGTCGTGAGAATCACGCCGCAGGCGAAACGAAATAACAGGTTCACGGTCACTCCCTCGATTGGGGTCGGTTGACTTTACAAATGTATTATAACATTTTTTGGTACATTCGTCACATAGTATCCGAGGAGCTATTGCCTGTGATTGTCCTCGAGTTCGTGAATCCGGTCGTGATCGAGGCCGAAGTGGTGTGCGATTTCGTGCCAGAGCGTGTGTTTGACGTGTGCTTTTAGCTCAGCGACATCGCGGCTCGCGTGTTGGAGCGGATTCTTGAAGATGGTGATCTTGTCGGGCAGGACTAGGTTGTATCCCGCTCCCCTTGCCGTCTGCGGGATGCCTTCGTATAGGCCAAAGAGCGTTTCGTGCGAACGTAGTTTCATTTGAACGCGTTGGGCTTCAGTTGGTTCATCGGCGTAGACGACCGCGACGTTGTCGAGTGCGGAGATGTATTTCTCGGGAAGTTCGTCCATAACTTCAGCGATAAGGGCTGCAAAATGATCGTCAGATATATCCATACGTATTATCGTACCATCAGAATTAGTTCATGGGATGAGCGACAGGCTCATCGATTCCGCGTAGCGGGCCGGGGACACTCCCCGGCCCGCACGCGAAGTGCTGGGCGACGATCAGTCGTCGAGGCCCGTGTCGACCTTGACGCAGGTGTTCACCGTGCCGGTCGCGAGACCGGTAGCGAGGTGGCGCCGGTAGCGGTCGATCCTGTACGGCAGCGCGGGCGCGCCGTCGCCGAGGTAGACCTTGATGACGCGGTGGACGCCGGCCGGGACCCAGAACAGCTTGTCGTTGTCCAGGACGACGATGGCGCCGCCGGAGTGGTCGATGAGCTGCATGACCTGGGCACTGCCGGTCTCGTACCGGTTGCGCGCGGCGCCGACGCTGGCCGTGACGATCGCCGTCAGGGCTGCGAGGATGCCGCCACCGATGGCCACGCGCTTGCCGGTGACTCGGCGCGAGGTGCTGGCCACTCCGGGGAGGTGCTGGCTGATCGCGTCGGGAAGTCGGTCGGTGAGGCCGGACGGGAGTGTGATTCGGGGCTTACGCATGACTGCGTTGCCTCCTTCGTTGAGTCGATGAACCTGTCGTGTGCGCCGCCTGGGGTTTTGTGGCCCCTGAGCGAGCGTCGAGGACTATCTAAACATTTAAATAAGTTCACGTCAATTAAATAGAATTGAGTTTGCACCACTCCGGAGGCTTGAGCGCGGCGCGGTGGCAAGGGGTGGATTGCACGGCGGTTGGCCATGCGCCCTTGCTCTTCCGCGTCGTATGTCTACTGCTTTGGGGCGTTCATTGTGTCGAGGATCGCATCGATCGCCGCGCTGTGGCCCTTCTTGAGCTGTTCGCGGAGGGCGAGCATCTCGGCGTACTTGGCGTCGAAAGCCCTGAGGATTTCCTCATGGGCCGCGATGACGTCATCGATCGTCACCCCCTTACTTTCCTGCATGCCACGTACGAGGTCAGCCCACGTTGCGTCGCTCAGACGCTGGCGGGCGGCCACTGCGCTCTCCAGGAACTTTTCCAGGGCTGCGCTCACCCGGTTCATGCTTTGGGTGGAGCGGATCAATTCGTCAGACAACGACCTGCCTCTCTAAGAGTGGTGCGATACATATTATATCATGTTTTATAGTATTTTGCTAGATCGAGATTAGGTTTGTTTGGACATAAGTGGTATACTGTGACCAGCAAGTTATTCTTACTTACCCCTGCGTATAGTGCGGTCACCACAAGCCACATTTTATTCTCGGCTTAGCAAAGACCCTATCTCGCCTAACATCAGCTCACAGAAAGGCTAAATAAAATGGCAACTAAGCTATTCGTAGGAAAACTATCTTTTAACACCACTGACGAGACCCTCCGTGCTGCATTCGAAGCATTCGGTGCTGTATCAAGCGCACAGGTTATCATGGACCGCGACACCGGTCGCTCTAAGGGCTTCGGCTTTGTAGAGATGGAAAATGACGCTGAAGCACAGGCAGCAATTTCTGGCCTAAACGACCAGGAAATTGACGGCCGCGTTGTAGCCGTAAGCGTCGCTAAACCACGCGAAGATCGCCCACAGCGAAGCGGCGGCGGTTTCGGTGGCGGCTTTCAGCGCCGTTAAGGATACTATCGTTTCTTCGCCAAGACTCGGCACGACCGAGCTTCTGTTTCGACGCTCAGTTGACATGAACTTACAGCCTGTCTGGGTAATTCCAGGCAAGCTGTTCGTTGTGTCAATTGGGGGTACCGAAACCTACGTCAACATTACACAAAGTCCGCTCAACTCTCACGCCAGCGTTAGTTTGGCGAGAGACAAGTACTTCACGCGGCGCGTCCTAGAACGAAATGATATTCCTAACATTCCCTTTGCACGACCAACGACGCATGCCGAAGCTGACGCATTCCTGGCGGTTCATAAGACTATTATCGCCAAACCGGTTTCTGGCTCAGGTTCAAATGACATCCATATTGTTACTAAGGCCGCACAGCTCCATTCTTTGCGTATTGAGGGCTATATCCTCGAGAAGTACATTGCCGGCGTAGAGATGCGCTATTTGGTTGTAAACGGTGAAGTTGCGGGCGTCTATCGCAGCGACTATGGCACTTCCGTTGAGGTTAGTCGGGCACTTGAATGCGTCGCGTTTCCTCGTGATGAATGGGACGAAGCGCTGATTGAGTCTTCTCTCCAGATCGCTCGGGTGATGGGTCTCTCATTTGCGGCTATAGACTTTCTGATTGACGACACCGGCTGTGCGCACGTTCTGGAAGTTAACACGATGCCCGATCTTAAATGGTTCCACGCGCCCACCTCCGGGCCTGCCGTTGATGCTGCTGGGCTATTCATGGAGGCGATCGTGACCGATGGTCACCGGCTCCGCTCCACTGTATTAATAGAGGAAAGTTAAGCAATGAAACACCTTATCGGCAACTCTCGCAATGGCGCCATCGTCTACGTAAATCTGATCCAATCGGATATTGCCAAGCAGATTTCGTGGCAGCCTCACTTACTCGGTCTCGTCCGGGAGGTTCTAGAGAAGACATCATTGAAAGGCCCTAACGCTGTCGTCGAGCGCGACATGGGTCGGCCTATTGGCTATAGTTTTGTTGTAGCAACGACTGATGCGAACAAAGTCTTTTACGCTAAACTCCTTCGCGAAAGCGTCTACACACGTTTCGTGCGTGATGTTCAGCCTGCTTCAACACAGTTTTTGACGCTTGCTCTCAGCCGCAACCCCGACGGATCATATGCCCTGAACAGTATTACTGTTGGCAAAGCCGTCCCTCCCCGTCCCGGGAGTCCTGACGAAACCGAACTAAGCCGACCGTACTGGGCAGAGCACGCTTACGTGTTCGATAAACAGTCCGTTCAGACGCAATCACTAACAAAGGAATGCCCGTACTAAGGAGGCTTATGGCTAAAGGCAGATCACCCAAGAAAGAGATCAAAAAGAAATCAAAAAAGGCCAAGGAGCAATCCCTGGCCTTTTGAGTTCGCGTCGTGTGCCACCACTAAGACTTGTTGTTGTGGCGCTTGCGCTCGTGTGGGTCGAGGTAGCG
>CAZPGP010000004.1:55057-63704 GCA_964586395.1 uncultured Candidatus Saccharibacteria bacterium
GCCACCACTAAGACTTGTTGTTGTGGCGCTTGCGCTCGTGTGGGTCGAGGTAGCGCTTGCGGAGACGCAGGCTCTTTGGCGTAACCTCAAGCAGCTCGTCGTCTTCGATGAAGTCGAGTGACTGCTCTAGGCTGAGCTGAGTGTAAGGTGTCAGCTGGACCGTACCGTCAGATGAGCTACTGCGCATGTTGGTCAGGTGCTTTGCCTTACAGACGTTGATCTCGAGGTCGTCGCTGCGGTTGTTTTGGCCGACGATCATACCTGCGTAGACCTGTGTGGCTGGGCCAACGAACAGCGCGCCACGAGACTCTGCGGTCTGTAGGGCGTATGGCGTGGTCGTGCCAGCTTCAGTAGCCATCAGGACGCCATTGCGGGTCTTAGGCATGGCTGAGCCAAGTGGCTGGTAGCCGGCCGGCAGGCTGTTCATGATGACCGTACCTTTGGTGGCGGTCAGTAGCAGGTTGCGCAGGCCGAGCAGGCCGCGAGTTGGGATAACGTAGGTGATGCGCGTGCCACCCTTGGTGGTCTGGAGTTGTTCCTTCAATTCTGCGCGTCGCATGCCTAGCTCTTGGCTGACTGAGCCGACGAATTCGTCGGGAACTTCGATGATCAGCTCTTCGAGCGGTTCTTGCTCAACGCCGTCGATCAGCTGTGTAACGACCTGTGGGCGGCCAACTTCGAATTCGAAGCCTTCGCGACGCAGGGTTTCAATCAGAACTGACAAGTGGAGTTCACCACGGCCGCTCACCAAGAAGCCAATGCCGCTGTTTTCAACACGGAGTGAGACGTTGGTTTCGAGCTCTTTGTTCAGGCGGTCGCCAATCTGGCGGCTGGTTGTGAACTGGCCTTCCTTACCCTTCATAGGTGAAGTGTTAGGGCCGAGGTAGATCTTGAGCGTCGGTGCTTCGATATCGAGCACGGGCAGCGCCTCAGGAGTTTCGGCGTCAGCGATTGTCTCGCCAATGTGCGCGTCAGGCACACCGGTGACAGAGATAATGTCGCCTGCACCTGCTTCTTCGACTTCGACTTTGCCGAGGCCTTGGTTTACGAAGACCTTGTCGATTTTGGTCTTGATGATCGTGCCGTCCACCTTGATGAGGGCGATAGCTTGGCCGCGCTTGGCAGAACCGCGCTGGATGCGACCGATAGAATACTTGCCGAGGAAGTTGTCGTAGCTAAGAGCAGTCACGAGCAACTGAAGTGGCTTGTCGGTTTCGGCGACAGGGGCTGGAACTTCATCGAGGATGGCGGTAAATACAGGGGTCAGGTCGGCGTCGGCGGTTGGATCGCTTGGCATGTCTGTCCACGCTTTACCGTCACGGCCGATTGCGTAGTAGATTGGATAGTGCAGTTGGTCGTCGCTGATAGCGAGCTCGAGGAACAGGTCAGCGACTTCGTCCTCTACTTCGGCGATGCGGCTGCTAGGCTTATCGATCTTGTTGATGATAACAATTGGCTTCAGACCAAGTCCGAGCGCCTTGCCGAGTACAAACTTGGTCTGTGGCATTGGACCTTCTTGGGCGTCGACGATCAGTAGGACGCCGTCGGCCATGTTCAGGGTGCGCTCGACCTCACCAGAAAAGTCGGCGTGTCCCGGAGTGTCAACGATGTTGATCTTGTAGCCGTTGTACTCTACGGTGGTTTGCTTAGCGGTGATGGTGATGCCTCGCTCACGTTCCTGGTCGCCACTGTCCATGATGAGGGTCTGGCTCATCTCGGCTTGGTTGTCGCGGAAGGTGTGAGACTGCTTAAGAAGCCCGTCTACCAGGGTTGTTTTGCCGTGGTCAACGTGCGCAATAATAGCGATGTTGCGAATTTTGTCTGGTGAAATCATAAAATAAATGACCCTGTATTGGCGTGGGTCATGTCCTTTACTGTTAATTATAGCATAAAAGTGCAGTTTTGCCTTGCCCGGTGGCGGCCGATCGACGACGATGTCGATGGCCGCCACGCAGGCGTTGGTCTCGGCGAGCCGACCTACACCGCGACGTCGCGGTAGGTGGCCAGCAGTGTGACGGTGACCGACTCGGCGGGACGGTAGCCGTGGACGACTCCGGGCGGGATGTCGAAGACAGCTCCGACCTCACCGTACTGGTCGACGCCGTTGATGTCGGCGATCACCGCACCGCTCAGGACGATGACGCTCTCGTGCTCGTCCGGGTGGGTGGTTCCCGTGATGCGTGCGCCGAGTTCGCCGTGGATGGTCACGTGGGCCAGGCGCGGCGCGTCGGGCGCCGTCTGGAACTCACGGATCTCCACGTTCTCGTGGACGGTGGTGTCGGCTGGCAGGACCGCCATGTTGATGACGGCGGGTACCTGCGTCGGTGCTGACAGCATCGGGGTGTCCTCTCGCTTGCTGCGCGTGTGTTGAGACTTGAAAACTATACGATAAAATTAACTAAATGTCAAACATCCTCACCGTTAGTTGTCAAAGTCAAGCATTACGCTTATACTTGGGTGCAAACGAGGGTGCAAAGAGAGCGCAATGAAAATCTTGATGCTAGGATGGGAATTGCCCCCGCATAACAGTGGTGGCTTAGGGGTCGCGTGTTACCAATTGTCCCGTGCGCTTGCTGGCCAAGGCGCAGAGATTGATTTTGTGCTGCCCTACGACGCTCCTCACGACATCGACTTTATGAAAGTCACTCCGGCTATGCCCATTACAGCCGAGAAGCTGGCAAACCTTGGCGGCGCATACGAAAGCTTCTGCTATCACTGCGAGACCGAAGCGTGTGAGCACGTGACACCGAAAGACCTCCGAGGCCAGCAGAAGCGCTACACTGCGTTTGTCGAGAAATATCTACTAGAACAAAACCCTGATGTGATCCACGCGCACGATTGGCTGACCTTTGAGGCTGGCATGCGAGCCAAGCAAATCACCGGCAAGCCACTCATTGCTCATGTCCACGCAACTGAATTTGACCGTTCCGGCGAACACAGCGGCAACCAACTCGTGCACGACATTGAATATAACGCGCTGCATATGGCCGACCGAGTTGTTGCGGTGAGCCAGGTCACGAAGGACATCATCGTCCGCGAGTACGGCATCCCTGCAGATAAGGTCAGTGTGGTACACAACAGTATCGATCCCGATGACTTCGCGGATGTTACATTTGCTGGAAGCTACCTCTATCTCGAGGAAATGAAGAAACTCGGCTATAAAGTCGTCGTGAGCCTTGGGCGTTTGACTGTCCAGAAAGGTCTGCGCTACCTCATTCAGGCGGCTGCACAGGTGCACAGAGTCAACGACAAGGTACTCTTCCTGATCGCTGGCGACGGCGAGCTCCGTAATGAGCTCATCGAACAAGCGGCTGAGCTGGGCGTGGCCCATAATATTATCTTTACCGGTTTTGTCCGGGGCCAGCGTTGGCGAGATGCCTATGCGATTGGTGATATGTTCGTGATGCCGAGCGTGTCCGAGCCTTTTGGCCTGACCGCGCTTGAGGCTGCCGGAACCGGCAATGCGGTATTGCTGTCTAAGCAGTCTGGCGCGGGCGAAGTACTGAAGTCGGTTTTAAAGTTCGACTTCTGGGACACCGATAAGCTTGCGAACTATATACTTGCCGTTGCTGAGCAGCCCGTGCTAAGACATACGTTAATGCAGAATGTTCAGAACGAGTTTGCGCGACTTTCGTGGTTTGACGTTGCTGAAAAATGCCACGAACTGTACAAGAATGTGCAGACGCCGGAGGCTTCCAAGGTATGAAGCGCGCCATTGTCATGTACCTGCACGTCCACCAGCCGTTTCGTGTGCGCGATTACACAATCTTTGATGCTGGGTTTGACCACAATTACTTCTTTGATTCAAACTACCAGGCACGCACCAGTAACGAGCAGATCCTACACAAGGTTGCCGCCAAGAGTTACATTCCGACCAACCGTCGCTTACTCGAAATCCTGAAGAAACACCCAGAATTCCGCCTGAGTATGTCTATCACTGGTACGGTACTTGAGCAGCTAGAGATGTGGTCGCCAGAGGCACTTCAAAGCTTTAAGGACCTCGTAGCGACTGGGCGCGTCGAGATTGTAGCCGAGACCTACTATCACAGCCTGGCCTTCTTCTACTCGAGGTTTGAATTCGAAAAGCAAGTTCGCATGCATCACGACAAGGTGCGTGAGCTATTCGGCGTATCACCAAAAGTCTTCCGCGGAACCGAGCTGAGCTACAACAACGACCTCGCTGCATGGGCCGACCAAGCTGGCTACAAGGGCATCATCACCGAGGGTTGGGACCCGGTCCTCGACTGGCGCAGTCCAAACTTCGTCTATCGTCCACGCTACACCGAGAACATCCGTCTGCTGATGAAGAACTACCGTATGAGCGACGACATCGCCTTCCGCTTCTCGAACCGCTCGTGGAGCGAATGGCCGCTAACAGCCGAGAAATTTGCGCGCTGGGTCAACGAGCTCGACGACGCACAAACCAACGTCAACCTCTTCATGGACTACGAGACATTCGGTGAGCACCAATGGCACGAGACGGGTATCTTTGACTTCCTGGAGCATCTGCCTGGCGAGTTGCTGAAGACTGAGGGTAATGGCTTCATGACCATCAGCGAGGCTATCGACGCCTTCGAGCCGGTCGACACTATCGACATCCCGCAGACGATCACCTGGGCTGATGCCGAGCGTGATCTGAGCGCCTGGGTCGGCAACGCCATGCAGCAGCAGGCTATCACCGAACTGTACACGCTAGAGAACGAAGTTTTGGCCTCTGGCGACCGCCAACTTATCGATGATTGGCGTCGCTTACAAACGTCAGACCACGTATACTATATGTGTACGAAGTACTTCAGTGATGGCGACGTTCATGCGTATTTCAGTCCATACGAATCTCCGTACGATGCATTTATAGTTTTCTGTAACGCTTTGCGAGATGTGCGCCTGCGCGCCATTCGAGCACGGGAGGGCAAAAGCGAGCGATGGGCAGGCCGATAGTCCTCAGCAACGGGACAATGCACGTGGGCATCAACTATTACGGTGAGGTGCACGACTTTTTCTACCCTTACGTTGGGCTAGAGAATCATTCTATGGCAAATCACCTGCGCCACCGCGTCGGTGTGTGGGTGGAGGGTCACTTTAGCTGGTTGGACAGTGGTGACTGGACGATCGAGGCAGACTATTACGACAACACGCTGATTGGTCTGACCCGCGCGTCGAACAAAGACCTGGGCATTACGCTCGAATTCCAAGACGCGGTAGACGCGCACGAGAATGCTTTTATGCGCAACATCCACGTCATTAACGAGTTTAATCGTGAGCGCGAGGTGCGAATCTTCCTGCACCAGATGTTTTTGATCTATAACAGCCTGAACGGCGACACTGGGCAGTACATTCCGAGTGAGCATGCGATCTTGCACTACAAGGGACGTCGCGCCTTCTTGGTTGGCGGACAGGATCATGATGGTAAGCCATTCGAGCAGTATTCTGTGGGGCTGTTCAACCTGGGCGGCGACACAGGTACCTACAAGGACGCCGAAGATGGCGTATTGGAGCGCAACAACGTCGAGCATGGCACTGTGGATTCAGTTATTGGTTTCACGCAGCGACTTGATCCACACAGTTCTACGCGTGTGTCGTATTGGATTGCTGCAGCTAAATCCCAACAAGCGGTTATCGACCTGCACCACCGCATCAGCGAGCAAGGCGTTTTCGAGCGCATGAAGGTCACGCACACATTTTGGCAGCAATGGCTCGCACCGGCCGAGAAGCTGATCGGTACAATGCCCGAAGAGATGCGCACATCGGTTCGCAAGAGCCTCTTGATCTTGAAATCACACATGGACAAGCACGGCGGCGTCATCGCTAGTACCGACACGACCATGAAGAACTATATGCGTGACGCCTACGGGTACTGCTGGCCGCGCGATGGCGCGTTTGCGCTGTGGCCTCTCCTGCGACTTGGCTATCGCGATGAGCTGACGGCTTTCTTCGACTTCTGCCGCACCGGCATGCACCGTGATGGCTACCTCATGCACAAGTATCAGCCGGATGGCGCGCTCGGCAGCAGTTGGCATCCGTACATCGTGGGCAACCGCAGTATTGCGCCGATCCAAGAGGACGAGACCGCCGTTGTAGTGTTCTTGTTCGGACAGTACTACGAAGTGACGAACGACAAGACTGTGCTCGCCGAATTCTATGAGTCGCTCATCAAGCCGATGGCTAACTTCATGGCCGGCTACATCGACGAAACAACCAAATTGCCGCACGCCACCTACGACCTGTGGGAAGAGAAATTCCTGACAACCACCTACAGCACGGCACTCACCTACGCTGCACTCCTCTCTGCCGTCAAGCTTGCCGAAGAAGCCGGCCACCCTGATGACGCCGTAAAGTGGCAGAATGTCGCCGACGAGATGCGGGCCGCCTCGCAGAAAATGCTGTACAATCCCGACAAACAGTTCTTCTACAAGGGCTACGTACACAAGTCTGCCGATGCCAAGACTGACATTATGTATGACGACACCATCGATATCTCGAGTTTCTACGGTGCGTTTATGTTTGGTCTGTTCGACCTCGACTCTGCCGAAGTTATCGCGAGCTTCAAAACGATCGAGCAAACCTTCCGCGTAACCAACCAAGACGTTTTGCCGCTGCCGCGCTACGAGCACGACCAGTACAACCGCGTCGAGCAAGATAGCCTGGGTAATCCATGGTTTATTTGTACCCTCTGGCAAGCGCAATACTACCTCGAGACCAATCGCGCGGCCGAAGCGCGCAAGATTCTGGACTGGGTACAGGCGCAAATGCTTAAGTCTGGCGTCTTGTCTGAGCAAGTTAACCCATATACACACGCATTCCTGTCGGTTGCGCCACTCGCTTGGAGCCAAGCCGAATTCATTAACACTGCTATCGACCTGCTCAATGAGCCGATGAAAGAAATCAAAGCCGCTGAAAGCCTGGAACGTTCATGATGGACATCATGAGGCTCCTGTCGCAACCGCTACAGATCGGCCGCGAACTCGCTACCAAAAAGATGGTGAAGCAATTTGCGCGTAAATTTGGCCTGGTCTATTTTGGTTCGGTAAATCAGCGCGAGGACGAGCACGAGCTGATTCGCGGCATCACCGTGTCTGCTTCGCACGTCGACACACATTTTTGCGTCGGTGACTACAAGGGCCATGACATTAGCTTCGTCGAGCGACGTAATACGCTAAACTACGCAGATCAAGCGTCCAAGCGCTACCACTGGCTGATTATGCAGGTTGACCTGAAGCGCGAGGGGCTGCCGCACGTGTTCATCGACGGCAATCATCACGATGAAGCGTTCTATACGACGCTCTTTATGAAGTTTGCTAACATGACCAACGCCAATACCATCTTCATGCAGAACAACCCGTTATTTGCACGCACCTTCAAGGTTTTTACTCCCGCCGACAAGTTCGACGAACTTGAAGTTATGCTCTCCAGCGACATCGCCGCCATGTTGGCGCATCACTTCAAGCAATTCGATTACGAGATCGACGATGACCGAGTTTTGATATATGCCGAGAACCCTGTCATCACTGCGCATTTGCTTCACGAAATGCTTCGCGTCGGCCAATGGTTTGCTGGTGAGCTAGACAAAGCTCAAACAGAGATCGAAATCGGCCGCTAGGGGTTGTGAAAAACGTCAAAAACAGGTAGAATAGTCCCTGTTACGCACGCAAAACCGCACGCCCCGATAGCTCAGTGGTAGAGCACTTCCATGGTAAGGAAGGGGTCCCGGGTTCAAATCCCGGTTGGGGCTCCACGTTGCTGAACTAATTCACATCTGTTATAATACGTTTCAATAAGGAATAACAATGGCTAAGAAGAATCAAAAGCGCAAGACCGTACGACTAGTGTCTGCCTCAGGCAGCGCTTATTACACACGCCGTCGCAGCGATGGTGTAAAGCTCCTCCTGAAGAAGTTTGACCAGAAGACTCGCAAGGTAGAAGAGTTCAAAGAGACAAGCAAGAACCTCGGTCGCAACGAAGTAAAGAAGCGCAAGTAAGCGCTTCTTTCTTTTTAGCCAGCTATATTCCTCTCACCTGCCCTCGCCTATTTTTGGTATGATAAGCATAAGCTAAATAGGACCTTAGGCAATGAATAAGAAAGCAATTATCGCAATCGTCATCCTTGTTATCGTTGTTGCGGGCGCGACTTTGTGGATGCTCCGGAAAGACCCAGCAGCAACCGAAACCTCTAAGAGCAATACGCCGACAACCAGCGATTCAAACGCCAATAGCAGCTCGCCGACGAATACAGCTACGCCGACTGGTTCCGAAGCGGTCATTACCTACTCGGACGGCGGTTACTCGCCGAGCTCGATCACGGTGAAGGCTGGCGACAAAGTAATCATCAAGAACACGTCGTCCCGAAGCATGCAGTTTGACTCCGACCCGCACCCCGTACACACCACCAACCCCGAGTTGAACGTCGGCGCGGTGTCGCCTGGGCAAGAAATGAGCTTCGTAGTCGACACCAAGGGTACCTTTGGCTACCACAACCACCTCAATGCCAGCCAGAAGGGTACGATAATCGTCCAGTAACGCCATGGCGAAGCTTACCATACATAACCCAACCTCGCTTTTACTGAGGTTGGGTTTGGCGACGATATTTCTGTACGCGGCAATTTCTTCGTTTCTGTCGCCCGAAGAGTGGGTTGGTTATTTCCCGCAGTTT
>CAZPGP010000005.1:0-3969 GCA_964586395.1 uncultured Candidatus Saccharibacteria bacterium
TGGCGGATCGGCGAAGAGTTCTCGGGAAGCTCGTTGCCTTTGCTGTCACCAATCTTGATCACCGACTTGTAGTCAAGGCCGATCGCGTCTTGCTTTTCCCAGCCGAGCAGCTGCTGGGCCGCAGGGTTGATCAGCTGAACTTTGCCCTCGCCATCGGTCACCACCACGCCCTCGTTGATGGAGTTAATGACAGTTTCTGACTTGTTAGCGACCTGGTTAAGCTCGCGAGCCATGGCGTCGTAGGCTTTGTTCTTGCCTTCGTCCTGTTTGTTTTTCTCGTGCCATATGAGGTAGCTGACGAGAATCGGCATTTCGCTGGAGAGGAACATAATAATAATTTCTTCGCGGGTGAAGCTAGTGCCGCTTACAAACAGATGCAGGAAGACACTTACGTTGGTCGCGACAAATACTGTCCCCAGACCCCAGAATCCGAACATTCCCGAGAAGACCGCGAGTAACATCCACATCGGCAGATAGACCGATCGAGTTCCGCCCGTTAGTTCGATGAGTGTGCCGATAGTCGCACACATCAAGAAGTACGTGCCGAGGGCTAATATATAAGTGTATTTCTTGGGAGCCCAAAGGTAGGCCACAAGACTAGCGAGCGCCGTGACGAACGCCATGATTGCTGCGGGGAAAGGTACGAAAATATTACTGGCTTCACGGGCGCCCAGTACAAAGGTGCCGGCAACGTACAAACCTAAAATCATCAACGAGATCAACAGATTGATTTCGCATATACGACGGTACCAAAATGGCGAAATTGATTTGATAGGTTTGATGCTGCCCCCTAAGGAAAACGCTTATGCTCTATTATCGGTGTGGGGCGCGCGGGCGTCAAGCGGCCGGCCCAGCTTTAATCCGTTGCACATTAGTAGCTTTGAAATTATTTGGTCGAATCGTATATATCTCAGATAATTAACATTATATTTTGCAAATGGTCGCACTTTATGGTATTGTTTATCACTGGAAATGTGCTTGACGATTTGTCAAGCGGATAATTATACCTATGAAAATACGGCGACTCTCATTTAACTGGAAGTCTATTGCCACTGTGGCACTATTAGTGGTCACTAGCTTTATCGTCGAACTTATGGTCCACCAGCAAGTTGCGGACGCCTGGAGCCAGGCTACAACTCGCCAGCCTCAGCCATACACGTCGCTGTCATTTACTCATACCGGCAACTTGCCTACCTACGCGCCTGCCGGCACTGCCAAACACATCACATTCCGACTGAGTAATCACGAGTCGGCTGCCACCAACTACCACTACCGCGCTTATCTGAGCACCGGCTCAGTCTCCACGGTCCTGGATGAGGGCATCCTGACACTTGCCGATGGTGATTCCGCTGATAAAACACTTACCTTTTCTTTCCCCCAGCCCAACATGGACGGCACGATTGTAGTCCAATTGGTTGATCGCACAGAATATATAACTTTTGGGACCAAATCATGAAAATAACTGTTCTTATCCCCTGCTACAACGAGGCAGAGGCCATCGCGGATGTTATCCGCAAAGTGCCGCAGCGCGACCTGAAGACCCTTGGCTACGATGTTGAGATCCTGGTCGTCGACAACAATTCAACTGACAACACCACCGAGATTGCTCGCAATGCTGGCGCCCGCGTCGTGCACGAAGGCAAACAAGGCAAAGGCAACGCCATTCGCACTGGTTTTTATAGCATCAGTGATGACACTGATTTTGTAGTCATGCTCGACGGCGACGACACTTATCGCGCAGACGAAATCGCGCGTTTGGTCGAGCCAATCCGGAGCGGCTTCGCACAGGTTATCCTGGGCTCACGCATCATGGGTAGTATTAGCGTTGGCTCGATGCGTCGCTTTAACCGTGCAGGTAATGTTGTTTTTTCATGGCTTGTGCGCACCGTGTATCGCGTACCTGTCACTGACGTTCTGACCGGCTACTACGCCTGGTCTACCGAGGCCGTGAAGGAACTCCGCCCACACCTTCAGTCCACCAACTTCGCCATTGAGATGGAAATGACCACCAAGATGGCCCGCCTGAATCAGCGCATCTACTCTGTGCCAATCAGCTACGACGCACGCCAGGGCGACTCTAGCCTGCACCCAGTGCGCGACGGCGCTCGCATTATACATATGTTCCTGGCTAACCTCGCCTGGAAACCAAGCCTACAGCAGTCATCTATCAGCAGAGAACTCCACGCTGCCGAAGCAGTACACAAGGGGGTCCCAAGTGAGCACAAGCCGGCCACTTCAGATAGCCCTAGTATCTGACGCCGTCCTTCCCTTCCATAAGGGTGGCAAAGAAACGCGCATCGACCATCTGGCCCGTGCGCTTGTTTCACTTGGTCACGACGTTCATATATATACGATGAAATGGTGGGATGAGCCGGCCAAGACCCAGCAGATCAATGGCATCACCTACCACGCCATCAGCAAATTGTATCCGCTATACAAAGGCAAGCGTCGTTCGTTCAAGGAAGGTATTTTCTTTGGCCTGGCTTGTCTGCAGATGCTGCGTTACAAGTGGGATATCCTCGAGGCGGATCATATGCCGTACTTCCCGCTGTTCTCTCTGAAATTTGTGAATCTATTCAAGCGAAAGCCTTTCTACGCGACATGGCACGAAGCTGTTGGCCTCAGTGCCTGGCGCGGTTATATCGGTTATCCTGCCGGCACGGTCGCTTATATCTTGGAGCGACTGGCAGTTATGATGCCCGACCATATCATCGCAGTGAGCCAGCGGACGCACGATTTGCTACGCGACGAACTGCACTACAAAGGCGGCCTAAGCCTGGTTGCCAACGGCATCGATTATCCTACAATTGCCGCAGCGAAGGTTGGCACAGAGAAAACTGACGCCGTGTTTGCAGGCCGCTTGGTCCGACACAAGCGCGTTGATTTGATGCTCGACGCAGTCGCTATTCTGAAGAAATCCCGCCCAAATATTCGCGTTGCGATTGTTGGTGGCGGTCCCGAGCTCGAGCGTTTGAAGGCTCAGGTCGCGCATTTGAAGCTCGAGAAAAATGTCATTATCACCGGCCGGATAGAGCATTCCACCGACGTCTATTCGTACATGAAAGCCTCGAAGGTCTTTGTGTCGCCATCGACGCGCGAAGGTTTTGGCATCACTATTTTGGAAGCGTACGCCTGTGGCATCCGTCCCGTTACGGTTCGTCACCGCGATAACGCCGCTCAGTACTTGGTCCGCGATGATGCCGGCGCGGTCACCGACCTAAATGCCGAGGCGTTGGCGGCCGGTATTGACTCGCAGCTGAAGGCGCGTCGTAAGCTTAGTATTGATGGCGCCCAGTTCGACTGGACCCGCAGCGTTGATGCCCTGAAAGAGGCCTACCGAATATGAAAGCAATTGTTGTAACGCCCTACTATCATCCTAAGCTCGGCGGTCTTGAGATCTATGCTCGCCAGCTTGGTATTGCCCTGAAAGACCTCAAGAAATGGGAGATTGTGGTCGTGACTTCGAACCACGATGGCAAAACGACAGTCGAGGACCAAGTGGATGGTATGAAGGTTTATCGCCTGGCTCCCCTGCTGAAGTTCAGTAACACGCCGCTCAATCCGAAGTGGCCACTGATGATGCGACGGATTTTCAAAACTGAGCAGCCCGATGTTATTATCGTCCACACCCCTGTTCCGTCGCTGGCGGATGCTGCTCGGATCGCCGCCCCACGCAAGACGCCATTCGTTGTGATCTACCATGCCGCAACCTTGCTCAAGGGTGATTCGATTGTCTTCGACGCCATTGCTCGTGCCTACCAGACTTACGAACGGCTTTTGCTTGGCCGTGCTGATCTCATCTGCGCAGTTTCTGACTACGTGAAGAAGCAATTCCCCAAGAAATATCAGGCCAAGACCAAGGTTGTTACTAATGCTGTCTGGGAGCGCGATATCGTCACTCGTCGCCAACCAACGCGCGCGAACTTCTTGTTCATTGGTTCGCTAGACCGAACTCACGGCTGGAAAGGC
>CAZPGP010000005.1:4069-10669 GCA_964586395.1 uncultured Candidatus Saccharibacteria bacterium
GTGAAGAATGGTAAAGACGGCTATCTTGTTCGTCCGCATGACGTCAAAGCCCTGGCCACGACGCTCCACAAAGTTATCGCCGCACCGACTGCCGAGCGCAAAGAGATCGCCCGTGCCGCTGCCGAACGGACCCGCAACAATCACACCTGGGAGAAGCAGGCCGACATTCTGACGGAATTAGTAGGAGCGATCCGAAAATGAAAAAACTCCTCATGCTAAGCACCGGTAGCTACAAAGGTACGCTGACGATTCGTTTGCGCGACCTTGCTCGGCATTTGGGGCAGAACTTTGAAGTGACGGCCATGAGCCCGCCAGCCGACAAGTACAACAATTTCAAGCCTGATTATTCATTAAAACCAACTGGCTACAGGCTCATTCAGCCGTGGTCACTGGCGACGCATTCGCCTATCGTGAACCTCGTGCCATATCTGTTTACCTCGCTGTTTCACATTGTGAAGTCTCGTGCCGATGTCGTGTATATCTATAAGCCAACGCCAATCACCGTGCTTGGTTTGGTTCCGCGACTTTGGGGCCGACAAGTTATCCTGGACATGGACGATCTGGGCAGCGAAGTTATGAGGCTCGAAGGTCAGTCTGGCCTGAGCGTTGCGCTCGTCGCGTTGAGCGAACGTCTGGCTATGCGATTCGCGCATAAAATCATCGTGACCTCGACGCTTCTCGAATCTGAGGTTAAAGCTCGCTACCCACGAAAGCCGGTCCTATTGCTGCCGAACGCGGTTGAGCCAAGCGACTACATTCGGGTCGCTGAGAAGCCACTGCGGAACGCCGTATACTCCTTTGGTGCTATCAATCGTCTGGACCTCGTTGAGGATCTGTTGCACGCAGTACCGGTAGTTGTGAAGGAAATTCCTGACGCACATTTCACCATTGCTGGCGGTGGATCGGCTCTGGAGGCTGCTAAGAAACTGGCTCGTAAGCTGGGCATCGGAAAATCCGTCACTTTCACCGGCTGGCTGGACAACATGCACTCCGTACAGCAGCACACACAATTCGGCGATATCGGCATCTGCTACCAACCCGACGGCCGCACCAACCGCGCCGCGAGCAACATGAAAGTCTTTCAGTACATGGCAATGGGGACCGTCCCCGTCGTGAGCAACGTCGGTGACCTGCGCAGCTACGTCCGCGACGGCAAGGCTGGTGTAGTTGTTACTCCTGGCGACCCCGCGAAGCTCGCCGAGGCTGTTATCGCCCTTTTGCTCGATACAAAGCGCCGAACTCAGCTTGCTCGTGAAGCATCTAAACTCGCAACAACTAGCTACAGTTGGAGCAAGCGCGCTACCGATCTCCGTAAATTTATCGAGGAAGCGTAGAGATGAGCAAACAGAAACTTCCATTCATGAGTGTCGTGATGCCGGTCTATAATGGCGCCGCGACCGTTGAGCGCGCGCTCGATTCGCTTTTGAATCAGGACTACCCAAAGGACCGCTACGAAATCATCGCTGTTAATGACGGCTCCAGTGATAACACCGCTGAGGTTCTGCAGGCTCGCAAAGAAGTTCACTATGTTGAGCTGCCTCACAACATGGGTATTCCAAGCGCCCAGAACGCAGGATTAGCTGCTGCAAAGGGTGACATCTATGTCTGCTTCAATGACGACTGTCAGGCTGCGCCGGACTTCTTGAGCCAGCTCGCAAAGGGCTATGCTGAGCTCGACAAGCCGCTGGGTATCGGTGGAGTTTTGGTCAAGCAGGCTGCCGGAAACGTCAAAGGCTTGGTTGCAAATTACATTGAGGCCAGCGGAAGTGGTGCTGCGCCCAGCGCTGACGACATCGGTCCACGCTTTTTGCCCGCGGTCGCTAAGCGTTTGCTGAGCTATCTCTTTGGTAATTACGTTCGTCCAAAGCAAGCCGCCGAGCGCGCCGTCGATGAAGTCGTGGAGCTGTACGGCGCCAACGCTTCCTTCCCTATCGAAAAGCTCCGTGCGATTGGCGGCTGGGACATCACGATGGCCGCACCAGCGATTGGCGGCATCGAGGACCGAGACGTCTGCTATCGTCTGCGCCAGGCGTTCCCCGGCCAGCACCTCTACGCGATGCATACCGCACGCGTGATGCTCGAGCAAGATCCTGATGACACGGCCGTATCGTTTAGGACTTATCTGTTGCGCCCATATCGCCGCGGGCCGTTTAACTACGCCTTTCATGCCCGTAACGGCCTGACGCCACCAATTTTCCCTTTCCCGATCCTGATTGCTCTCGCGGTGGTGCTGACACTGCCTTTCGCTCCGTTGATTGCTGTTTTGGAGCTGTTGGCTCTTCCTCTTCTCTGTTATGGATGGTGGGTGCAACGCGCCTTTATGGCTCGCAAGCCACTGTACGTGCTTTTCCCCTATCTTCAGCTCGCCGAAGAAACAATGGTGATTGCTGGCCTCGTTCGAGGGTTTTTCGTGCATAATGTAAGGAAACATGAAGCTCGTTAAACTCATAAAACGATTCGCTCGTAATACCCTGCAGCTCCGCGTGTTGCTACCGCTGCTAGCAACGGCGGTTTGGGCGGGCTTGGCGCTGTATGTGCCGGCTAACGCATTCAGCGCGGTCTTCTCGCTGGCTTACCTGTCGTTTATGCCTGGGTATGTTCTGTATCGCACGATCGCTGGATACGCCAGGGGTGAAATGAAGGCTAAGATTATAGCCTATACGATCGGTCTGAGTCTGATTTCATTGATGGTTATTGGTCTGGCGCTCAATCAGGTGCTGCCATGGCTCCATGCCGATATTCACCGGCCACTGGTTGCGGCTTCGATGACTCCGGCGATTGCCGGCTTTGTTGCGTTTTTTGCGTTGGCCACTGCGTTCCGTCGCAAGACCCAGAATCTCGGACGGTTCAAGAGGTACCTACAGTTGAATTTCTGGCGCGGCAAATCGCGTGAGTTTTGGCTGACTGTTGCGGTCGGCGCCTTGCTCGTTTTGTTGCCGTTCTTGGCAGTTGCAGGTGCAACTATGCTCAACAACTCTGGGCCGAATTGGCTCGCGCTAGGCGCGGTGGGGTTGGCTGGCGTAGTGGTATTTTGTCTGGCCTGGACTAAGCGACTGCAACTGCAGGGGCTCTACTCCCTGGCGCTGTTTAGCGTGACGTTGACGCTGCTGCTGGGTACGTCGATGCGCGGCTGGGAAGTTACTGGCCATGATGTTATGCAGGAATTCCAGGTCTTCCAGCTGACGACACTGAACTCGCTGTGGGATATGAAGTTTTATCAGGATGCTTACATGGCATGCCTTAGCATTACGATTCTGCCAACGATATTGCAGAAGTTGAGCGGCATTCCCGACCTGTATGTCTTTAAGTTGTGGTTCCAGATACTTTTCGCGTTTATCGCGCCGCTGATGTTTGCCGGCCTGCGCACCTATGTGCCACGTAAACTGGCTTTCCTGGCGGCGATTGTTTTTATTACTTTCCCGGCATTTCTGACGGACATCATGATGCTGAACCGTCAGGAGGTGGCAATATTCTGTTTCGCGCTGGCACTGTTTGCGGCGCTCGACAAGAAGCTTCCGAGGCCATCGCGTCATATACTCATGATCATCTTGCTGGGTGGCATGGTCTTGTCGCATTACTCGACAAGCTATATTACGGCGCTTATTTTGATCGTTGCGACTGGGCTGGGCTTTGGGCTGTGGCTGATTCGCCCGCTACTGCGTCGATTTAAGGTTGAGTCGTTGCAGGCTCGAGCCTTTACGCTGTTCCCGGCGTATATTGCACCAATGGTGCTGTTGATGATTATCGGTTGGAGCGGGTTGGCGACGCACACGGCCGGCAATATCGCGCAGACAATTGCGGGAATCGGTAATAATGTTGTGCGGGTTGTAAACCCAAGCGCCGCCCCTCCTCGTGAGGCCACCCCGGACAAGGGTCCGGCGAACGTCGAAGGATACGCCGACTACGCTTACGAGACCCGTATTTTGCCGGCGAATGAGTACTATCCTGACGCCCTATCGCCAGACTTTCGTACGATTGAAGTGCCTGAGCAGGATGCGCCGTTGTCGCCGGTACTCGCCGCCGCCAAAGTTCCTGGCCAATTGCTCGACAAGCTCTACGGCTGGGTCCGTCAGGGTTATGTAGGGCTGCTCGCATTGCTGCTCGCGATCGGCCTGACGCTCATGCTCTTTCGGCACGCAGCGACGCGTTTGCCGCTACAGTATCCGCTTCTGGGCATTGCCTGCCTAGCCGTCGTAGTTATTCAGGTTGTGCTACCGTCTGACGCGGTTAACTACGGTCTGGCGCGCGTGATACAGCAGGGGCTGGTGATATTGGCCTTGCCGAGTGTGGTCGCCTTAGTTTGGCTGTTAGGCAAGATGAAGTTTAAGTTCGAACTGCGATTCCGTGTAGTCGCTGGTGGCTTGGTTGCATTGTTCCTAGTGCTCTCGGGATTTATCTCGACTTTGACTGGTGGGTATCGCCCAGTGTTGGCGTTTAGTAACTCAGGATTCTACTACCAGGCCTACTACACGCACCATGAAGAGGTTGAGGCCGATAAATGGTTGGCTGCGAACGCGCCCAACGGTTCGCGCGTCTACGCCGATGAATTCTCCCGCCGGCGCATGATAACCTACGCTAATATCTTCCCCGAGCCGACCCTGGTCCCGAGCGCAATCCCCGAGGACAGTTACGTCTATTTGAGTATCGGTAACACCACGACGGGTCAGGTCCCGGTCTACTATGACGGCGAATTACTTTTCTATAACGTGCCGTTCCATTTCCTTAACACGCACAAGACATTGGTATATAACTCCGGCGGAGTTTTGATTTACCGCTAGCTGAGGCGATTCGCTTCACGCTCGGCGGCGAGGGCTTCGGATTCTTCGAACTGCCCTTTCCGCTTGCCGATACCGAATCCAAAGAAGATGAGGTGGCTGACGTTAGAGGCGATATTACCCAGGAGCAGCGCGACGCCCACACCAATGAGACCGTGAGGCAGCAGAAGCAACGTTGCGATAAGTGTTACAACGACGCTGCTCAGCTGCGAAGCTACAACGCCGCTACTGCGGTGTTCGATATTCAGAACCGCATTGCCGACTTCGCTGATGGCGATAAAGAACGTGGCGAAGGCCAGGATCTGGAATAGCCCGGTGCTGTTGTCTGAGTATTCGTGGCCAAAGATATGTAGCAGCCACGGTGCGGCGACGATGGCAATGGTGACGGCGGGTACTAGCACGAGCGACAGAATCTTGGCTGCACTCCGGATGTGGCTGCGCTTGCCTTCTGGGCTGCCAGCGCTCTCGGCCAGAAGCGACTGCGATATCGCCACAGGAATAACGTACAGGAAGTTGGCGATGGTAATAGCCATGGCAAAGTATGCGACCTTCTCTGCACCCAAGCTATTCAGAATGATCAACGGCATCAGCTGAGGGCTGAGACTGGCCAGCACGTGGCCGATGTAGTTATTTGTTGCGTAGCCTTTAACTTTGCGTAGCAAGCCCCAGTTTGGCTTACTCTTCGGCCGATAACCAACATGGCGACGCATCAGGAAGAATGTCAGCGTGAGCGATGACAGCATCGCGACCGCGTAGCCAGCAAAGATACCGAGCGATCCAAACGGCACCAATACAAGTGGCAGCACTAACTTAACCGTCGCTAGCACAGAGTATGTAATTGTATGCAGCCCTGCTCGGCGATTGGCAATGAAAACTGCATCAGTCAGGCTGTTGAGGCTCACGACAATCATCAGGACGATAAATCCAACTCGTAGAAGTGGATCGTCCAGATGCGAGATATGAATGTTCAAGAGCGGACTTACGAACAGGTATCCTACGGCGGCAACTAAGGCTGCGGCAGCCACGAATCCAATGGCAGCGTTTATATCCCTACTCTGATCCTTCGACTTCGGCAGGAATCGCATGAGGCTGTATTCCATGCCCAGTAGGCTCATATTGCCGAGTAGCGTAGTTGCGGCTATAAGTGCTGATGCCGAGCCGATTTGTTCGGGTGAGTAAAGATGAGCGACGCTCAACCAGAACAGGAATCCTAAGATCGACATAATCGCCGTGCTGGCAATTAGAAATACAGAATTGCGGAATAAGCTGTCAGTTTGGAACAGGTCTTTACCGCGACCGATGAGTTGGAGAATTTTTTGCAAGGTGGCTCGTTTCGTTACGCTGTTTTATAGGGCTAGATCGCTAGCATGGGCGTACATTAGGCGATGCTGCCGGTATTGTCAAATGCAGGAGCTGACCAGTTTTCATCTGGCGCTGTGAGCTGAAAGCCCTGAGCGCGAATGTCGTCGATGAGTGACGGGAGTAATTCCCTTGTGTGAGCTCCATGAAGGTGAAAAAGTACGACGGCACCAGGGTGTAGCTCGTTCAGGATAGTGTGGCGCATCTGTTCGACGCCCGCACTAGTCCAGTCGCGACTGTCGATGGTCCAGTAACATATAGCATAGCCCATTTTGGCGGCGATGCGGCGTACCTTTTTGTCGTAACGGCCCTGGGGCGGTCGAAGCCACGGTCCGGGCAGTCCACGACCGATCTCTGAGCGGACAAGTTCCTCTGGTTCGCCACGCAGAACCTGGTGCGAGTATGTGTGGTTGCCGAGAATATGGCCTTCCTTGGCGATCGCCTCAACAAGCTCGGGCTTCTTTTC
>CAZPGP010000005.1:10769-40554 GCA_964586395.1 uncultured Candidatus Saccharibacteria bacterium
GCTGAAATGTGATAGGCTAACAAGGCTATGGAAAATTTAAAAGAAATGCCTTTTATACGTAGTCCATACCATTACATCATTGCCCTCAAAAACCGCAGCGTCGCTTCTGGCCTGCAACTTCCACGACAACGTAAATTACCGAAAATTTTACTGTGGCTTGCCACAGCAGTTGCGGTGTCGATTATTTGTAGTGGTCTTTATTTCGTGTACTCATCGGTTACCAATACCCTGCCCGGCGGTTCTAGTCCGGACCTAGGTTCGACTCCTGCCGTCTTCCCTACCCAGGATGACCTTGAGCACAGCTACGGCATCGCTGCCGGTGGTTCGCTGGGCGACCTAAACGCCGAACAACTCGACAAGCGCATGGCCGGAATCGCGGCGAGTGGTGCGAAGTGGGTTCGATTCGACTTTAACTGGGCCAACATCCAGCCTGATAACTCCAGGACTTATAACTGGGGCGTCTATGACAGGCTCGTCTTGTCCGCCCAGAAGCACAAACTCCTCATACTCGGCATCCTCGACTACACCCCTGTGTGGGCGCGCTCTTCTGCTTGTGCCGACACCGACAAATGCCGCCCAGCTAACAATAATCAGTTTGCTCAGTTCGCTCGCACCGTCGCCAATCGCTACAAGAACCGCGGTCTCCACTACTGGGAAATCTGGAACGAGCCAAACAATCCGCAGTTCTGGCAGCCTGCCGCCAACCCTACCGACTACACTCGCCTGCTTCAGGCAACAGCAAAGGCTCTGCGGGCTGAAGACAAAGAAGCCTACATTATTACAGCTGGCTTATCACCACAGGAAACCGAAGGCCCAGCATATGCCCCGATCGACTTCTTGGCAGGCGTCTATAAGGCTGGCGGCAAGGATTCGTTCGACGCCGTTGCGCATCACCCGTACACCTTCCCCATTAGCCCAAAGTCTTCCCCGTATCACGCATGGACCCAGATGTCTGACGACAAGGCTGGTATGCGCGGATTGATGATCAAAAACGGCGATGGCAAGAAGAAAATCTGGATTACTGAGATTGGCGCGCCAACGGGTGGTCCTGGCCCAATATCGACCATTGAGAATCCTCGACTCGAGGAACATCCCTTTGTCGTTGACGAACGACTCCAGGCAAAACTGCTGAGCGACGCAATTGACCTATATAAGAGTTACGACTGGGTTGGTCCGTTCATGTATTACTCCTATAAAGACGCCGGTACGACACATGACACTAACGAAAACTTTTTCGGGCTGATTCGCGCGGACGACAGCAAGAAGCCTGCGTATCAGACCTTCCAAGAGGCAGCAACAGGGGCAAAGATCAACGCCCCGTAGGTCGAGCGAGCAATTCGGCTTATAAACTAAGAATTTTCTGATATAATCAGGCTGTGGACCAGGAGGAATTGGAATTAGAACAGGACACGGCTACACTCAGCCACGCCCGGTTTTGGGCATTGGTTGTTCTGGTAGTAGCCGCTCTCGGTTTGTACGTCGTCGCTCAGCTGTAAGCTAGCCCGATTGCACAAGCCATCGCCGGTGGACCTTCTTAGTCTTGGCCACGCGTTAAAACGAAAATCTTATCAAAAAATGCAGTCGATTACTCGGCTGCGTTTTGCATTTCAGACTCCTCTACCCCTGACTGACCAGCTCTGCCGCGAACGGATAGTGTGTAACGCAACGCGTCTGGAAGTGATGCCGGGCGATGGATGAACTATTCAGAATGATCTGCAGTTGCGATTGAACCGACGCTTTAACCTCGGGCGATGGCGTCTCGGCGTACTCACTGAGTAGTCGACGAAGTAAGCCGGTGTTAACCCAATGGTCGACCAGGCGTGGCTCTGCTCGGACAGTACCAACCCAGGCGTCGATGCTTGGACGGCCGTATAGAAGCGCGCGCAGCGTGCGGCGGTTGCCATCCAGCAGGCGCAGTGTGCCATCCGGTTCACGGCGAACCAGGACTGGATAATGGTCGCGTGACACGACGGTATCGCTGGACTTCTCGTCTGAGATGCGGCGGTTGATAACCATCTGCTGTGCGTTCTGGAGGATTCGTTGATTTATGAATTCATAGTTATATGGGGGCTGGCCGTGCTCGGCAAGGTTACCGACAGGAGTGTTCAGCTGGAGGTTGTGTGGATCGAGTGTCTCAAGACGCCAATCGATGTTGGCCGAGGTCACCTGGGGCACAACGTCCTTCAGCTTCAGTGTGAGCATAGTCCCGTCGATGTAGTTCCAGAAGTCAGATACTGGCGCAAGCTCGTATCCGGCGCCGTGCAGCCAGTACAGAATGCTGGAGCTCACTTGGTCGAAGTTTGCCGCCTCGAGCATCGGGAAGAGTTTGTAGTACTCCTTCAGGACAAGTTCACGCGCAATCTCGATGCGCTGTGGCTCAAAGATATGGTCCGGGTAGTGACCCCGCGCGTCCGGCGGAATGCGGTCCACAATGGTTTGTATAAGTCGCTCGTCAAAGCGAAAGGAAGGCTGCGCTGTGGGGGCGGTATTCATGACCCTATTCTACTATCCATGAGCGCGAAATGGTAACGCAGTGTCATAATGGAGGTGTTAAGGAGTTAAAACCATGTGTCGCAACATCAAACCGCTATTCAATTTTGAGCCAGAAGCCACTAATGACGAACTGCACGCCGCAGCCCTGCAGTTTGTGCGTAAGATTTCTGGCTATCATCATCCATCGCACGCCAACGAAGAAGTATTCAACAGAGGTGTCGAAGAGATCGCGCATGCCGCACGTCACCTTCTGCAGGACCTTGTGACCGACGCTGAACCGAAGGATCGCGAAGTCGAGGCCGCCAAGGCGCGCGAACGATCCGCCAAACGGTTTGGTACTGCGTAGTTGAGACCGACGCCACCACGGTGTGCTATGATGCGGATATATTGATAGGGAGTAATTCATGGAATTCTTGCTAGGTATCGTCATCGGCCTCGCGGTTGGTATGGCCTTACGCAAAAATAACAGAGAGGGTTCGTCGGAAGCGGCATTACGTCGACGTATCGGCGAGCAGCTCGAGGCATCAGCCCAGAGTGAGAGCGAAGATTTAGCAAAAGGCATTCGCCGCGCCGCCCTTCAGGTTATTAACCCTACTCTGTATGGCGACGTCAAGTCGACGCATGTGGTTCCTGTGGCCTCCACTTCCGAAGAGCCCGGCTTCCTAGATGCCATGCCTGATCCTACGCCCGCACCCAAAGTCTCGCGCGGCAGGGATAGCGTGAGCGTGCTTCTCTACTTCGGCGCGTTCCTTGTTATTTCTGGCGTTGGCTTGTTTGTCGGCCTGTCTGATTTCAGTGGCGGCGTGAAGACGTTTGCTGTTCTCGCCATGGCACTGGTCTTCTACGGAGCAGGCCTGGCGACGTACAGTGCCATCATCCGACTGCGACCGGCGGCCATTGCGCTTACTGCTATCGGGTTAGTTTGTCTGCCGCTCACCGGTGTCGCGGCGAGTATTTATCTCACGGATGACGTGTCCGGTTCGATGATTTGGTTTGTGACCTCGCTGGCGTCTTTTGCGTTGTACGTTTTTGCGCTTGCGAGGATCCGCCAGAGCCTCATGGGTTATCTGTCGGTCTTTATGTGCATTTCGCTGTGGCTGTCGATCGTTTCGGTTATTGAGGCGCCGGTTTACTTCTTTGGCTGGGCATCGATATTACTTGCGATGATTTATGTGCTTGCCGTTAAATTCTGGAAGCCATGGGCGGAAGTTGAGACGCCTCTGTCTGTCAGTGCCTCCGTGATGGTCCCA
Organism: uncultured Candidatus Saccharibacteria bacterium; assembly: GCA_964586395.1. Lineage (GTDB taxonomy): Bacteria > Patescibacteriota > Saccharimonadia > Saccharimonadales > EFPC-124 > DATEFF01. The sequence goes on from CAZPGP010000005.1 coordinate 14,513, forward strand.
GTCGCGCTGGTGGGGACGATCTTCTTGGGGCATGGCGAGGTTAGCTTGACTCATCAGGGCGTCACGGCGCTTCTGGCTTCGGCCTTTTACGCACTCGCGCTATGGCGCGAGACTAAACAGGATTTGCAGCAGAGTTACTTCGCGCTGGGATACTTGCTAACACCGCTGGGTGTTCTGTTGATCACGATGGATCTGCTGGACGGTGTGTGGGTTTCATATGTGCTGAGCGCGGTGGTGGCTTTGCAGTTTGTAGTGACGCTACAGCTCCAGAAGATGCACGAGTCGTGGCGTCAATCTGCCTCAGTTGTGACAGCAATTGCCCTGGCTGCTTCTGTTGTGTACTCGATTCCGTTCCTTGGCGGCAATTGGGCGGCATATGCTTGGGTGCTTGCGCTGAACACTGCGCTTGCACTTGGTATAGCATTTTGGCAACGAGACCGGCTGCACATGGCGCTCGGTTTGGCTGGTGTCGTGATGCTGCCGTCGGTCGTTGGCTTTTTGGCGGTAGACCCCGAATGGCCAAAGCTGGCTGTCGTGTTGGTGTATGCCGGGCTGGCGCTGGCCCTTTTGGCTGCTGGCCGATGGGTTGAAGCATTGAAGTTCAAAGATCTCACGCTCGCGGCATGCGTTGCTACGCTGGTAGCCGCATGGTCAATCGGCGCCTCAGGCCCCGAGTGGCTTGCCGTGACGACCTCGTTGGTCGTCGGTGCTATTACCCTGTTGATCACCTACGCAGAGAAGATGCCGAAGGCGTTGTATGGCGCGACGCTCATGGGTGTGATCGCGACCGGCCAGTGGTTAAATTGGCAGAACCTAGACTGGGAGCCTGCAGTAGCTCTCACACTCGGCCTACTTGGTCTGGTCTATTATGCCGCTGGGCGGGTTGGCGTGACGCTGAAGGCCCCCTCCGCCTACAACGATGCATGGGTGCTGTCTGGGCTGGCAACGCTCTACCTGGGCGCTCTCATTCCTCTCCTTGGTGGGCATATCGAGTGGTCCGCTATCAGCTGCCTGGCGCTTGCCGGTGGGCTGACGAGTCTGGAGTCGCACCTGCGCCGCGAGCGTTTGGGCCTGTACGGCGGTGCTGCAGTCGTTCTGGTTGCGGTGCAGTTGGCTCTGTATAAGCTCGGCGTGGAAGAATCCCAAGTTTTCACTCACCTATGGGCGGCGTATTTCGGCGGATTGGCCTGGCTGTCGCACCGCGATGGACGTGTCTCGGAGCAGAAGAATTTGGTCGTTGTGGCATTGTCCGTCCTGACCGTTCCATTGGCGCTTGAGGCATTGGCTGGCGATAATGGCTATGGACTATTGCTTCTGTTCGAAAGTGTTGCCATTCTCCTGTTCGGCCTATGGGCGCGCTACCCGCTCATTAGCTGGTGGGGTTTGAGTGTTGCAGTCGGTTCCGTCCTGTATCAGCTGCGTGAGTTCCAGTTCTTTGTTCTGGCGCTCCTGGGTGCGGGCATTATCGGTCTGGGCGTTGTGCTGTTGCTCCGTCAGGAAAAGGATAAAGACAAGTAGTCTGAGCAGTTACGATTATTTATTACTCCGTAAATGGCCTTCAATCACTACGCCAAGATTAAACGCATTCTCGACGATCAGCCACCTGGCTGGATTATTAAACGTATCAATAAGCCCACTCGCGCCCAAAATTTCAAGGGTGAGACCATCGAGTTCGCGCACTTCTACCGAATCTACGATCGCAACGATCAGCCCATAAAGTACTGCAAGTTTCAGCAGATCGAGCGCCTAGCTCGGGCGCTTCATGTGCCCGTTGAGGCTCTACCGGTCGTCAGCGAGGACTAACAACCCAGCCAAGTGATTCTAGACAATTGATTTATAATATTATACAATATATCGGTATCACTGCAACTGTCCAAGGGAACCATCATGGCAAAGATCATTCCGCTGAGTGACCTGAACTACGGCGATTTGTTTGTCCGGCCGGAGGAGCCAGGGCGACGGTTTCTCTGCCTGAGCCCCTACGGGCTCGCGGATGTGAGCACCGGCCACATCTACGAGGCGGTGTGGCCGCCAGAGGTACGCGTGATCGAACACATCCCGCCGTTACGCGGTCCTGCGAGGGTCAACGCTCGCGAGAAGCGATTCCGGGGGATCCTCGGCATCGTGGCGAGCATGCCCCGTGAGGGCGTGACCACGAGGGATATTTGGAGGCGGAGCCAACCGCTCATGCCCTCCTTCAGGTCACGGCACGCCTTTCAGGCCGCTCTCACCGCTCTCACGACGCATGGCCTCGTGTGCACGGCACGGGTCACCGTTGAGCAGGGGTACTGCACCCACTGGGAGGACGGCTACCGCGCTACTGGTCCTGGCCTACTGCAGGCTGTCCGGTGGCGTCGAGCCGCGTCCCGCTAGCTGACGGCGCAGCTTGTTCGATCAGCTTTACGGCCACCCTGGCGCGACTTATGTCGCCCGGGGTGGCCGGTTTTCGTTTTAGGGGTATTTAGATAATGACAGTAGTAAGGCAAGAGCGCACCGTGGGGCGGAGGAGATGACCTCCGCCCCTTCCGGCTGCGGTGACTATCGCTGGCGCTTGCGGCGCCGGTTGGAAGCGACCCTCGTGACCATCCGTGCGAATTCAGCCCTCAAGGCCGCCTCCACGAGCTCCTCCCGTGTGGGAAGTTGCACGAGGACGACGGCGACGCCTCGCGGCGCCTGACTGGACTCGGTGAAGTGCACGTTCGCGCGTTGGAGGTGGGTCCTGAACAGCCCCGGCACGGTGTTGTGGTCGATCGCCACGATGTTGCGTCTGCTCGACGCGGGCGCGAATCCGACGCGTCCACCGCCACCTTGCTGTGAGAAGAACATCTCCAGCGCGCCAATGGCCAGTGGCATGGGCATGCCACTGGTGATCTCGAAGAACCTAACCATGTTCACTCCGTTGGCTGCACTCTTGCCTGTCCGGATTTGGACTTGATAATTATATAATGTATTTATGTTTTGTGCAATTTGCTATAGTATTGTACTACTGTCCGGTTAGAGAGGAGTTACGGCTTGAAGCCACCTGTTCGTGAACTCGAGATCTTGCTGGCAGTTGCACTTGGGAAATCGTTTCGGAGTATCGCAACGCTATACGGCATCGCCGAGACGAGCGTTCGGGAAAGCCTGGTGCGAACCCGGGAACGCTACGGTACGTCCAACAACGAGGCGGCCATTGCTACCGCGCTCGACCGAGAAGACTTGGAGGTGGGCCCACCAGGATTTAGCATCCGACTACTGAGCGACGAGCAAGATTTGCTGGAGCGAATCGCCGTGGGCCAGGACGACCGCCTCATGATGGCGGAGCTGTTCTGCTCGCGGAGCAAGATCGACGATCGCGTCGCGGATCTGCTCAGAAAGCTCGGTGCCCGGAATCGCTGCCACGCCGTCTACCTCGGCTACAGGCACGGTTATCTGTACGGGTACCGAGAACTGCAGACCCGCAGGGCGCGTGCGTCCGAGATTCGGGCGCTGTCGGCGGTCGCGCAGAGCGTCGACATCGAAGGGGCGGCAACACTGCTTGGCCTCGAGCCGACTACGGTAAAGGCGTATCTCCGGCGAAGTCGTCGTCGACTCGACGCAGACACGACGCCACAAGCGATCGGAATCGCAATTCGCCGCGGTGAACTGCCCTGTCCGAGAACTCGTCGGACTACCGCTCGCCTGCTTGATGATCGTGAGTTAGAGGTCATGAAGTTGGTGTCGCTGGGGTTAACCAGCGGCCGTATGGCCTCCCAGACAGGTCTGGGTGTTCGTACGGTGGATCGCATTATCGGCGAGTCGGTGCGCAAGCTGCAGGCCAAAAGCCGCAGTCATGCCATCTTCTTGCTGTTCCAGCAGGGCGTCATTCACTGAGACCAGGTGCGGGTGCGTGGGCGCGAGGTAACCCCTTCCGCCCCGCACCAACCCTCACAATATGGAGTTTGAAGTTATATTCTAGAGTTTTTCGGCTAGCTCCACGAGCAGACCTTCAGGTCCTCGGAAATAGCACAGCTTGTAGACGTCTTCGTAGTCGTAAACGTCAACAAAGATATCCATACCTTTAGCCTTGAGGTCGGCTACGATCTCGTCAATGCCCTTCACTTGCAGCGCGATATGTTTGTATCCGTGCGCATACATAGTCGACTCTTGTGGGGTGGCTTTCTCCGCAGGGTTTAGGAACTTTGTAAGCTCAAGCTTGGTTTCGCCATCTGGCGTCTCCAGAAAGACTATCTGTGAGCGTGCGCCCTTTATGCCTATGACTTTATCGAGCAATTCACTCTGCTCCTCGGCTTCGCCCTGTACTGTAAAGCCAAGGCCTACGAAGAACTCTTTGGCGGCCTTAAGGTCGTTAACTACTACTCCAATGTGATCGATATGCTGTAGCTTCATAACCTTAGTATAGGCTACTTCTTAGGCGGCCACGGCAGCAGCGCGCTTGTCTGGCGCTTGTAGGCTGTCCAGCCTTCCTTGCCTGCAGATCGTTTCTCGGCAATTGGAATTCCCGATACAAAACTGATGAGCAGCGTAATAGCGACAGCTCCGATTAGCCCAAGCCACCAGAGCGGTGTCTGTGCTGCGATGAGCGCGATCCCCCACCACATTGAGACTTCACCAAAGTAATTTGGGTGGCGAGAATAGCGCCAAAGGCCATTTGTCATCAGAGCGGCGTGGTTTGGTGTAGCCAAGAACTCTTTTAGTTGTCTGTCGGCAACGGATTCGAATATAAAGCCGACGATCCAAATCGCAAGACCGATGAGCGTCAGCCAGCTCGTCCCGGGCTGATAGGTGTGTACGACAATAACCGGCAGGCTTATAGTGGTAGCCAGTATAGCCTGCAACAGGAAGAGCCGTGCGAATAGCTGCAACCCCATGAATCGCTTTGGCCACTGACGGATAATTTCGGTGTAGCGTTCGTCTTGTACGTCTGAGCGTTTGAAGCGGCGATAGATGTGCCACGACAGGCGCGCGCCCCAAATCGTCACGAGCAGATCGGTGATAATCACCCATGGCGAAGTTGAGGGGTGGAGCAATTGCATGAGGGCCATTGCAGCAATAAAGCTAAGCCCCCAGGCGACATCGATAATATCTGCGCGTCGTGAGCGCAGCGCATAGGTGAATGCCACCAGCTGCACGATCAGCGCGCCTAGGAAGGCGGCCGGAAGGAGGCTTAGGAAATCCATTTGCTGACCGCCAGGAATGTGAGGCTTGATACGACCGCCGTCAGTACAACTCCCCAGAGCATATCTATGATGACAATCTTGGCGCTAAAGCCTTGCACTACCGCCAGACTCGTCAGGTCATAGGTCGCGTACGCCACAAGCCCGAACAGTGCGCCATACCCCGCCGCGTGCGCAAGCGAACCCTTGGCGAGTGCGGGATTAACGACAAATACGATAACGCCAATGACGTAGATGATATAGAAAAGTAGCGCCGGCACCATGTGCGGCTTATCGAGGAGTAGTTTCCCCATTTCACCGTAGTAGAGTTTCTTGGCGACAAAGCCAAGCCACAAAAAGTCTAGGAGCCCCATGACGCCGCCAGCGATAAGTAGTTTTATGAGTAGTTCCATTACGTCAATTATAGCAAGATTCACCCCACAGGCTGCTGGTCAAACCTTGCATCTTCTAAAAAGGCGCCGTATTAAACGGCGCCTTTTTATGATTTTGGGGAGCTGTTACTCACTCAGACTTCTGTAAAAGAATTTGCGTAGATCGCCGGCCAAAAGCTCCGGCACCTCTAAGCCCGGGAAATGGCCGCCTTCGCTAAATTCCGACCAGTGAATTGATTTGTGTTCAGGATCGAGCACCATCCGAATGAATGATTCGCTATTGAAGATCGCGCTACCAGCTGGCACGGTTGGTATAGCGCCCCAGTTTGGCGCAGCGTGTGCGGCTTCGTATAGGAACTGAGCAGCTGATGCGCCAGAGCCGGTAAACCAATACAGACTGACGTTGGTAAGTAGCTGGTCAAGCTCAATGGCATCTTCGGGGAGCTTGGCCGACGGGTTGGTCCACTCCTTAAACTTCTCCAAAATCCACGCTAGTTGACCAATCGGCGAGTCATTGAGAGCAAAGCCGATAGTTTCTGGGCGGGTCGATTGTAGTTGCAAGTAGCCTTTGCCGTCCTCAGCGTACGCCTTCCAGGTTTCAACCTGCTCCTTCTCGGCCGGTGGCAGCATGTCGGTTGGGATCATGGCCAGCATGCCTGTTAGTGCAAGCGCCGTCGGGTCGTTACTGGTGTGGACGCCGATAATGTGTTCCGGGTCCAGCAGGCTTATCTGCTGGCATATGCCTGCGCCGATATCACTCCCCTGCACGCCGTACTTGTCATATTCTAGCTCTTTCATGAGGGTGGCATAAGCTTTTGCCGTTCGGGCGATGTCCCAGCCAGCTGCTTCAACTGGGTTAGAAAAACCAAAGCCAGGTAACGCCGGAGCGACGATGTGGAAGGCTTGCTCAGCCTTGCCGCCGTTTTTGGTTGGGTTAGTTAAGTGGTCAATAAGCGGCAGCATCTCGACGATGGAGCCTGGGTAGCCGTGGTTTAGAAGGAGCGGCGTGGCGTTGGCCTCTTTAGATTTGACGTGGATGAAGTGAATGGTTTGGCCGTCAATTTCAGCGGTAAACTGAGGGTACTTATTAATGGCTGCTTCGTGTTCGCGCCAGTCGTACTTGTCGCGCCAGTAGGTTGCAACCTTTTGTAGGTAGCTTTTGGGGACGCCTCGGCTCCAGTCGTTGGTTTGCAAGCTTTCTGGCCAGCGAGCGTTAGCTAGGCGTTGGTTCAGCTCGTCGATTTTGGCTTGATCGACAGCAATTTTGAATGGTTTGATGGTCATTTCGTTCTCCTGCTTTATTATGTTGCCTGCACCTATTTAACCGTTGGCGGCTCCAAAAAAATTGAACAAAAACGACCAGGTTATAACGGCTCTTCGCGATTGCCGTTTTGTCGTGGTGTGAATCCGGTAATTCGCTTTAGGCTGCGATTTAGGTGTGCTTGGTCGGCGTAACCAAGCTCATGAGTTACCTCTGTAATTGCCTTACCTTGCTGGAGGAGCTCAACAGCCCGCCAGGCCCGCTCGATTTGCGCAATATAGGCGGGCGTCATCCCTACAGAGCGGCCAAACCGGCGCTGCACCGAGCGCTGCGTTGCGCCGTATCGCTTACCTTCTAGCACTGCCCGGACTACTAGGTCCTCGCTGAGTAGGTGCAAAGCTTCCAGCTGTGCGATGAAGTCGTCCATGGATTCATAAGTAGGGACTTGCAGGAGGTGCCCGCCCAGCAGGAATGTATCTTCCGATACCATTGGCAATGTCTCGGTGGTATCGACTACTTCGCTGACTGGAACGTGGGTTAGGAACACGCCTTTTTTAAATCGCATGCCACAGTTGGTGTTGCCCTTTTTATAGTGGACGGGCGTAGGGGTCAGCGATGGCCCGCTTAGGCGCACAATCACCTCGCCTTCCGCCGTGGTTGTAAAAATCATATCCCAACTACCGTCGGCGGCAGCCAAGTATGTGCCGTCGCTGATGTCTACTGTATGCCAAATAATATCAACGAAGCTCGATGCGGCGGACTTTTCTATGTAGGTAAAACTCATTTCGTAACGCTATCTTATCATGTGACGGTAAAAGGCCAATGTTGGTTTCGAGGTATTGATGCGGGAGGGCCCGCGGTGCCGCCTGAAGGCGGTCCGCTGACAGCCCGTCCCTCTAGCTCCTGCCGCCGTGCATTCCGCCGCCGCGCTTGCCCAGGCTTGGTGCGCCCGAGAAGATCACGCTGCTGATGGACTGGGATGTGGACGGCAGCACGCGCAGCCCCTCCGGGCGGAGTGGGTTGCGCTTGAGGTCGCCGTTCACGTAGTCCAGCATCGCCGCGCGGCAGAGTTCGATGGCGGCTTCCCTTCGCTTCGGTGCCGGGGTCTGCGCGACTTGCCGGCGCAAGTCAGAGAGCGGCAGGAACATGCCTCGCCTGGCCTCGGCGCCGTCCGTGGAGTACACCACCAGACGGTCCGCGATCACGCGCGGCTTGGGGTCGACTACCACGATCGTCTCGCGGATGCCGCCTCTTGTCCCAACCTGTAGCGAGATGTGGACCTGCAAGTCCTCCGCCTCGACGAAGAGGCCGAAGGAAGCGCCCCTCATCCCGATGACCTCCAGCGGAACGCCCTTGGGCTTTCTGGGCCACTCCTGCTGGAACTTCTCGACTAACTCGTATGGCTCCATCTTGGATTTTCTCCTCGTGGGGGGTGGTGCGATCAGAGCTTTGCTATTATAAAATGAATAGATTAATTTATCAATTTTTGAGCCATCAAAAAAGAGTCATCATGGCTGATGTCCCTTTTGGTGGACCATACGCGACACATGTGGAACTCTTTGTACTCCGCAATGCTGCGCATGAGTAGCCGGCTTAAAGAATTTTAAATTCTTTCTAACGCCCATCCCGCCATTCACGTGCGAGGAATCTTTCTGAAGCTCCTTCTAAAACTCTTATTAGCCGCTTAATATTATTTTCAATTGCTTCCGGTGATTTCAAATCGGCAAAATAACGGATGACTTCTTTCTTACGGCTGGGCGACAGTGCGTCCCAATTAGCATGAGCAGCAGAATTAGCTTGTAGGGCATCTGTAATATACTTCGGCATTTCGGTAAGCGGACCGCCCTTATAGGTTTCATCAAAGCTAAGCGTTACCTCTACTTTGTCACCAACAGCAGTGCCTGTAGGCTTACGAATATCATTATGAAGATAAAGATAAAAGCTTCCGTCCCCAAGCGGCATCATATTGATCTTCCAGGGAGGAGTAGGCTTGCCATTCAGCTGCACGAGTACGGGCATTGGCCGTCGCCAACCCTTTTTTAATGCCTGCGCTCTCGTTTTGGATACAAGAATGTAGGGGTTTACCACCCGAAGCTTAATTATGGCCGAAAAATGGATAGTACCCATATAATATCCCTTCTATTATATTATAAGTTTATGTCGCAGCAGTACCGCAGCCGTAGCTCTAGTCATCCTTACATCGATACCGTTTGGCAAGCCGACTCTCTAAAAGATGGAGTTTATCATGCGACACCTGACGGCTCATGGGACTTAATTTTTAGCGAAAAGCCAGATGGCAAGCGCTTACTCTTTTTCTCGGGGCAAGATACAACTCCTGTTTCAGTCCCTTATGTAAAGGGTGAAAAGTCACTCGTCATTTCGCTCACAGCGTCTACATACCTGCATCCCAAACCTGAGGGATTTGTTCCACTTTCCATAAGTGGCGATACATTTCAATATGGAGGCTTCAATTTTCCGACCCCTACCGCAAAAAATGCTGAAGACGTTATTGACCTATTGGTTCAGCATGGAGTTTTACGTAATGATGAAATTGTCCAAGGCGTACTAAGCAATAAGCAACGAGCTGCCTCTAAACGCTCCATACAAGAACACTTTCGAAAAGCCACAGGTATTACAAAGAAAGACTTTGAACAGATTAGTCGCGCCCAAGAAGCGGTACGTCTCTTAAAACAAGGCACTAAGCCTGCCGAGGCCGCTACCCTAGTAGGCTACACCGATCAAGCTCACATGATTCGTTCGCTCAAAAAGATTATGGGACGCTTACCGTCAGATGTAAGCGATGTTCATAAATTATAGCTTACAAGTAGGGCACCAAAATTACGCGCCCTACTTGTATCTATTACGACCTACCGAACAATGCTTGCAAACTCGCGAAGATCAGCCACCAGCAAATCCGGTGTCATTTGCGCCGAGAAATGCCCACCTTCTTGATGCTTTTTCCAGAAGACAATATTTTCGTGGTCGCGCTCTGCAAAGCTACGAATAGATTGAAAGTCCCAGGCGAAGTTGGAAAGACCAAGTGGTGTTGTAGTTGGTTCGGCGGGAATCTCGGTGTGCACATCTTCGTAGTAAAGACGTGCAGACGAACCACCAGTGTTTGTTAGCCAGTACAGCATTACGTTCGTAAGGATAAATTCCTTATCCACAGATTCACCGAACAGCTGGCTGCTCCAAGAAAGCTGAGCAACAGGTGAATCAGCCAGTGCATGGGCAATGTTCTGTGGTTTCGATTCTTGTAACTTTTTGAAGCCGCTTAGGCTAGCTTCAAACCATTGCAACATTTGTAGCTGTTGCTTCTCTTCATCGCTCAGCTTCTCCATTTCTTTAGGGTCGCCTGAAGGAAACGAGAACACCTGGGTAACGTGCACGCCAAGTACGTTATCTTTATTAAGGCGCCCTACTTCTGGTGAAACCAGCGAACCTACGTCGTTACCTGCCGCGATGTACTTATCGTAACCAAGGCGGCGCATTAATTCGCCCCAGGCCTTAGCGATGCGGTATCGATTCCAACCAGGCTCTTCAGTCGGGCCAGAGAAAGCAAAGCCCGGTACCGAAGGAATAACTACGTGGAAAGCATCTTCTTTCTTGCCGCCGTGCGCTTCTGGATTCACCAGGCGATCAATAATACCGACATATTCAATGAATGATGTGGGCCAGCCGTGCGTAAGCAGTAGCGGAGTTGCACCTTCGACTTCAGATTTTACATGGACAAAGTGAATATTTTGACCATCAATTTTGGTTTGAAATTGTGGGATGGCATTCAGCTCTTTTTCGACTTTGTGCCAATCGTAATCGTTTTTCCAGTATTCAATGAGCCCTTTGATATAGTCTATACTCAAGCCCATATCGTCGTTTTTGGGCGAAACTTCCGTGGTATATCGTACGCGCTCCAAACGGCTTTTGATATCGTCCAATTCGGAATCTTTTATGTTGATAGTAAATGGTTGGATGTGTGACATATTGTCTCCTTTTTATTGATACCTCCCATTTAACTACCCAGGAATAATTGTCTATTGTATAAAAACGCGGATATTCCATCCCTATGTGAAAATAAATTGGGTAACTAGTTAACAGAGGTGGTTCAAATCAACAAAGAACCTTCACAAATTGTGAAGGTTCTTTGTGCCTCTGTTGAGAGTTCTTGGAAATATAATAAGTTCAACGTGGTGACCCTACCGGGAATCGAACCCGGGTTGCCGGGATGAGAACCCGGTGTCCTAACCGCTAGACGATAGGGCCGCGGCGCAGAAACGAAATTTGTGCTCGCACAAATCTTCGTTTTGAGCACGCGGCTCAATATGTCGAAGACATATTTGGGCCAAACGGCTTCAAGAAGTTGCGCGAATCATTCCGCTGCTGACAACTGCTAAATCATACCACAACAGGGGCGCAGCGTCCACCCCTACATATGTCGGCGAGTGATTTCACGGCTCCTAATGAGGTTGCTGTAGTGGCGGCTCATGGCCGAGCTGGCTAGCTGGATGGCAAGGCGGCGAGATTCGGGCGGCGCATCCTGGTCGCTTGCGTGGCTCCGCAAATGATCCGCCATGCTAGCAACAACGGCAGCCCGAGCAAGTTGAACTTCGCCTGGTCGAGCAGCTCGTAGTCGGTCGGCCGCACGTGCTCGAGATTCGTTGCGTTCGGCCTCGAGCGCTTGAGCTGCGGCATCGGCTTCGGTATCTAAGGCGTCAATATCCGAGCGATCATCAGCGTAGTCACCTGCTGCGTGGTTAACCTTGTCGGGCAGATGGGCGTGATGAGCTTCGGGCGCGGATATGCTCATGTTCTAAGTATAGCAAAATGGATTTTTTGGAGATTTTATTGTATAGTCTATTCGACCGAAAGCCCGATCAACAAGGATGGTAACGTGACGAGCACAGTGAGGGCCAGCTATGCCGATGCCGGTATGGTGCGTGTGCTGATGGTGCCGCCGTGGGTTAGCAACCCCACCGTTCTGCCTCGGCAGGACGGCGAGGACATCATCACCGTTGAGGTGACGCGCCGTTCCTCCCGGCGCGAGCAGTGGTTGATTGCCGGAGGGGCGAGTATCTCCGTGGCGGTTGCCTTCTGCTTGCTCTGCGAGGAGCCCAAGGTTGTCCGTGAGGCAGACGTCAGGATGACGGTCTACGCACCACTGCACACCTACGCAGATCTGCGGACCCAGCCGATACCTGAGCGGCGCTGAGTGGCGGCGGGCGTTGCGAACAGCGACCCCGCCCCACCACAGAAACTGAACTTATTTTTGGGCTTCAAATGATTTAATGATTTCAAGTAGTCGGCGCGGGGTGATGTCTGCCTTGATGAGATAGCCGTCGGCTTTGGACTGCATCGCCATCTTGGACTCGTCGTCTTGTTCAAAGTTGGTCAGGACCACGATGCGTGAGTTCGGAACTTTATCTTCTTCGCCACGGAGTGCGCTAAGGATCTCGGTTCCGCGCTTCTCTGGCAACATGACGTCGAGGAGGATCAGGTCGTACTGTTTGCTCAGCGCTGCGTTGAGGCCTTCGCCGCCGTCCTTGATGAGGTCAACCTGGTAACCTTCACGGCTCAGGCTGCGGCTGTACATTTCGCCGATGAACAGGTCGTCTTCGATGAGTAGGATGGTCTTGATGGTCATTGTGTTTCTTTCTTCTGAACTTACCTTCGGAGCTTATCTTCTGAACATGGCGTGGTTTTTGATCCAGCCTTCTTTGGTGTCGATGATCTTCTCGTTTCCATTATCACCCTCAGCTAGCTTGTCTGCAACTGTGCTGTAGATTGGGATGCTGAAGCCGAATGTTGTCCCCTCGCCTTCCACTGAACGGACCCAGATGCTACCGCCATGTGACTCCACGATAGCTTTGCATATGTACAGACCCAAGCCTGTGCCGCTGACAGTCTGACGTGAGCGGTGCGAGCGATAGAATTTGCTGAATAGGTTGCCAACGACCGAGCCCGGCATGCCGATGCCGAAGTCCTGTACCGTTATCTCGACGAAGTTTTGTTTGACGTTGGCGTTCACGATAACCTCCCCGCCCTCGTGGCTGTATTTGATGCCGTTGTCGATGAGGTTACTGATGACTTCGCTCAGGCTGGATCGGTCTGCGGCAATGGTCGGCAGTGTGTCCGGAATGTGGAGCGTGAGCTTGCGGTTCTGGGTCTTGGCGCGCAGCGCGAGGTCAGGAATCAGCAATGTGATGATGTCGATGACGCGATCTTCCTGGAGGTGTAGCTTGAGGTGGTGTCGGTCATAGCGAGATACGTTCAGGATGTTGTTGATGTAGCCACTGAGGCGTTCGCTACTGACCTGCAGTCGGTCGATGAGTTGTTGCTGCTCGGGCGTGAGGCTTTGTAGCTCCTGGCCGAGCAGCTCGAGGTAGCCACGGATAACAGTGATTGGCCCGCGCAACTCGTGGGCCGCCAGCGCGATGAAGTCCATGTCTTCTTCCTGTGGGGCGTATTCGTCGGTGCGGTCAACGGTGACGAGCATGGTCTCTACCCCATTGCCATTCTTGCGGTAGTAGCCGATGACGTCATAAACTTTGCGCCCTTCCTCTCCCGGTAGCTTGTTAGGCACGCGCCGCCAGACGTGCGTGTCGCGTAGCTTGTCCTGGCAGCTGATCAGCCATGCATCGAGCGTGTCGTTGTTGTCGAATATCAGATCGATAACGTGCTTCTGGTCAGATCCAAGCCGCGTAGGGGCGAGGTTGTTCACGTAGATCACATCCTCCTTGGCGTTGAGCGCGATGAGGCCAACGGGCATGTCCTCGGTCATGCTCTGGTAGAGCTCGGCTGGTGTTGTTTCGGATGTCTTTTGCGCGTCTCCCTTTGGCCGAACGGCAAGGTCGTAGACAGTTTGCACCAGCGCGCGGAGGCCGTTCTTCTCGTACTGCGAGCTATTGATGTTGGGCGGCGCGGTATGGACAGGGTCGTTGCTGACGTGAGCGATTGCCTGCCACAGAACTTTCAGCGGCTTACTGGCAAACGCCACAATGAATGGCGAAACCAGAACCTGCAGAACAATCAATACGACAACACTATAGGTAAAGGCGCTCAGCGGGTCGAGCCCGGCATATTGCCACAGATACCAAGCGGCAGCACCGGCCACGCTACTCATAAAGACTTGCGCTAGCATCACGGCGGCAATGGTGTCGCCCTTGTAGCGCTCGTAGAACTGCGAGATCTTTATCGCCACGTCACATCCTTGTATGGGGCGGTCACGCTGATCCAGGTTTGGCCACGGTTGAGCTTAACTTCTTCGCCTTTGTCGTTCTTGAAGACGATCTGGTTTTTCTTGCCCGTCTTGGTCCACGTACCGACGGTAACCGTGCCATCTTGGAAGACGTAGGCTGTGCCGCTGCCAATGGTGGTCATCTGTTCGCGGTTGCCATCTTCTTGGCCGATGTGGGTGTCGACCTTCATAGCGATCACGACCTTTGGCTTGGCGTTCTGCCCGCTTTCTCGGTCCAGCTGCTTCTCGCCTGCGATGTAGCGTTCGTAGCAGTTGCAGCCCTTGTCGAAGTCGTAGTGCACGTTAAAGAGCGCGTAGCTTATGTTGATGTCGATGCTGGTGGCGTTTGGCGCGGTTGGTGGGTTGTCTTCTTTGCGCGGGAAGCCGGTGAATGTGCTGCTGACATAACCCTTGTCGGCATTGAGCTTGTCCATGTTCTCGTAGCTCGTGTAGACATTGTGCGGTGCGTCGCGATCCTTGGCGCGCCAGAAATAGCCAGCGTTGAAGAACTGGTCAGCGTCTTTGTATCCGCCACCTCTTACTTCTTTGAGCGCATTAGCGCTGCCACCGATGTGCACGATGGTCGGATCAAATGCCGCCATCCAGTCGACGTAGTATGGGCGGATGCTTCGGACAGGGCCGATTAGCTTCGGTTTGGTGTCTTGATAGAGGGCTGCGAAGCGGGTGATGCCGCCCTCGGCGATTGCCTCAAAGACAACGCCGGCGTCGTTCAGGCCAGATTGTGGGCGCGCCCATTCGCTGTTCTCGAGCATAATGCCGGTGACGGAGCGGTGTGTCTCGCCTTCGTCTGCAACCTCGCGACCGGTGAGTGGCGAGTAGAATTTGGGCTTTTCGACCGGCTTGGGTGCGGGCTGGGTGAAGATTGGTAGGTTTATCTTGGCTTGGCCTTTAGGCTGGAGTGCCATGTATAATGCGACTCCCCCGCCGCCGAGCAGCAGGATAAATACGACAAGGATGGCGATACTCGCCCTCTTGTGTTCGCCGACCCAGCGCTTGAGTCGTTCCCATCGGCTGGGCTTCTTGCCATGATGATTAAAGGCAGACGCATTGACGTCGTCAGGTATTGGAGGAAGCTCAAAGCCGAGTGGGCTTTCGTGTTTGCGATGGTCCATTAATGAATAGTATAGCAAAAAGCGTAAGCGTCTCTCTATCGTTGCCAACGATCAACGCCCGTGTTAGGGTGTTCGGTAAGCTCTACCTCCGACGAAATGAGTAATCATGGGCGGAAATAATCAGGGCTGGTTCTGGACTTCCGAGCGGCTGAACCAGCTGCGACGAGTGCTGGACCGGGCCTCGCAGCGCGACGAACAGGGTCTGTACTTTGGGGCCATCTCGTTGAGCTCGTACGTCGTGGCCAACGGTCACCATGAAGGGCTCGATAACCTGTACCACACGCAGGCGAGGGACGGCCTCAAGATCTTCCTCTTCCTGGGAGTGCTGGAACGGGGCAGGCCGGGACCGAAGTTGCCCGGCTACAAGCGGCGCTACTACCCAGACAAGACCAGGCACGTGAGCGAGGCGGACATTCTCCGCTACCGGCAGTCGCGTGGAAGGAAGTCGTCGGTGCCGCCTGGGCGATGACCGCCCGGAGCACCAATGCGAAGGCCCGCCAACGTTCGATGCGTTTGGCGGGCCTGAGCACTACAACAATGAACTTATTTTTAGGCAGCGAGACGCTTGAGCACGACGTCCTTACCCAGGACGCGCATGGTTTCAAACAGTCCTGGCGCAATGTTGCTGCCAGTAATCTGGGCGCGGATCAAGCCAAAGAGAATGCCTGGCTTAGTCTCAAGCTTTTCTACCAAGCCCCGAAGGCGTTCCTCGAGGTCGGCTTCCGAAAAATCGCTATCGGCTAAGGCGTCGGAAACGACTTTGACCATCGCGGTACGCTCGCCGACCGAGAGTTTCTTGAGCTGTTTGTTGCCGGTAAATAACTCGTCGCTGACGGTTGGTTCGACAAAGAAGAACCGAGTCAGATCAGGTAGCTCGGACAAGAATTTGAGGCGTTCGTGGACGAGCGCCAGTACGCTCCTCTTGTATTCGTCGGTCGCGCTGGCCGCTTCGGCGGGCCAGAAGTTAACAACCTTCTCGAATAGCTCGTCGAGGCTCAGCTTGCGGATGTGCACACCGTTGAGGTACATTAGGCGCTGTTCGTCGAATACGCCGCCTGATCGCTGCACGCGGTCGAGCGAGAATTTCTCGATCAGCTCATCAACGGTGTAGATTTCTTGTTCGGTGCCGTCGTTCCAGCCGATGGTTGCTAGGAAGTTAATCATCGCACTTGGTAGAATGCCCATGTCGCGGTACTCCAGGAGAGGCTTGGCACCGTGGCGCTTACTGAGTTTGCGTTTGCCGGTTTCGTCCATGACCTGCGGCAGGATGGCGTTGACCGGTGAATCCCAGCCAAGTACTTCGTGTGTGGCTAGGAATTTTGGCACAGAGCTAATGAACTCCTGTGAGCGCATGATGTGCGTGATACCCATGATGTGGTCGTCGATGATGTGGCAGAAGTTATATGTCGGGAAGCCGTCGGCCTTCATAATAATGTAGTCGTCGATCATCTCTGGGCCCATCTTCACGACGCCCATGACAGCGTCGTTCCATTCCCAGGCCTTTGGCTCGAGGCGGATACGGAGCGCCTGCGAGCCGTCCCACCTCGGTGGGTTTTCTGGTCGGTGGTCACGGTATAGGAATGGGCGCTTCTCGGCCTGGGCCTTTTCGCGTAGCTGCTGAAGCTCTTCCTGTGAGTAAGGGTCGGCGTAGGCTAAGCCCTTGTCGACAAGTTCTTGAGCGTATTTCTTGTAGATATCAAGTCGCTGTGACTGAACATACGGCGCGTATGGGCCGCCAACCTCGGGACCTTCGTCCCAGACGAGGCCGATCCATTTCAAGCTTTCGATAATGTTCTGTGTGCCGCCTTCGACTTCACGCTTTTGGTCGGTGTCCTCAATGCGGAGCAGAAATTGGCCATTATTCTGGCGGGCTAGAAGCCATGAAAATAAAGCGCTGCGTACAACGCCACTATGGAGCGCCCCGGTTGGGCTGGGTGCAAAACGAGTTCGAACAGTCATAACTGCTCCCTATTATCTCTGTTACTAATAAAAACCTCAAGAGGTAGCTTGAAAGCTACATGCTCGTAGCGATTTTGAGCAGCTGGTCGCTGCTAAGAGGAGCGTTGCCTTCGATAGTGTAGAGCAAGCCGCCGTTAACCCAGGCTGCTTTGTTGCCAAATGAGTAGATGGTCAGACCGCGCTCTTGGTATGTCAGGTACGTACCGGTCTTCTTGGTGACGTAATTGTCCAGGACTGCTTGGCTGTCCCAGCTGCTGGCTTTTTGCTTGATGATGAAGTTGCGTTCGTTGGTGTTGCTCTGGAATGAGATGTTGACCTCGCCTGGCTGGTACGTGATAGGTCCAGCAAAGTGATAGCCGTCTGGCTTGTAGTTCGGATAGTTTGCCGAGATGCCTGCGCGAGTCGCTGCAACGCGCATGCTGATGTTGGGCAAGTTAATGTACGTCAGGTAGCCTGCCAGCAGTAGCAATGCAAGTGAGCTGGTTAGGATAGTAGCCAAGCGTGGTTGGCGAGTCAGGCGGCGCTTTTTGCTGTGGTGTTCGTGATTTGGCGTCGCTTCGGCGAGGCGTTCGCGGATCAGCGCTTCCTTCAGTTCCTTCGAGCTTTGTGGTTGGTGAATGGCAGCAGGAGCGGCCTGCGCGAGTGCCTTCGCTGCGACTGGATGCATACGTGGCGCGACGTGTTGCTCGTGATGAACGGGCTTTGCTACAACAGGAGCCGCGAGGTGATGTTGGGCTGATTTGTGCGCAGGGCCGAACTTGCTAATTGCGTGAGTTGGGTGTGCGCTGGCTGAGTCGGCCTCAACTTTTGCTACTGTGGGCGCGATAGGTCGAAGTGGCGCTGGTTTCTTGAGCGCTGCACGATACAAAGTTTGTGACTTTTGTGGCTTCTGATGAACGGCGTGAGCCTTCACCTCAGAGTGAGATGGCTTAGCCGGAGTTGCGTCTGACTTAGGGGCAGAGACGTCTGGAGATAATGTCTTTAGGCGAGCTGGTCCGCTGATGTCGCTGAACGCTTTGTGATGTGCCTTGTGTGGAGCTTGCTTTGGGCCGTGGTGAGCGGCAGGTTTGGAATGATGAACAGGGGTGGCGACGGGCATTCCGGTGATCGCGTCATAACTTCGACCGTTGATGGTAACAATGTTCTTCCCTGCCATAAGTGTTGTCTTTAAATTTTCCCCTGAAGTGTGTGCTCGGTGTCTTAATCTTATTTAATAGTAAGGATAAACGCAATGCCTTGCAACCCTAACGTTACTACCCGGACAGTTCTCGTATTGTACTACAGTCTTGTGCTATAACTATAGAGACAAATGTTTAATCACGATTTTTCTTCCAAGCGCGCTAAATTGGCCCTTCGGTTCTTCACCTACGGGGTTATGACCGTCGCGACCGTCATTCTGACGGCCTTTCTGGTTTTGGTTGCGTTGGGCTATCGACTCGACAAAGACTTTAGCTTTTCACAGGGCGGTCTGGTGCAATTCCGTTCATTGCCAAGCGGCGCAAATGTAACTATTGATAATAAGAAGCAAGACTTCAACACGCCCAACAAAGCCAACCTTGCCGCTGGGCAGCACACGGTCGGGATGCAGCTGAACGGCTACGTGCCGTGGGGCAAGACAGTTGATCTCGCACCAGGTCAGCTACTATGGCTCAACTACGCTCGCATGATTCCGAACTCTATTACGACTAGCACGCTCAAGGAATATCCATCCGTCGCCAGTACACTCCCCTCTCCAGACCGCCACTGGCTGTTGATGCAGATGAAAGCCAACGAGCCTGACTACACGCTTGTCGACTATAGCGACGAGAAGAAGCCGCAGTACACAAATCTGCAGATGCCCGACGGGCTGTTCACAAAGAAGGACGGAAAGTACGGTACGTTCACGATGATTGAGTGGGACCTGCAGTCCAAGTACGTTCTGATTCGCCACGAAAATGGCGACGCCATCGAATACGCTCGCCTCGACCGCAGCAAACCAGCCGATGCAGTCAACTTAACCAAGCTCTTCAGCCTCGACATCAAGCAGGCACATTTCTCTGGCAGTAATGCCAACACGATATTTGCCCGGACTGGCGACGTCCTGCGCAAGCTCGACGTGAATGGCCCAACGGCATCTGCTTCGCTTGTCAACGGCCTGCGCGACTTTACCGTCTATGGCGAAGATACTATCGCCTTCACGAGTGTCCAAGAGAAAACTACTGGCGACCAGACAACTACCCAGCTAATGGTCGGCGTGTTCAAGGGCGGCAAGATCACGCCAGTCCGCGAGTTCGCTGCCGACGCCAAAATTAAGATCGCTTACAGCGAATACGACAATCACAGTTACTTGGCTATCACCAACCAAGCCGCCACAACCATCGACGTCGTCCGTGACGCAACCGCAACTGGCGCAAGCAAAGAAGCAAGCCTCTTCACCCAGTTTGACCTCGGTCAGTCAGTCACCCACCTCGGCTTCAGTAGCAACGGTCGTATGGTTGTTGCGCAGCATGGCAAAAAGTTTGCCACATTCGATATTGAAACCGACAAGACTTACGCTCGCGACCTCGACTTCGGCTCCGACAAGACTGGCGAGTTAAAGTGGCTTGACGATTACTACCTATATAGCGATGACGGTGGTAGTCTCCGAATCTTTGAGTTCGACGGAACCAACCAGCACGAAATCACTACCGTCGCGCCTGGTCACGACGTCATGCTTAGCGCCAACGGCAAGCAGCTACTCAGCATTGGCCAGAACAACTCTACAAAGACCTTGCTGCTCCAGGCCTCCAAGCTTACGACTGAGAACTAAGGTCGTGTTGAGGCGTATCTCTCGACCTTGACATTATGTTTTTTTAGTGTAAATATTTCATTTGTCGTTCAAGCTGATTTCGTTTGGAGGAATCAAAGTGTTTTTACGGCGAAGAAAGAAGCGCACGCCCTCGGGTACGCAGCCGCCCGCACACGTACCGTCGATGCTCACCCTGGAGGGTGCCATCGACGTCGTGCTCAAGGGAACGTTCCCTCGGGTTAGGTGCGGCATCCTGGTTGTCGGTACCGATGAGGCTCTGCTTCCACCTGCGTACAAGGGTGTGTACGGCAGGGTCTGTGTGGCGGCCAGCCCCGTTCACTACAACGACACCTACCGTGACCAGGACCGAGTGCATCTGCGCCAGCATCTCGACGCGTTCCGGCGGGTGCGCGCACACGTCAACCAGCAAGGTCTGACGGCGAAGATCGTCGTGCACCCTCCTGGCTGGCCTGGCGTCGCGAAGGTGTTCGGCGGCGTCGAGTCGCTGCGTGCCTGGTCCCACACTCCGCAAGGACGCGACTGGTGCACTGGCCGTGGCCCAAGCTGGTTCTTCGCAATCAGCAGCAACGCTTAACGGGAAACGCTCCGGGCCACGCTAATGCCCGGGGCGCCCGTAGTCCCAATATGGTATTATTCGATTTTTAGACCAAATTCGCTCGCAAGCTCTGGTGCAATGTGAACAAGCTGCGCGTGGTCGATTGTCATGCCGCGCAGATGGCGCCAGCCGTGGATTTGGCTCAGCTCGCTGGAGCGGGCATCGACATTCCTTACTTTGCATTGGTCAAAGATTGCGCCTTCGATGGTGCAATCGTCGAAATCGACGTTGGCTAGCTCACCGACTTGGAAATCAGCCTCGAGGAGTGTGCAGTCCTCGAATTTCACGCCGTCGAGTTTGGTGAAGCGAAAATTGGCCATGTCGAGTTTGCAGCCAGTGAATGTCACGTTCTGGAGGTTTGCGCGGCTAAAGTCTACGCCGGACATGCGGCAGCCGGTGAAGCGTACGCGGTTGAAGATTCCATCGCCTAACACGGCTGCAGACAGCTCGCTCCCGCGCACTTCGGTGTCCAGCATAGTTACGTGGTCGAACGCTGCGTTGATGAGCGTCAGGCGGTCCAGGGCCGTCTCGTCGAACTTCATTTTTTGGGCGGCGATGTTGCTGGCGTCGATTCCGCGCAGGATGATGCGCTCGAACTGGGCGTTTGGAACGAGCAAGCTGCGGTCGTCGGTTGTCTCGCGGAGGCCGGCCGGGATTTTAGGAAGCAGCACCTTTACCATTAGAACAGGATGTCCCCGAGACGCTCGAAGAATGTTGGCGAGTTACCAGGGATCTCAGCTGGGTTGGTCTCTTGGGCGGTTCCAGGCTTGGCGGCCGTGCTGGGGTCTGGGCTGATCTGTTCGCCGTAGACAAGCAGACGGTTGAGCGCTGTGCCGGTTGGCGTACAGGTTACGAGGATGACATTTGGCTTGCCGTTATTCTCCTGGAGGACTTTCCATTCGGTGGGCTTGATGATTTTCTTCTGAGCGACTTTGTAGACATAGCGCTTGCCTTCGTAGTGCATATAGAAGAGGTCGCCAGGTTGCAGGCGTTCTAGCAGGACGAAGGTGAATTTATAGGCGCCTGGGTCGAATACGTCATTGCTGGAGTGACCTAGCACGACCATGTTGCCGGCCTGGCCGGGTAAGCTGTTGGCGCCGGACAAGTTGTAGCGCACGACCCCCTTCTCGAGGCCGGCTTGGACTTGCTTGTCGTCTACCGTCGGGACATCGTAGACAACTGGTACGTTGACGTTAATCTTGGGGATCAGGAGCTTTGGCTCTGCGCCGACATTGGCGTTGGCCGATGGGTCGGCGATGAACGTATCGCTGACGTCGACAGTGCTGCCGGGACTGATGTAGGATTCGACTTGCGCCAGGACGCTGCGATTGTATTGGAGCGCCAGGAAGAGCGTGCCAACGATGAGCGCGCTGAGCACGGGCATAAAGTGGCTGCTGCGCCGGAACTTGTCAGCTCGCTCGCGAACCTTATCGAGGAGGTCGTCCTTGACATGCTGGAGCTTTGACTTTGGTTGCTCGCCGAGTGTGTCACTGCCGGTAATAGTGTGGTCGATCGGTGCGGGTGCTTCAGGCTTTGCCTCGTCAGCGTATTGCTGCTGTAGCTGCTGACGGTGCGCGTGGATCTGATGGGCATAGTAGCGTTCGTAATATTGCTGATAATACTGTTGCCAGGCGGTATGATACTGCTGCCAATCGTACGCTTGGGGGTTCTGGACGGTTGGGTCGCTACTGGTCGGGGTCGGCTCTGTAGCCGTCGCAGCTTCGGGTTTAGGCTGGTCGTGTGACAGGGGTGCGATAAGAGGCTCCCGGCGCGGGCCAGGGTGAAGATACCCACGGGATTCGTCGGGCTGTTTAGGCATTTGGTGTGGGTCGTGGGGGTCCATATTCAAAATAACAGATGATTATCGTCAAGTTTTAGTATATAATTATGACGTTCGAGACACAATTTGGGAGTGCGCCCCACTCCTGTTAAATTGTTAAGCTTGCAGCACCCTGGGCGGGTGGCGGAACTGGTAGACGCGCGGGACTCAAAATCCCGTTCTGGCAACAGAGTGAGGGTTCGATTCCCTCCTCGCCCACCATAGAAAAAGACCGAAATTGCTTCGGTCTTTTTCTATGCGACGATTTTCCAGCGCTGGGCAGCCTCGAGGATAGCAGCCGATGAGCTCATGAGTATGTCATGTTCGCGCCTGGGTAGCTCTGGCGTACCTTCACGTTCGTCATCGCGGGTGCCAATATCCTTGAGAAGTCCACGGAGTACGGCTGCTCGGTCGACATCACCCAGCGCAGAGGCGAGGCTCAGGACCGGGATTCGTGGATGGTAAGGTCCCTTGGCCTCAGGACGGAGGCCAACCTGTATCTCAAGCGGAGCGACTCCTGGATCGGCAAAGTGGATGTGTACGTCGGTAGCTTCACTGGCACCGCTAAAGTCTAACTTTGCCGGGGCTGGTAGCGCCACAAAATCCGCTCCCTGCGCCGTCGAATAACTTAGCGCGGCGTGGAAGCTCAATTCCTCTATCGTCCCACCGAGACGCCGTCGGATACGTTCGTCGTGGGCGTAGAGTGGCGAGTCTTTTTCCTGTGCGACCATCGTCATGAGCCGAGTGTATGTCAGGAATGCGCGCCGAGCGTCTTCGGGTGCTGGTGGCTTAACATGATCAGCGTCCTCTTCTCCTTCTAGATACGTCAGAGCTGTAAGGTGTGTCGCTGCGGCGTACAGAATCTGAGGATTGTCGTTGTGGCTGCCGTACATTTCGGCGATAAATGCCTGTAGCTTGGCACTGTCGCGATCGATCTCGGCCAGGTGATTCTGGAGTGCTTCGCGTTCAATATCATGGGGTGCTTTTACTAAAGTTTCGGTCATGGTCGTTTCGGCAGTTAAGGCTGGTAATTAGGCAATGCTGGTGGTGATGGCTTCGAACGGTCGATTTAAATTCTGGAGCCAGTACACGCTGGCCTTCGCGGCGACACTTCCCCGCCAGATCATCATCACTTCATCCCATGGCGTCGAACTAACTTTGCCGTCGTGTGCCACGATCAGCTGGTTCTGGTGAAAGACAACCAACGTCACCGGATAGCTGATGGTGAATTTATGGAGCGTCTCGACGAGCGTTGTGAGCTGCATGCTGAACAGGATGGTCTTGGGATAATAGACGGCCTGAAACATCTTCTGTAGCTGAGCTAGGCTCACAATGAACGTTGTGTTGGGGCGTTCTAGCAGTGTCGACATACTGCTTTTGAGCAGGTCAACTGCGTCGCGTGTAATGACCGCCGGCTTGGGTGACCGTTGGAGAAATGTTTCGAATAATATCGCCGTTTCGGAGTTACGCCCAGCGTCGCCTATCATCAGCACAGCATCAGCCCAAGCTGCTGAGGCTTCAAGCGGCGTCAACGCGTCTTTGTTCATGCCGCCAGATTGGTTGGTCGGCACATATACGCAGTCCAGTGCAAACTTGTCGATGACCGACTTCAGCGCATCAGGCAGTACGGCACGGCACTCCCCCACGCCCGCAGCAATTGCATCGTTATAGGCCTGGGCGACCGATGCAAATCCGAGCTTGTTGCCGCCCACGATGAGCAGCTTGCCGGCCATGCTCTTGTGCTCCGGGCGCTGCCATTCGATGTCGCTGAACAGCGCCGTGCCCTTGGTCTGCTTGTGCCAGTAATCAAACTGCATGCGGCACCTCGTCGACTATCGTAATCTTGTTGTGCTCCGGCATCATCACTTCGTCCTGTGTGAACATGAACGTGCCGACGAGTTTCTTGCCATCGAGTACTTGCGGCAGCCAGAATTTATCGTCGGTCCACATTTCGTCGTACGGAATGTCGGTGTGATTGAACCATTGTGGCGCCATCTCCTCGGTCTCAACTGGTTCGCCTTCCCACGACCGCGTGATGTAAACGTGTGCCAGAATGTCGGCTGTGTCGTCAGGGAACGTGAATGTCAGGTGTGCGACTTTCTCGAGATCGCCAGGGTTTACGCCGATCTCTTCGCGGCATTCGCGTGCGGTTGCTTCCTCGATGGTTTCGCCTGGTTCAATCTTGCCTCCCACGCCGTTCCATCGACCCATGCCAAAGCCTCGCTTTTTCATAGCGAGCAGGATTTGATCATCGGTTAAGAGGAAAAGGAGTGTGACGTGTTTCATATTATGGCGTTGGGAAGTCTAGGGTGATGCTGATTGGACAGTGGTCGGAGCCAGTAACGTCAGGGTGGATTTCGGCCTCCTTGATGTGCTTCTCGAGACTTTTGCTGACCAGGAAGTAGTCGATGCGCCATCCGACATTGTTGGCTCGTGCGTTACCGAAGTGACTCCACCAGGTATAAAAGCCATTGCCTTTCTTAAATATGCGCAGCGTGTCGACGAATCCGGCGTCGAGGAAATTCTGGAAGCCCCCGCGCTCTTCGTCGGTGAAGCCCTTCTTGCCTTTGTTCGGCTTCGGCCGCGCCAGGTCGTCTTCGGTGTGCGCAACGTTGAGGTCGCCGCAGAAGATCACTGGTTTCTTTTCTTCCAGCTGCTTGCAGTACGCCAGGAAGGCCGGATCCCAGTGTTTGTGGCGTAGGGGTACGCGACTGAGGTCGTCCTTGGCGTTAGGCGTGTAGACGGTCACGACGTAGAAGTGTTCGTATTCAGCGGCGATTACTCGACCCTCTTTGTTTGGGTCGCCGTAGGTGTCGCCGGTTACTTTATGCTTGTCGATAATATCTTGAGGAAGTCCGTTGAGGACGGCGATGGGTTTGAGCTTGCTGAAGATTGCCGTGCCAGAGTAGCCTTTCTTTTCGGCGGAGTTCCAGTATTCCTCATAGTCCTTGAGGTCAACTTCTGCCTGGCCTTGCGCTGCCTTGGTCTCTTGCAGGCACAGTACGTCTGGTTGGTGCTTGGTGATAAAGGGCGCAAACAATTCCTTGCGCGCGACGGCTCGAATGCCATTTACGTTCCATGAATAAAGCTTGATCATATGTTCAAGTATACCACCTCTGTGATTTGGTGCGCTGGGCGAACTCTGCTACACTTGCCGCCAGTGAACCTCAAATATAAGCGCCTACTTGTAAAACTCTCCGGTGAACAGCTGGCCGGTGAGCATGAGGGCGGTGTCGACACCAAGCTGATTGGCTGGATTGCAAGCGAAATTAAGAAGGCCACCGATAACGGCGCGCAAGTCGTTGTGGTTGTGGGCGGCGGTAACTACGCTCGCGGCAACCAGCTGAGTGGTGGCGGAATTCAGCTGACAACAGCGCACTATGTGGGTATGTTGGCGACCGTCATGAACGCTATGGTGGTGAGTGATGTCTTTAACGCAAGTGGTCTGCCTTCCCGCGCGCTGTGCCATCTGGTGGACGAGAAAGTTGCCGACCCATATACCTATCGTCGTGCTATCAACCACCTAGAGAAAGGTCGTGTTGTGATCATCGGTGGAGGTATTGGCCGACCGTACTTTACGACTGATACTGGCACGGTTAACCTCGCACTTGAACTCGGTTGCGACCTGGTCTGTAAGGCAACCAAAGTCGACGGTGTCTACGACAAGGACCCTGCCAAACACGACGACGCCATCAAGATCGATGACATGTCATTCGACCAAGCTGTCAC
>CAZPGP010000005.1:40654-56804 GCA_964586395.1 uncultured Candidatus Saccharibacteria bacterium
GAGTCGTTGAGCTTCACGCTCGGTGTCGCGGCGCTTGATTGTTTCGCGTTTGTCGTAGGTCTTCTTGCCCTTGGCGGTGGCGATGGTGAGTTTGATGTAGCGCGTGTTGGTCGTCATGGTGAGCGGCACGATGGTTAGGCCGCTGTCTTTGGCGGCAATGAGTTGCTCGACTTCTTTCTTCTTGGCGAGGACCTTGCGTGGTTCGGTGTCGACGACGCCGTCTTCTTTGCCTTGTGATCTCAGGGTGAAGCTCGAGTTGGTGAGCCATAGCTCGCCGCCCTTTACTGTTACGAACGCTCCACGTAGGCTGGCGCGACCGTCGCGGACCGAGCGAACTTGTGGGCCAGTCAGGACCAGACCCACCTTGAACTCATCGTGAATATCGTAATCAAACCGCGCGCGGCGGTTGACGACAAGTTTGGTGCTGGTATCTGACTTTTTAGCCATAATAGATTTATTGTAACAGAGATAAGTTTAAAATCTGACGGAAGTGCTCCCCAGGCGGCCGCGAACGGGCCGCCCGGGGAGACACCTCACCCTCTACTGCTTCACGCCGGGATGAGCACGCCATCGACGATGCGCTCGTACGTGACCGGCTGCTCCATCGGCCAGGCGTGACCGACTGCTGGGTCCAGGATGACCTCGGCGTCCGGGTAGGCGCGCCGCCAGTCCGGGATGGAGACCTTTTGGAGCACCAGCCCGTCTCGCGACGAGTCCTCGGCGCCGATGATGATCACACGAGCGGTGGTCCTCACCGGCTTGGCGGGCAGTCGGTAGTTCAGCATGGAGCGCATCTCCGCTACCCACGCGCGCGGGTTGTACCACATGAGACCTTTGGCGTAGCGCTGGTAGAGCGCTTCGTCGACGGTGTCGTCGTGCGGTGCGGGGACGGTGAAGCGGCTGATGTAGTTGCCGAACGCCACGATGAGCGCCAGGATCGGGCCGCCCCAGTAGAACCGGAAGACGAGCTTCAGGACGGACCGGAGCCACTTCGGTACCGGCAGGCTGGCCTCGGTGCTGGGCGTGCAGTCCAGGAAGATCTCGCAGATCGGCCCGTAGATGCTGCCTTCACGCTCGTAGCGCTCGCGGATCTGCTCACCGAGCTGACCGCCACGAGAGTGGCCGAAGATGGTCAGTGCGCGCGGAGCGCCCAGGGCCATCTCGTGGTCCAGCTTGTTCATGAGCGCGTCGTAGACGTCGTCGAACTTGTCGGCGGTGCTGTTGTGGAGAACCAGCATGGGGCCGTACTTGCCGAGGATTCGCTGCATCCCCTCCCCGAACGGGCCGGGCGGGTTGCTGAATCCCGGTAGCACGATGCTGGTCCGAAGGTTGGCCAGTCCTTCGTGCTTGACGAAGGTGGCACGACGTGGCCGGCTCAGAACGAGCAGGCTATATGCGTACTCGAAGGCCATCAGGCCTACGAGGATTGCGACTGCAAGTGCCATGTTGCTCCAGGTGAAGCGGTATGCGGATGAGGTGCGAACAGACGCGCCAGCAGGTGTTGCCCAGGGCGCGACTTAGGCGCTAATAATATAATTTTATGGTCTTATTGTCAATTACGGCGTATGAGAGCTCAGCGTGTTGGGGTCTGTCGCCCGGCCCTGTGTGGGGGCCGGGCGACACGGTCAGTGCTGGTTCGCAGCGGCGATTGCGCGCTGCAGTGCGGTGATGACCGGCCCGGGCTTCTCTGGAGTGGGGGTGTGGAGTCCCGTCCACGTTGGCGGGGTGATGACCTCGGCGGTGAGGGCTGTGGCCAGCTCCCATCCGTCACGGGCTTGCCGGAGCTGCACGAATGGGTCGTGAACGGCCAGCTTGCCGTCCTCCGGCGCGCCCATGTAGGTGAGCCGACGAACTCTGCCGATGAACTCGCCGGCTCGTGCCGGAGGCGTGTTCACCATGCGGCGCAGCTCGCCGATCACCTGACGTCCGGTGATGTTGGTGGAGTTTTGCTCTGCCGCCCTGGCCGCCACTTCGTCCGTGCCCGGATCGAGCGCCGGCGAGTTGGCGACTGCTTTGCGCTGATTGGCGCGCAGCAACGGAGTCGGCACGATCCATCCGGGAACGAACCTGGTGGCCATGAGCGCCTTACCGGCGTTCAGATCTTGCCACCCGCTCACCCCAGCGTTCATGATGAGGTGATCGACGACGAGGTCCGAGTAGGCCCTGAGCAGCTCGGCCAAGTCCAGCGCACCCGCCGACTCCACGTAGACGATCACTCGTTCGTAGTCGTTGATGGGTGCGAACTCGCGGACGAGTTGGGGCTGGTCGAACCCCCACCTGGGAAGCTCGTAGGCCAGCGTGTCGGTTTCGGACAGCCCGGGCGTCAGTACCGGCAGGAGCGCGGCTCCGTCTTGATTGAATCCGGGCAGTACGGCGGTCACGATGTCGTGGCCGTTTCGGGCGTGCAACGCCCTGATCCTTGCCTTGGGCAAGGTTACCACCTCTTTCCGTAAGAGCCCAGTTAGGGCTGGTATATTATATCATTTTTTAGCAGTTTTTGCTACTTGCTGAGCTGCTTGATGATCTTTAGTAGTTGTTGGGCTGAGTTTTCCCAGGTGAACTTGTTGGCTTGTTCGATACCACGGACCGACATGTCCTTGTAGTAGGTTGGGTCTTCTAGTTTCTGGACGGCCTTGGCGAATGCCTCAGGTGAGTTGGCGTCGAAGTAAGTGCCGGCTTGGGCGCACACCTCGTGGAAGATTGGCATATTGGTAGCAACAACTGGCACGCCCTGGGCCATAGCCTCGAGGAGTGGCAGGCCAAAACCTTCTGCCTTGCTGGCGCTGACGAGCGCGTGCGCTGTCTTGAGAAGTTCGTTGTACTGGTCGTCACTCACGCCGTTCCAGAAAACAACTTGGCGTGGGTTGTCGACGTGTTTCTCGAGCTCCATGCGGCGAGCTGGTGTCACGCGGCTGACTAGGTGGAGCTTGTAGTCGGGTAGATGCTTCATGGCTTCCATGAGCAGCTCGACGTTCTTGTACTCCATGAACGAGCCGACGTAGACTAGTTCTTTCTTGCGTTTGCTGCTGAGTTTAATAGGCGTGAGCGACGGTGCGTTATAGACTACACCCACCTTGCGGTCGGTCAGGTGCATGGCCTGGATGAGCTTCTTGGACGTCTGGCTGACGGTGGCAACGAAGTCAGCTTGGTTGAGCAGCCAGCGTTGTGGCCACTTGGCAATGTGAAAGAGCCGCCAAGTAATGCGCGCGCCCAGAGGTAGCTGGTGTGGCGGCGTTGGGAACTGATAATAGATAACGTCATGCAGCGTAAAGATAAGTTTGTACTGACGACCCCAGGCACCCATAATCTGCATCGGCGAGAACACAACTTCAGCGCCCATGCGGTTCAGGCGGCGGGCGGTCAGTAGTTCGCCAAGCGACATCGGATTACTCAGTACAACGTAGGGCACGCCGTCGGGGAGCATTTTCAGCTGGCGTTCGTCGTAAATAATCATTGTAACGGGGTGAATTTTGGCCAGAGCGGTGAGCAGATTCGCGGTATAGCGGCTGATGCCGTCATGGACTTCAAACCGGGTCCAGCGTGCGTCAAAGAAAATATTCATGCTCTTATAACTGTAACACAGGAGTGGTTTTGGTCGAGCTGTTGCAGCTGCTTGCGCGCAAATCTAGTATAATAAGCCCATGCGTATACTCATTGCCTCTGATTTACATTGGCCGAACATCAATGGTGTGGCTACTTTTGGCCGCAACCTTGCACAGGGACTTGCCGCTGAAGGCCACGACGTTTTAGTTATCGCGCCATCGCAAACTGGAAAGAAGTACGAAGAGATCGACCGCAATCACCGCGTGATGCGAACCAGCTCGGTTGTCTTCCCCTTCTACCAAAATTTCCGTATTTCGATCTCGCCTTACCGCGAGGTTAAGCGTATCATCGAAGATTTTGAACCGGATGTCATCCACATCCAGACTCCAATGGGCATTGGTCGCGCCGCTGTCGGCTACGCCAAGAAGATGGACGTGCCGCTGGTTGCAACCAACCACGCCATGCCAGAGAACCTGGTCGACAACTTGCGCTTGCTCGCGCCTTTTTCGCGTCCTATCAATTACATCCTCAAGGAGTTTGGTGCGCGCTTCTATAACAACGCTGACTTTGTCACACTGCCAACTGAGGCCGCCATTAACATGCTGAAAGGCGATTCGTTCAAGGCGCCGTACATGGCCATCAGTAACGGTATCGACCTCACTCGCTTTAGCCCGGGCAAAGTTCCAGCTGATTTCTACGAGCGGTTCAAGATCCCTACTGGCAAGAAGATTGTTCTGTACGTTGGGCGTCTCGACGCCGAGAAGCACGTGTCTATTCTGATCCGCGCTGCCAAGCGAATTGTTGAAGGCCACGACGACGTTCACTTTGTGATCGTTGGCAAAGGTACTGACATGGAGAACCTGCAGCTACTGGTTGAGCGCTTGGACCTCGAGGATCATGTGACGTTTACTGGTCGCGTTGAAGATGAAGACCTGCCGATCTTCCACCAGCTTGGTGATGTCTTCGCGATGCCCTCCCCTGTTGAGCTGCAATGTCTAGCAATGCTCGAGAGCATGGCCACTGGCTCCCCTGTTGTAGCGGTGAACGTTGGCGCCCTGTACGAGCTCTGCCAGGATGGCCGCAACGGCTACCTGTACGACCTCGACGAGGACGACCAGCTGGCCGATAGGCTCACGACCATCCTGACCGACGAAAAGCTTCGCGCCAAGATGGGCAAAGAAAGCCTAGCTATCGCCAAGACTCACGAACTCGGCCACACTATCGCGCAGTTCGTGACACTCTACAAGCACGTTATCGCGATGCGTCAGGCCGAGAAGGCCAACGAGCTGGTCAGCTCAGGAACTGAGTAATCGCCTCAGCCGCTTCCTTTGGTGCCTCGCGGTGAATGAGGTGCCCCACATTTTCGACGACCACTAATCGAGCATCTGGCAACAGCTGCTCGATTTCTAGTTGGCCCTTCAGCGGGGCGATGTCGTCGACGGCACCAGCCACCAGTAGCGTCGGCAAGTGGATGTTGCTAGCAAAGTCCGTTGCGGTGTTGTCGATGGACGCGTCGAATGCCTCGAGTAGCGCTTCGCGAGTTTGGAACGAGCTAAAGTGGCGGTGGTGGTGACGGTGAATATCTTTGCGCAGCGCTTTGTCCTTTGTCTTGGCCAGGAAGACACTAGTCGCCTGCACCATGGTCTTGCTGCTGAGGAGTTTGCGGCCGGCTTTCTCTGGCAGCTTTGCCCCGGCGCGGTAGTACAGCTTGGCGCCGTAGCTCATGACCTTTCGTGGTCCCTTCAGCGGGGGCGAAGCGATGGCGTTGACCAGGATAAGTTTGTCGAATAATTCTGGCGACTGCGCGGCGACGCTGGACGCAACGATGGAGCCAAACGAGTGCCCAAGCAATGTTGGCTTGGCGGTAAAGTGCATCTGGTGGATGAATTCAGTGACGAACTTGGTGTAGCCTGGAATGTCGTGGCGTTGCTCTGTCATGGGCGTCGAATCGCCAAAGCCCGGCAGGTCCGGCACGATAATTTTGAAGTCAGGCAGCGCGCGGATGATATCGTGCAGCCCGTGGTGCGTGCCACGGAAGCCATGCACCATCAGGATCGTGTGCGGCTTTTCTTCGTTGTAGACCCAGTAGCGGACGTCGCTGCCCAGGATGTGGAGGTGGAAGGGTTCGGATTCTCTCATTCGTTTCATTATATAGCAGGTCGCATATTTCGCGGTCTTTGCGACTAATTTGCAGAAATATAAATGCTCGGCCTATACTGCCCAATGTTAAACGAGATTTTGAAACATGAAGATTGCATTTGTAGGTAAAGGCGGTAGCGGCAAAAGCACCGTTAGTAGCCTGTTCATCAAACATCTAACTGCGACCGGCCAGCGCGTTCTGGCTATCGACGCCGACATCAACCAGCATTTGGCCGAGATGGTTGGCGCGGAGCTCATTCCGGAGCGAGCGCTGTACTACGACGAAAACGCCAGCAAAGTTCGCACTATCCTGCGCGGTACCAACAGGAAGATCGAAAGTGCCAAACGGTTTGTGAAGACAACGCCGCCGGGCACTGGCTCGCACCTGGTTCGGCTGCAAGATGACGACCCGGTGTTGCGTGACTATGCCGTGAAGTTCGGCGACAACTACTTCATGCACGCCGGCACATACGACCCCGACGGTATTGGCATCAGCTGCTACCACAGTAACCTCGCCGTGGTCGAAAACGTCTTGTCGCACACAGTTTTGCGCGACAACGAATGGCTTGTCGCCGACATGGTGGCCGGCACTGACGCCTTTGCTGGCGCGCTACACATTATGTTCGACGCCATATTTATGGTCGTCGAGCCAACGCCGGAATCGGTTGGTGTGTTCCGTCAGTTTGTGAAGCTTGCGACCGAAGCTGACGTCGCCGAGCGCGTCTATGCCGTGGGCAACAAGGTTATGGACGAAGATGACGCCGAGTATCTGCAGGACGCACTTGGCGACAAGCTCGTCACTTCACTCACCTACGACAACCAACTCCGCAAAGCTCGCCAACGCGGCGAAAGCCTGGACGGATTCTCGGCCGAAACGCGCGACTCACTCCAGCAGATCGCTGATGTTGCTCGTGCGGCCAAAGTCGACCCAGACGAACAACTCCGCCGCCTGCACGCAATGCACCAGCGGTTTGCGACCCAAGGCTTCACCGTTGCCAAGCACGGCGACATCACCGGCCAGATCGACAGCGAATTCACCTTCAACTAACGACACATATATAAGGAGTACAAATGAAAAAGGCAATCGTGGTTGTCACCGGTATTAAATTTGCCCAAGCCAAGCGCCGGTTCGACGCCACTCACGATGTCCGCTACTTCGAGTTTGCGGATGGCACCTATAAAATGAACGCCGGCTCAGGGAGCGTGCTGGCGCTGCATGACGATTACGAGATCATTGCGCACGGCTACTCCCCTGCTGATGGCCAGCGGTTGAACGAGCTGGGCCTGCTCTCGCCCGAGCGCTACCGTACCTTCAGCTTGCTGGATAAGTCTGCGGTGGCTGAATTCGTAGCAAAAGTCGCGAAGCTCAAGGCTGAGCTTGACCTCCCGGTCCACGTCGTCCACTACGGCGCCGCGTCCGAAACACAGACTGAACTTCCGCGCGGCAGTTTGCGCCATAGTATTTGGGATGCGCCTGGCTCTGCCCTCCGCGACCTGGTGTCGAACAACTGTGAGACGCTCCTGAACCTGGTACAGGAAATGAAGCGCCAACATATCTTTGAAGGCCAGGAAGTTACCAAAGTCGTCGCTATTAGTGCCGTCGCCGCGATTCGCTCGCTGGCCAAGCTCGGCCTCGACAACATCCAGAAGGGAGCCGGCCACAGCCTGCTCCGGACAATGGCGCTGGAGCTCACGCCTGAGAAGATTTACGTCACCGAGATCATGCCCGGCAGCACCGACGGCGGCTACTACGACAACGATGCCACGCTGCAGATTTCGTTGGAGCATTCTAGTGGCATCGGCTACAGCTACGACCATTCGACCAAGCCGGTCTTTACCGCCGACCAGATTGGCGAGTCGGTCCGCTACGTCATGGACGCGCGCTGCAATGTGCGCGAGCTGGTGCTGATACCGTATGGGCAGTACCCACACCTCGGCGCTTAGTTGCTGAGTTCGGCTTTGCGGACTTGGTCCTTTACGGCGTTCCAAATGGTCGGGTCGCCATTCATCTTGCGCCAGTACCACCATTCGCCGCCCCAGAGGTCGATGTCCTGCGCGCCGATCTGGCGGGCAAACTTAATGCTCTTGCCGATTTGTTCGGTGCTCATGGATTTGTCTTGCTCTTCGCGGCTGAGTTCTTTGGTATCGCGTGGGCCCCATGGCTCTAGCTGGAGCTCGTGGATGAAGATCGGTTTGTGGTGCATCCAGTCGATGACCATCGCGCGGGCGCGGTGATACCAGATTGGCGTTGGGTACGTGATGTAGAAATGCCACGGGCTGAAGGTGTTCCAGACGGTGCGGTAGACCGAGAAGCCGAACTGGTCGGGAATCGGGCCGTTGACGGGCAGGCCATGCTGGTCGCTGAGGCTCATGCGGATGTGGCGGTGCGGGTCCCAGCTCTTCACCAGGTTGTACTCTTCCTGTAGGCGTACACGGTCTGGTGGTCCGCATTTGCCAAACCAGTTGTTGACCGCTTCGTTTTCGAGCTGCCAGTTGGCGACGGTCGGATTGTCCTTGTAGCGTTTGACCACGACTTCCATGTAGGCGTAGATAGCTTGCTTCCAGGTGTTGCCGTTCAGCTGGGTTGCCCATTCTGGCTCCCAGCATTCAGGCCAGCGCGGTTGGCGCAGCCCGATCGCCAGGTCAACTTTGGCTCCCCGCTTGGCGGCTTCGTTAATCTGCCAGTCGAGGTCGGTAAAGTCGAATTGGCCGCGCTCTTTCTCGTGTGCGGACCAGTAGCTCATCAGGCGGAAGTGTTTCAGCTCCATATCGTCCAGCAGCGCCGTGAAGTTATCCTTCCAGTTCAGTCCGAACTCTTCGCTGCGCTCCTTGCTGAAGCTCACGCCAAACGTCGGGTTTTTGACTGGGATAAATACGAAAGCGTTTAGGAAGCCGATGAGTAGCATGATGCCGGCGAACGACCCGACGATAATGCTCCATACTTTATGGTGCTTGATGAAGCTGAAGATCTTGCCGAGAGGTGTATTCGCTTGTTTTTTCTTTTTGGGCATGACGCTTGTGGTTTGTTATGTATAGTGTAGCACGCCCTCACTTATTTAGGCGCAGTCGCGCCAGGCTGCAGCGAGTTGAAAACCTTCAGGATTTCTTCCTTGCTTACTTCTTTGGCGTAAAAGCCGATTTCAATAAGAGTCCCGTCAAGTTCGTAGTAGGCACTGGCATAGCCCGGGTCATTGCTCCAACTTACGTAGAAGACCTTGCCTTTGGCGGTTTCGCCCAGGACCTCACACGGTGCTGACTTTTCGATTTGCCCGATTGATCTACAATCCTCAGGTCGGTTACTGTCTTCTTCGCGTTGCTCTTCAACCACCGTAAGTCGCATTGCTTCTCGGCCGAACGGGCTATCTTTATTCGTGCTATAGTCGAGCTTATAGGATGGGGGTAGGTTACCTGCGGCCGGAATGGTGTTTATGGCTATAAGCTCAAAGCCAGACGGCACATACCCTGGAGTAAAAACCTGAAATTGCAGACCCTTTGCTTCCGCAAGGCCTTGTTGGTTCTCGTAGGAAGTTCGAGCTGTTTTGACGGGACCCTCCATGAGTAACGGCATTCCTGCGAGGTAGATTATTACCAAAGGGGCTGATATGGCGAGAGACCACTTCCCTGCACGCTCTAATGTGAATACAGTAACGAGTAGAGCACCTACCAGCACAGCACCGCTAAGTAGTTGCATTGCCGGTGGGGTATCTTCTCGAAGAATTGATCCAACAATGCTGTCAAACGCAAAAGTGACGAAGTAGCTAAGGATGGCAGCTTGAATACTGATGAGCCACCGCATTTTCCCTAAAAAGCGTAGCGTAAGTATGCCTCCTATAATTGCAAGGGTAATGGAGCTGATGCCAAATAGCGCAACACCTGTGCGTTCGCCGCATACATATGGCATAGCAAGACAGAGCCCCCAGTAAAGTGGTAGCCCAATTATGAATACGCCAAAGACAGCTATTTTCATAATTAAGGCAGTCACGACGATGGAGAGTGCTTTTACGATGCTCTTATCGTTGCGGATAAGGAATTTTTTGAAACGAGAGTCTTGTTTAGCGTTCGACATAGTGCCCGAATTAAATCACTCCTTGCCTCTCGGCGCAATAAGTTCATAGAGGGTGCCCACCCTTTGTTTGTCCAGCCCGTGCCGGCCCGATGTCGCCCACGAGGGGCGAGCCACCGAGCCGGCTGGGCCGACGAGGGACTGTAGTTGCCCGCTCATTGTTGCCGCCCGAATTACCGGGCGACCTTGAACAGCACGCTGGTGTTGGGGCCGGAAGGGTTGCTTCCGCCCCGCCACCATGTCTCGTAGACCAGATCGCCGGAGGCCGTGTAGAGCTGTTGGTCCGGGCCGTCGGCGCTCTTGTCGAACGAGGTGATGTTGCTCTGCGAGATGCGAATCAGCTCGCTGGTCCCGCTGTTGGGGCCGTTCCACCAGTACTCCTGGACGTGGTCGCCCGTGGCCAGGTATAGCTGGTGTGTGCCGTCGTAGACGGTCTTCTTGATCTGAATGGCATTGGACTGGCCCGTCGCGATCGTGCCGTGGCTGATGCCAGTGCCATTCGCGCTGTTCCAGTACGTCTGCCACCCGGTCGTACTCGTGCCTGTGTACAGGAGCTGTCCGCCGTCAGGCAGGTTCGCTCCTTTGTCCAGGCTGCGGATGTCGCCCTGGGTGATGTTGATGACCGACCCGTGGTTCACGCCCGTGTTCGGGCGCCACCACAGTTCGTACACCCAGGTCGGCGTGGCCACGTACAGTTGGTCTGTGCCGTCCGGTCCCCGCGACTTCGTCATGGTAACCGGATCGTTCACGATGTCCAGGCGGTTGACGTGGATACCATCCCCGCCCTCACGCCACCAGACTTCGTACGGACCATCTTGCGCTAGCACATACAACCGGTGCGTGTACTGGCCGCCGTCCGTGACCGGATCGGCGATGACCTGACGCACACCGGTCAGACCGGTGACGATCTTGGTGCTGTGCGGTCCGTCGCCGGGCCGCCACCACGTCTCCCACACTCCGTCAGGCACTGCCGTGTAGAGCGACTGCGTCGTTCCATCCGGCTCGTTGACTTTGTCGAAGCCAACGATGTTGCCTTGGGAGATGTGGATCATCTCTTTGGTCTGTACGCCTTGGCCGGGGTGCCACCAGGCTTCGGTGACGGCTTGGGGCGTGGCTGCGTAGACCTGGTAGATGCCAGCGTGGTCGGTCTTGCGTTTGATCTGTTTGATGATCGGTGGCGGTGGCGCCACGGGCGGGCCCGCCACCGAATCCGGCGGCGAGTAGTAGCCAGTGGTTGCTGGTAGAAGGGTCGGGTTAAGCGCGTTGCGTTTGTGGGCTACGGCCCACCCTATTTCCTTCTCTGCGCCGTCGGCGATCCAGCGATCAGGACCCTCGTAGGCGTAACCGTGGTTGCCGCCTCGAATGTCCAGACCGGTACACAGGCCGTCCCCGGAATCACACCAGCTTCCGAGTCGTCCGCGGAACTCTATCGGAGCGTATGGGTCGTATGCTCCTCGAATGCCGCTGTGTATGGTGTTGCCGTGGTATCCGGGGTCATTTCCTCGGACCCACCACCATGCTGACTGGAAATTCACACGGTTCTGTCGATCGCCGATGAGCCCCGGGTTGAACCTGGGGTCACCATAGAGCGCTATATATCCGACGTGATCCTTTACAGCCTGACTCAGACCACCCTGGAGCGCTCGTCCGATGACCTCGGCGCCCTGCGAGTAGCCGCCCAGCACGAGGACTTCGCTGTTGCAACTTCCGGTGTTCTTGGGCCCGTCGCCAGCATACCTGTCGTTCAGGTGTGTGACGAGCTCGTTTCTGCCGGTTGTCACGCTGTTGTCGTATGCGCCTGTAGGGATTGACCATGGGATCGGCACGGCAGGATAGCCGTTGGCATCCACGCCAGGCTGACCGTCGAGGTTTCCCAGTTCGGCCCAGTCGATCTCCGTGATGCCGCGGACTTGCAGGTTGTTGTAGACGTTTTCGTAGAACGTCTGAGCCTCGACGTCGTTGAAGCTCTGACCAGATCCACGCGCCCACAGGACGTACGCGCCGCCAGGTTGACACTCTGGATCGGCATACGCAGGACTGGCAGGTCCGAAGACGACCAGTAGCGAACTCAGGACTGCCAGCACAAGCGATGCACCGGCAGTTCGTCTGATTCGCGGCCAGCGACTCATCCGTCTCACCTTCTTTCTGCTCTAGTGGGTTCTCTCGCAGTACTCCCTGGTACCACGAGTGGAGGGATGATATCACTGCTTGCCCTTAGGAGCAAGCATTAGCCCGTACTGATCGGTGGGTTCCTTTTTTTGTCACCCTTCTGTATACTGTGAGCAAATTAAGGAATCCTTTATGGCATCTCAATCAAAGAAACCTGTATCGAAAAAAGTATGGCTTGTAGCCATCCCTGTGTTAATTTTTGCGGTTATTGCTGCGGCATGGGCCATCACAAAATCTCCGGCCACCAACAAGAACTACGCCCTGCAAACCTCTGAGCCACTTGAGTCCGTATTGGTAAAGGCGGGTGCTGTCAAAAAGTGTGGTTATGGCGATGACGGAAAAGGCACAGATAACCAGGCCCCTTGGTATGATGCCTTCTACGAACTTCCGGCCAATCGAAGTGACACGGTTGAGCTGGTTAAAAAGGCCGCAAAAGACAACGGTTACAGCCTTACTCATGCAAGCAAGGAAAATCGTGGCGGTCTAGGCGCGATTGCTGACGAATTTATTGATAACTGGTACTTCGACAATACAAGTAAGACGTCATCTTACGGTGATTTGGAAGCTGGCAATGTGAAACTAGCGTTGGGCGTTAACAATGATGGCGAACATTCTCTAAGTAACATCTCGTGCGGCACCAAAGACACAGTAGTGATCAATAGTGATGAGAACACGAGTATGATTAGCTTGAGCGTTAAGCTCCCTAATTTTAAGAAGTAAAAGAAACTTCCGAATCTCTAGAAGACAGAGATGACTAAAAGTTTACAAGCCCTATCACCCCCTAGCGCACCTCAGCGTGTAATTGCCGGTATTGGCTTCCTCTTCTTCACGCTCGCGGCTGGCTGGGTGCTGCTGAGCGGCTTGAGTTTCGATGCGACATACGCGTTTGTTATAAGAACGCTCATGCTAGTGACCTACCTGTTGGCCATACCGAGCTTCCTTCTTGTCATATTTGGTTTGTCCAGAAGCAAATATATTGGCGCTGGTACAAGGATGTCAGCACTTCTTGCTCTCGTAGTACTCTCCCCTTTTGTTCTTGGAGTCCTGCAGGAAGTAGACCTTCGTTTTAGCACGCCTGCACCGCTTGGGCTTATACTCGTGGTCATTCTGCCCTTGGCTTTTATCCCTCTGGCTTTAGTAGTGGCGGGCACCTTGGCGTACGGACTAGTGGATGAGTTTAGGATTAATCGAGGCAAGTAGTTATGATTTTCAAACGATTCGATCAGAAGAACATCAAGCGAATATCGTGGGTTCTCGGAGGCACTCTCCTTGCGGTCTTTATCGTTTGGTCCTCGAATTACCTTCTCTCGAAATTCAAAGTCGTTAACTATGCGAATGAAGTGGTCTTGCCCTTAGAGGAGTCACTCATAAAGGCTGGCGCCGTCAGGGATGGTTGTGGGACTCACGGAGACACAGGCAGGGGCTTCGATAATAGAAGGCCGTGGTTTCAGGCTTTTTATGATATGCCAATGAGTAAAGAAGACGCGACTAAGTACGTGTATGAATCGGCACTAAAAGAGGGTTACAAATTAAAGCAAGCGTCCAAAGAGGATCGTGGCCCCATTACGGTTGCTGATGACTTCGTAGACGCATGGCATTTTGATTACACGAGCAAACCTGTCCCTTATTCCGATCTTGAGCCTGGCATTATTAAGCTGGCGATGATTATTGATGGCCCAGGCTCAACATACGATTGCGCGCGCAAACCAATTCAACCTGGGCACAGTATCGTGGGCATTGACGTGAAACTCACTGATTTTAAGGATTGATTTCTGATGTTGCCTGACTGACTCCGAGTTTCGACGCCCACATAGTAACCAGCCATCCCCAATCTCATGTATACTGTGAGCACGATGAAATCTTCGAAGTCAAAATCCACAAGAAGTAGGGTCAAGATTGTGCTGATGGTGATCCTGGTTTTGACTGTGATCGGCGGCCTTGGCTATTTTAACTACAGGAATTTAACTCGAAATTACGCAAACGAGGATGCCAGGCCTCTTGAGAACGCCATGACAGCAAATGGCGCAAAGAAACTTTGTAGCCGCGAAGACACAGGTCGTGGGTGGGACAATAGGCGGCCCTGGTATTATGCAATATTTGAAGTGCCTGGTGGTCGCGAGGCCGCGACTGAGCTTGCGCTTAACACTATGAAAGAACGAGGCTTCGTGAACTTTGTGGGTAGCGCGGCACCTGCAACGCCGAACGATATAACCACCTTTTCTGATAAGGTTAGTCAGAGGAGCAGCCATATAGATCTTGAGGAGGGTCCAGAGTCGGTAAGCCTTGAGATCTTTTATGACAGCTTCTATCCAACAACTGGCAATCTCTTCTGTGGAGTTCAGGAAACCGATAACCCTCCAGCCGACAAGACTCTCGTAAGATTCACACTCAGCTTGCCGGAGTATAAGTAGGTATGGCGAGAAGAATAGACGGAACATTATGGGCTCGGGCAACGAATTCGCCCGGGAAGCGAGCCGCTATCTCGGCTGGAATTGTGATGGCTTTGATCTTAATCCCCTGGGGAATAGCAGAGTATTCTTATCAGCAGAGGCTCCAGAAGCTGACCGGTGCCGTAAATCGTGCCATATCAAAAGCTGGAGGAATTAACTCGACCTCTGTTAGGGCGGGAGGGCCATGTTCGCATGCTCTCGGCGCACTGATGGCGATTGATTCGGGACCCTGCCCTAGGGTTGGTGCTTCAGTATATGTAACGGTTAAAGAGGGCGAGGAGTCGGCCTTTCTGTCGCAACTCTTAAGTGATGAGGGCTATGCGATAGGTCGCGTCAGCCCACAGTCGGACTATGAGGACGACTACCCTTTGGAGGGCGGGGGTATTAAGGACGGAATTGGTCTAGGATTAAGTCTTATTAACTATGAACCCGGTCAGCCTAAGTCCAAGGCTCCTGATGGAGTGCGGTGGATGAGACTGAATCTGAGCGGGGGCGAGCCCGCTCAGAGGTAAGCCTAGACTTCCTCGGCTGGTATTGCCTGCCTGGCTCCTAATTTTGATGCAGCCACAATAACCGCCCCCATCCCAACTAGGAATATCGGATAAAGATACAACACCCCCGCATTCCCCGGCGCAATAGCAAACACCCCTAACCCGCCTGCGACGGATAGCAACACCCACATGGTCAGCGTTTCGCTGCCTGGGTTGCGGTAGACTTTGAGCGCGGTGAGCAGGCCGCCGGTGGCTTCGACGGCTACGAGTATCCATATAGCAAGGGTGGCGTCGCTGCTGAAGAACCACGCGCTGAGCGCGACGCATATGCAGGCCAGCAGAATTACCTTGTGGCGATCGAGTTTGCCGACGCCGTACTTAAACGACAGTGCGTATACAATTATCACGCCCACAAATTGCAGCCCGGCGAGCCACAGCGCTGGCCCTGCGCCCTTGGCCAACTGCGCGGCGCACAGCACGGCGTATTCCAGCGTCCATATCAGCCACGATGTTCGATCGGGCTGCGTCTTGCCCGCCAATATGTCTCGCACGTACGGCGCGTAACCTGCCAGGCCTACGACGCCAGCAACCAGTCCAATCAAATCGTACATCCCACCCTACTCTTTCTTGGCGCGAGTTGTTTTTACTTACAAATCGTTGGTTGACCAGCGTCCGCCGGTGCTGAGTTCTGGTTTGCAGCTAGTCCAGAGTCCGAGCTTGGACTCCTGGGCTTTGGCCTGCGACGCGGCAAAGTCAGCTTGCTTGCTGAACTGGAAGGATAGATAGGCAAAGCCGTAGCCATCGGTGATGAGCTTCTGGTTCCACAGCGTGCCGTCCTCTGCATATACGTAGCGCAGCAGGCGGTCGTAGCGGTCGCGGTTGTCGCCGGTGGTGTCGGCCTCTAGCTTGACGGTCTTGCCAGATAAGTTCTGCTTGGTGAAGTCGCTGGCTTCTTTGCCGTAGCACTGCACGGGGCTGTTGGGTTTGACCGATTCTGGCGTGTCCACGCCAATCATGCGGATGGATTCGGTTTTGCCGTTCATGTCGACTTTGATGGTGTCGCCATCGCTGACACCGGTCACGCGGTAATAACCGGGCTGGACGACGCCCGCAACTTCTTTGGGTGCGGACTGCTGCACTTCTGGGTGTGACTGCAAATAGTAGACGACTGTACTGGCGGCCAGGATGACAAGCCCGGCAAGCGTGCGGTGGAGGGTGCGTTTAGACATGAGCTTTATTTTAGTAGTCGATGCCCTTGTTGGCTAGGAATTTATCGTCAAAGTGGTGCTTGATCT
>CAZPGP010000006.1:0-51508 GCA_964586395.1 uncultured Candidatus Saccharibacteria bacterium
GCAAGCGCCTCGGTGCTGAAGTCAGCGTCAAGAACATGGCCAAGGGCGGCCGCCTGGTTATCCAGTTCAAGAACCAGGACGACTTCGACCGTATCACCGGAATGCTGCTCAACTAGCTTTTACGCGCTAAGACCAGAACCGTTACGCTTAGAAAACTCTTCGCTCGCAAACAGCTCGCTCCGTTCGCCCGGGGAACGGGATGTTTCTAAGTGTAAGATTCTGGTCTTCCGCTGAGTGACTTTGCTGCTAGAACGAACGAATGCCAGAGAGCGGCCAAAACCGCAATACAACCGTGCCTTGAATCTCGCGGATTGGTACGGTGCTCATGCCGTTGCGAGAGTCTAATGAATTCTCTTCGAGCCGGTTGTCACCGGCCACAAATAGTTCGCCATCAGGTACGACACGGTCAACACTGCCAGATGTGGGGCTTTGAGGACCGTCAAAGTTATCATCAGGGTTGAAGCTGTCGGTCGAGTTTCCCGGGTAGACAGTGATGCGTCCATCACGAACCGCTACACGGTCGCCAGGCAGGCCAATGACACGCTTTACGATGAACATATCGGGGTCTCCTTGGTCGTAGAAGGGATTCTTGAATACGACGAGTGCGCCACGACTTGGCACGTACTGCTGGCCGGTCAGTCGTGACCAGGAGATGGCGATTTTGTTAGTGAGTACGGTGTCGCCGCTCCGCAGTGTCGGCTCCATGCTGATGCCATGCACGCTGTAGCTGCGCGCCACAAAGTTCACCATGAATACAGCCAGGACAACGGCCACAACTATCCATACGCCAAACGATAGCGCGGTGCGAGCGCGAGGAGAGAGGCGGTTGGTGAATGTCTTGAGCATGCTAGTAGAGCTTTGTCTTATCGAGCGGGAAGATACGGGCGAGTAGGCGACCTTGGATTTTGTCGCTCTCGACTGGGCCAAAGGCACGTGAGTCGTATGATCCGCCCGGTGCACGGTTGTCGCCCATTACGAAGACCTGGTGGTCAGGTATCGTGAGGTTGATAGCGCTATCAACGTAAGCCGGCTCAAGGTTAGTTAGGCCGAGCGTCTGGTTGGGGTTGAACCCCTCGGGGTGTTCGCTGTTGCGGATGGTCACGACGCCGTCGGTGTTAATGCTGATGTTCTCGCCGGGTAGGCCGATGACACGCTTGATAAGTTGCTCGTTGTGGCCAGACTGGTCTACGAGCGAGCTGTCGAGTACGACAATCTGCCCGCGCTGTGGAATGTAGTGTTTGCCGCCAGCGAGCGCGATGGTGCGCTCTACTTTGTCGATAACCAGCCGGTCATTGTTGTGAAGTGTCGGGACCATGCTGGTGCCATCGACATAATATGACTGGAAGACAAATTGATTGATAAGTGCGGCTGCGATAATAACGCCACCGATGAACGCCACGACTGACAAGAATGCCTTCGCATTGCCGAGTCCAAAACGCTTTTTCTCGGGTTTAGGCGCTGGTGTGGCAGGCGGAGTGGGGGTGGTAGGGTGCTGCTCTGGTGGGGGAGTTGGCGCTGGCTGATGCTGGGTAGGTTCCATAGGCACTATAATACCACGCTGCGGAGGTGACTGGCTGAGAGTACAAAAGCTTATGTTTTCTCAGGATAATCTCAGACTTCGTCTTTACCATACTCCCGTTATGACAGAGATATCTATGATCCGTGGCGGGTGGCT
This sequence comes from uncultured Candidatus Saccharibacteria bacterium, assembly GCA_964586395.1. Taxonomy (GTDB): domain Bacteria; phylum Patescibacteriota; class Saccharimonadia; order Saccharimonadales; family EFPC-124; genus DATEFF01. Next base: position 1,676 of record CAZPGP010000006.1, read on the forward strand.
CGCCGGGTTTACGCGTAAGCTTAAACACGATATAGTGTGTAGCATTGCACTTATGAGAAATTCATCCTCAAACAGGAATACTGATGGCATGTTTGTGCGGCGACGTAGTCCGCAGCAAACTCCCGGACGCCGCCCCAGCCTTGATGGCATGAGCGTGCCGTCTCGTTTTTTGAATGACACGGCCGCAGCTCACGGCAAGGACATGCCGCCAACACTCAAGACTCGTGTCGCCGGCGACAAAGCCGCCGAGCAGATTCAATTCAACAAAGCCACGTCCGACACGTCAGCCAAAGGCATCAAGCCAATCGACATCGACCTCACGCTTGACGATGAAAAGGTTGATGGTGGCGGCAAAAAAGGTAAGGGCGGCAAAAAGCGCGGCCCGTTCCGCTTCCGCAAGCCGAGCAAGAAGCAGGTTAAGTGGATTATTATTGCACTTATCATTATCATCCTGGCCGTCGGCGGTTACTTTGCTTACCGCATTTTTGTTGCCTCGAGTCACGTCTTCAAGGGCAACGTCCTGACTGCTGCGTTCAGTAGCGAGAAAGAGCTCAAGAAAGACCAGTACGGCCGCACAAACCTCTTGGTATTTGGTACGTCAGAGAGCGACCCGCAGCACCCAGCGGCGCTGCTGACCGACTCGATCATGATGATGAGTATTGACCAGAAGAACAAGACTGCATTCCTAGCTAGCGTACCGCGCGACTTGTGGGTTAAGTACGACGAGCCTTGTACTTTCGGTTACCAAGGCAAGATCAACACCGTCTACACCTGTGTGGCAGGTGATGGCGAGAAGGAAGACGCTGGCCAGAAGGCGCTGTCTAAGAAGGTTGGCGAAGTCTTCGGCGTCGACTTCCAGTACACCGTCCACCTGAACCTTGCTGTCGTGAAGGAGGCCGTAGACGCACTTGGCGGTATCGACATTAACATCGAGAGTACTGACCCTCGCGGTATTCTGGACCGCAACTTTGACTGGCGCTGTAACTACAAGTGTTACCTGGTTAAGTACCCAATTGGCCCAGCGCACCTGGACGGCGAGCACGCAATGTGGCTTGCTCAGGCCCGCAACGACTCTGGTGGTTACGGTCTGCCGCGCAGTAACTTCGACCGCGAAGCGAACCAGCGCAAGATTATGATCGGCATGAAAGAGAAGGCGACTAGCGTCGGATTCTTAGCTAATCCAGTTTCTGTCACGAACTTTATGGAGTCGCTTGGCAATAACATTCACACGAGCATCGACGCTTCCGAGATCAAAACCTTCCTGAAGGTCGCCCAAGGCATCGACTCTAAGAACATTCAATCTATTAGTCTCATCGACCAACAGCCGTCTATCCTAACGACTGGCGCTGGCCCTGATGGCTCATCAGTCGTGAAGCCAACTGCTGGTTTGTACGAATATAGTGCGCTCCAGAACTTTATGAAGCTACAGCTGTCTGGCCTCGGCGCTATCTCAACCGAAGCTGCCAAGGTGGATGTCTTGAACGGCAGCGGCGTATCTGGTGCTGCAACCGAACTCGCCAACAAGCTCGAAGACAACGCCATGACTGTCGGCAACATCGCCACTGCCCCTGAGATCACCGGTAAGTACCAATTGTACGACCTCAGCGGCGGCAAGAAGCCAGCTACTCTCAAGAAGCTTCAGGAAGTCCTAGGCATGAAGGCTCCAACTGGCACAACACTGCCAGCGGGCGTCACTAGCGACGCAGCCTTCGTGGTTATCGTCGGTCCATCCGCAGCAAGCTCTAGCTCAAACCAGTAATCGACTGGTGCGAGCGCGCGGCGACTCTGATATAATGAGTGCATCATGGAGTTACTTAAGACAGGTATTCGTCGTACCAAAGTAGGCGAGCTAGCCTATATTGGCATCAACGCTGCATTGCCCCTAGTGTTGCTGCTGTTGGTCCTCGACTTCGGCTCGGCTTGGCCGGCACTGACATTAGTTATGCTTAGCAAGTGGCGCGTCTTTGCGCTACGTCCTCGATTTTGGTGGGTTAACATCAAAGCGAATTTCGTAGACTTCTTGGTTGGCGTGAGCTACGTTGGCCTGTTGTACTTCAGTACCGGCAATCTACCTATCATGCTCCTTCTGGCTATCGGTTACGGCATCTGGCTTCTGTATGTGAAACCTCGGTCCGACCACGGTTCGGTCATGTTGCAAGCTGGCATCGCGCAGTTCTTGGCGCTTACCGTACTCTTTAACCTGTCGACTGCTCCAGGGGTTAACGAATTCTTCATTATCCTTGGCTGTTTCATCATTGGCTACATTGTTGCGCGCCACGTGGTAGCTAACTACGAAGAAGATCGTGCAGAATTTATCGCCTATGGTTGGGGCTTGGTTGTTTCTCAGCTTGGTTGGTTACTATATCGCTGGACTAACGTGTACGATGTAAGCCTGCCGTTCAAGATTCCACAGATCGCATTGCTCACACTGGTGATATCTATGGCCGCAGCCAAGCTATACGCTGCCGCCAAAGCGCATCGCCTCAATATGAGCCTCGTGCGCTCTACGGCTATCTTCAGCGCTGTGCTCATCGCGTTTATCCTCATTTTTGCCCGCTGGGACATTACGATTTAACCAAGTTATTTAGGTAAGAGGGGAATATGGAAGAGGAGAAAAAGCCAGAAATTCAGGCCGCCTCGCGTAAATTGCGCTTTGGCATGCCTGCAAAACTTGTGGGTATCGTGGCGCTTTGTGTGGCCAGTAGTGCGTTAACTGCTTGGTTGCTTTTGGCTACCGGTGTTATCAAGCCTGATGCGTCGCAGACTATCGATGCCAATCGCGAAAAGATCGTCCTCCAACAGGGAGAGATCGTGGCGGATGTATTTAAGAAAGTAAGCCCCAGTACCGTTTCTATCACCACTGAATCTGTCTCTGATGTTCGCCGATACTTCGGCGCAAACTCCGTCGAGCAGGGCGCTGGGAGTGGCATTATTATTTCGCCTGACGGTTACGTGATGACCAACAAGCACGTCGTGCCGGCCGGCGCGTCCAAGCTCACTGTCGTCTTGGCCGACGGAACAACGTACGACGACGTAACGGTTGTCGGTCGTGACCCGCTGAATGACATCGCATTCTTGAAGATTAACGGCGCAAAGAACCTACCAGCTGTACAGCTGGGTGATTCCGATGCCGTACAGCCGGGTCAGCAGGTTGTCGCTATCGGCAATGCGCTCGGAGAGTTCCGTAATAGCGTGACTTCAGGGATTATCTCTGGTAAGGGTCGACCAATCCAGGCCGGTGACGGCAGCGGCGCGAGCGAGCAGCTCGAGAATCTTCTCCAGACCGACGCTGCGATCAACCCCGGCAACTCTGGCGGTCCGCTTGTAACGCTCGACGGCAAAGTTGTCGGTATCAATACGGCAATCTCCGAAGAGGGTCAGGCCGTTGGCTTCGCTATTCCTATCAACGACGCAAAAGGCCTTATAAACACTATTCTGAAGCAAGGCAAAATTGTCCGCCCATACCTCGGCGTCCGCTACGTGGGCCTTGATAAGGCAACCGCAGAACAGCTCAAGCTCAGCGTTAACCAAGGATCCTACGTGACTGGCGATGCGAATAGCCCGGCGGTTGTGCCCGGAAGCCCGGCCGATAAGGCTGGCCTGAAGTCCGCTGACGTCATCACGAAAGTGAATGACGCACAGATCACCGATGAGCATTCCTTGGCTAGCTTGCTGGCGCAGTACGGCCCTGGAGATAAGATTACTCTGACAATTATTCGCGATGGCAAGTCGCAAACTGTTACCGCAACGCTCGATCCGTACCCCGGCAGCTAGCGGGTTAACACGATAATGTAACCGGAAGTCGCGACGTGCTGAAGACTCTTGGCGCGGGCGTAGCTAATGATGGCGTCGTGCTGTTCGGGGTCAGCCTCGAGGAGAACGTAGCCGTTGTCAGTGAGAACGCCTGGGACTTGGTCGAGTAGATCGTAGATTAGTTGCAGACCGTTATTATCGGCAAAGAGCGCCAAGGCTGGCTCGTAGTTGGTCTCGGGCGATGATCGTTCCCAAGCTTGGTCGACGTAGGGGAGATTGGCGGCAATGACATCAACTGGCTCGGTCAAAGGCTCCAACAGAGCGCCGCGTCGCAGTGAGATGTCGGCGTCCAAGTTTGCGGCGTTAGTTTTTGCAACCGCCAGCGCCTCTGTGCTCACGTCGGTAGCGACAACGTGCCAAGTAGGATGTTCGAGTTTGGCGGTGATGGCGATCGCGCCCGACCCAGTCCCAATGTCGACAAGCGTTGAAAGCGCTTCGACATCGAGCGTTTCAAGAAGTTCAATAAGCGCTTCCGTCTCAGGTCGCGGAATCAAGACATCGGGCGTGACAGCGAACTCGCGGCCGTAGAATTCCTGGTGTCCGCGAATGTAGGCCATTGGCTCGCGGGCCGTCCGGCGCTGTAATTTCATTTCTAGATTGTCGAATTGCTCTTGGCTGAGCAGCTCGTCGTCGTGGGCGAGTATCTGCGCCTTGGTTTGACCTAGCTCGTCACTTAGCAGGATAAGCGCATCCAGCCTGGCCGAAGGTATACCAGCCTCAACGAGGGTACCTGTGGCATCAATAAGCCACCGTTGGATCGTCATATTATTGCTTTTCTGCGCCAGCTGCCAGGAGTTCGCGTTCGTATGATTGGAGTTTTTCGACCAGGTCGTCGATCTCGCCGTTCAATGCGCCGGGGATGTTGCTGCGTGAATAGCCGATGCGGTGGTCGGTGATGCGGTCCTGTGGGAAGTTATAGGTACGGATTTTTTCAGAGCGGTCACCTGAACCGATAAGGCTTTGGCGCTGCGCGCTGAGCTTGGCTTGTTCGGCTTCGATCTTGATAGCGAGCAGGCGGGAGCGCAGTACGTTCATAGCCTTTTCTTTGTTTTTGATCTGGGACTTTTCGTCCTGACAGGTCACGACGAGTCCGGTTGGCAGGTGAGTGATGCGTACTGCGGAGTCGGTGGTGTTGACCGACTGACCACCGTGACCGCTACTGCGGTAAACGTCAACGCGCAGGTCGTTCTGGTTGATTTGGACGTCTGCTTCCTCGGCCTCGGGCATGATTGCGACGGTCACGGTCGATGTGTGAATACGGCCGGAACTTTCAGTTGCAGGCACACGCTGAACACGATGGACGCCGGATTCGAACTTGAATGTTCGATAGGTGTCGACGCCTTTAACGCCAAAGATAATTTCTTTGAAGCCGCCGACGTCGCTCGGGCTATCGCTGATGTGCTCGACGCGGAAATCGTGTGTTTCGGCATAGCGGACGTACATACGGTAAAGTTCAGCCGCGAAGAGTGATGCCTCGTCGCCGCCAGCGCCGGCGCGGATTTCAATCACGACGTCTTTTTCGTCGTTGGGGTCCTTTGGCGTGAGGAGAATGAAGAGCTCTTCGTCGATGCGCGTGAGTTCGTCCTCAAGCTCTGGGATTTCTAGCTTGGCGAGGTCGGCGAGCTCGCCATCATCGGAGCCTACGAGTTCGTGGGCTTCATTGAGCTGCTTCTTGAGCTCGTCCTTGCGGGCGGCAATGCTGATAATTTTGTCCAGCTCGGTGAGCCGGCGAGTCTTCTTGGCATAGTCGGGGTCAGAGAAGGCGTTCGGAGTGCTCAAAAAAGCCTCGAGACTAACTTTCTCGGTTTGAAGCCCCTCTAGGTTGAGGTTGATAGTTGCCATTTACCGTATGCCCCCGGACTCGGCTTCCGCCTGAAGTTATTCTTCGCTGGTGTCAGCTTTTTTGGCGACCTTAGCGGCGGCCTTCTTAGCCTTGCTGGCCAGAGCGGACTTGCGGGCCTCGGCAGCTTCGGCGCGAGCCTTGAAGCGGTCAACGCGACCTTCGGTGTCGAGAAGCTTTTCCTTACCAGTGTAGAACGGGTGAGAAGCGCTACTAATGTGCACCTGAACGAGTGGGTATTCGTTGCCATCTTCCCACTTGATAGTTTGGTCTGCTTTAGCAGTTGAGCTGGTCAAAAAGGCAAAACCAGCAGCAGCGTCCTGGAAGACGACTGGGCGATAATCGGTTGGATGTAGATCTTTTTTCATAACTTGATGACAATTGTATCTGTTTTAGGAGGAAATGTAAAGGGTATGGGCAGGGAGCAAACAGAGGAGACGCTTGGCTGGAATTGGTGTGAGGCTCTAAGAGTTGGCAATCCAGGGGTAAATGTGGTAAAGTACTGAGGTAATAAGTTTTAACGAATCACCCTGACGCGCGTTCAAATCCTCCCATTCGGGAAAGCGCAGGGGAAGGAGAAGGATTTTATGGCAGTAGCTGTAGATATCAAGGCTTTGCTGGCCAGCGGTGCTCACTTTGGGCACAAGACCAGCCGATGGCACCCTAAGATGGCACCTTACATTCACAGTAAGCGTGCTGGAACTCACATTATTGACCTGACCAAGACCGTTGAAGGTCTGGAAAAGTCACTTGCCTTCATTGAGAAGGAAGTTGCTTCTGGCAAGCAAGTTCTCTTTGTTGGTACAAAGCGACAGGCTAAGGACATCTTGAAGGCAGCAGCCGAGGACGTCAAGATGCCTTTCGTTACCGAGCGCTGGATGGGCGGTATGCTCACCAACGTTAAGACAATCAGCGAGCGTGTTAAGCGCCTCAAGAACCTCGAAACTCGCATGGCAAGTGGCGAACTTGCTGCACGATACAACAAGCTCGAGGTACAGCGCTTCCAAGAAGAGATCGACGACTTGAACTTCAAGTACGGCGGCATCAAGGACATGAACGGCCAGCCTGGCGCTATGTTTGTTGTAGACGTTGTTGCTGAAGAAAACGCTGTTAAGGAAGCTCGCCGCTTGGGTATCCCAGTGGTAGCTATCGTTGACACCAACGCAAACCCAGATGTAGCCGACTACATCATTCCTGCAAACGACGACGCCATCAAGGCTGTCCAGTTGCTCACTGATTACGTTAAGCAAGCAGTTACTGAAGGCGTTGCGGCTCGAAAGGCTGCCGCTCCTGCAGCTGCCAAAGAGGAGAAGTAGTAGATGGGTGCAATTTCACTCGACGAAGTAAAGCGACTTAAAGAGTTGACTGGTGTTGGTCTGACCGACGCTAAGGTTGCTCTGACCGAAGCTGAAGGCGACTTTGACAAGGCGCTCGAAGCTATGCGCAAGAAGGGCATGACCCGCGCCGAAAAGAAGGGCGAGCGTGAAGCTCGCGAGGGTCTCGTGGACAGCTACGTTCACGGCGGCCGTATCGGTGTTATCCTCGAAGTTAACTGTGAGACCGACTTTGTCGCTCGCACCGACGACTTCAAGAACCTGGTACACGACGTTGCTATGCACATCGCTGCAAGTGCGCCTGAATTTGCAAGCGTCGAGGAAATTCCTGCTGACGTTCGCGAAGCTAAGAAGGCAGAGTTTGTAGAGAAGGCAAAGAACGACGGCAAGCCAGACACCATGCTCGAGCAAATCGCAGACGGCATGCTGAAGAAGTACCTTGCCGAGAAGACTCTGACCGAGCAGCCATACATCAAGAATCCTGACCAGACTGTTGGCGACTACGTCAAAGAGCACATTGCTCGTCTGGGCGAGAACATTGTTGTTCGCCAGTTCAAGCGCATCGAGCTTGGCGTTAGCGAATAATATATTTGCTCAAAATACAAAAAGAAGTCGCGAGTGATCGCGGCTTCTTTGTTTTTGTGTTCAAGTAGTGTGGAGCTTGCCCGCCGGACGCCACTACCCATGCAGTCGCAGAGTAGGGCGCCCGGCCGAGCAGTTCTCGTTGGAGTTGCTCACCGAGTGGGCAGCAGGCAGGTTGCCAGGCTGCTGATGCGGCCACCTGGTACCGAGTCCCGGCGAATTTCATCCGGGCTCACGAACTGGATCTTGGGCGACGCCTTGAGCTTGGCCAGCACCGCAGCGGGCAGACCGATGTCGAAGATCTCGACCAGGTACAGAGTGTCCTGGACCGCGACGCCGCTGGGGCTTTGACCACGGTGCTGGACACGTCCCCTGAGTCGCTGGGTCAGGTGCCTGGCTTCGGCCGACGTCAGAACGTGGCTCCGGTCGATGAGCTGTTCGAACAGGGAGCGCAGCACTCCGGTCTCCCGGAGCTGACGCGTTCCGAACCAGGTGACGACGTTGTCGACTCGAGCCACAGGCACAGTGAACCGAAGGTCGGATCGGCCCTCGGGCTGTGCCGCTCCGCAGTGCGTGGCCAGATAGTCCCAGCCGGTGGTGCTTTGGAGCGACCCGCCAAGTGGTCGCAGGAAGGTCTGGCCTTCTTTGGTCGTGACGTAGAGCGCCAGGTTGCCTGCATCGTCCTTGATGCCGGCGAGCCCGGCGCAACTTACTCGGATTCTCGTGCCCGTACCCATGATCAAGCCACCTCCGGTGGGGGAGTATTGCCAACAAGAACAAGGATTCATTATATGTGTGTAACATTTTGTGACAATCTTGAAATTATTGGGCGAAGTTGTCGGGTATAATATCTTGCGCGTTGAGTGGGGTCTCGCGCCAGATGGCGCCCGGCGAGTGGCTCGGGCACCATCTGGGCGGTGTGTTCTCGTCAACCTCTCGGGATCGTCTCGCTCGGACGCAAGAGCGAAGCGGCGATGGGGTGGATGGGCGCGTCGTTGATCTCCAGCTTCTTGGCTCGGATCTCGTCAGCCGTGGCGAAACGGAAGTGCGACCGCCGTGCCACGGACTGCTGTCGCAACACGCGCATCGCCGCAGCCGGCACGGTGACCACGTACAGCTCGATCAAGTACAGCGTGTTGCGCTCATGCACGTTGGTGCGGAAGGTCTTGCCCGTTCCGCGTGCGAAGCCGGCGAAGCGATCGGTGATGCTGGCCGCCTGGGCGCGAGTGAGCACGCCGGTCTCCTCGAACAGCGCGTTCCGGAGTACTCGTCCGACTGATGTGTCGCGGTCCTCCCGCGTCTCGAACCAGTCGACGACGTTCGGAACCTGGGATGTCGGCACGGCGAACCGCAACGCAGCAGCCTGCTCGAAGGTGTCCGTTGGCGCGCCGAACTTCTGCATGAGCTTCGCCATCCCGCGGGCGCTCGCGTGGAGCGCGCCGCCGATCGGCATCAGGCCCATGTGTGACTCCATGTCGGTCAGTAGGCCGTAGCGCTTGCCATCCTTGAGAATGGCAAAGCCCGGACAGCTGACCCTTGTCATCATCGTTGACATTCTAACTCCCCGTTGATGGGCTACAGAACAAAAGGCTATTATAATCAGTTATATCAATCTGGCAACAGGGTTAGTCTGATATGATAAATAGAGAAGAAACTTTAGGAGCCGTATGTTCGACACAAATCCATTTGCAGATAAGATGAATCAAGCCTTTGCGCACTTTGAGGAAGACCTCAAAAAGATCCGCACCGGTCGCGCTCACCCTGGCATGCTAGAGGGGGTAACGGTGGAAGCATACGGCAGCAAGATGCCGCTAAACCAGGTCGCCAACATCGTGGCGCCTGAGCCTCAGCTGCTGCAGGTGACTCCTTTTGACCCAAGCACGCTGAAGAACGTTGTCGCCGCCATCCGCGACGATCAGAGCCTTGGCTTCAACCCGAGCGACGACGGCCGAATTGTGCGAATTCCTGTGCCGCCTCTAACCACTGAGCGTCGTCAGCAGATCGCCAAGCAGCTCGGCGAGAAGGTAGAGGACTGCCGCATCGCTCTGCGCAATGTGCGCCATGATGCCCTCAAAGCTGCCAAGAAAGCCAAGGACGACAAGGCGATTGCCGAGAACGAAGTCCAGCGCGTCGAGCGAGTTGTCGATGACCTCATGAAGGACATGCAGGGCAAACTCGAAGCTGCAGCCAAGGCCAAAGAAACGGAAATCATGACGATCTAGCGCCAACAAAGCGCTATAATGAACTGCCATGCACCAAGAATCTCCTGACATCTTGCCAACGCACATCGGTTTTATCATTGATGGAAACCGCCGGTGGGCCAAGCAGCACGGTCTGCCAAGTTACGAAGGCCACCTTGCGGGGTACAACGCCCTCAAGGATGTGCTGTACGAAACCTTTGATCGGGGCGTGAAGTATGCGTCTGTCTACGCGTTCTCGACCGAGAATTGGAAGCGCGCAGAAGAGGAAGTGGGCTACCTCATGAAGCTAACCCTCCGCATGGTCAAGACCGACCTGCACGAGTTCATCGAGCGTGGCATTCGTTTTAAACACCTCGGCTCTAAGGCTGACCTACCCGAGAAGGTCGCCAAGGCCTTTGAAGAAGCCGAGGAAAAAACCAAAGACCTGACCAAAGGTACAGTCTGCGCTTGCTTTAATTACGGCGGTCAGCGTGAGATCGTCGAAGCCACCAAGAGATGCATCGAGGATGGCCTCAGCCCAGATGAAGTAAACGAAGAAGCGATCACGGCCCGGCTCTACGCGCCCGAGGTTCCGCCCGTTGATATGATGGTTCGTACCTCTGGCGAGCAGCGTATCAGCAATTTCATGCTGTGGCGTATTGCGTACAGTGAATTACTGTTCTTGGACAAATTCTGGCCAGCCATGACAAAGGAAGACGTAACCGGTATCATAGAAGAATACGGCAGACGTAACCGCCGATTCGGAGGCAACTAGAATTTTGGGAACACTGTATTTCATCATCGGGATCATTTTATTCGTGCTATTGGTTGTGATCCACGAGCTGGGTCACGCTATTGTCGCACGTCGTAATGGGGTAGTTGTCGAGGAGTTCGGCATTGGCTTCCCGCCACGCGCCTGGAAGAAGAAGCTTAAGAACGGCACGCTATTCACGCTTAACTGGCTGCCACTGGGTGGATTCGTTAGGCTGAAGGGCGAGCACGATTCGGCAGATGGCCCTGGTACATACGGTGGCGCAACTATGTGGGTGAAGACCAAAATCCTGCTGGCTGGTGTGGTCATGAACTGGCTGACCGCTGTTGTTATCTTTACGATTTTGGCATTGACCGGTCTTCCGCAGCTTGTCCCGAACCAGTTTTCTGTGGCCGGTGACACGAAGGTTTCGACCGAAAACGTCTACGCCGCCGGAGTTGCAGCTGGGTCGCCAGCCGCAAAAGCAGGCATTGTTCATCGAGACTCGATCTTGGCGGCAAATGGCAAAGAGATTACTGGCGCTCAACAATTGGTCGATTTCACCGCTGCAAACGCAGGCAAAGAAGTGACGTTGACTGTTAAGCACGATGGTCAACAGCGCGACGTAAAATTCACGTTGAACAAAGAACGAACTGCGAGCCAAGGCTACGCCGGCATCAGCCCGTTCGAACAGACCACGAGCACCTCAACATGGTCCGCACCGGTTGTCGGCGTCGGTCTAACCGCGCAGCTGACTTGGGAGACACTGAAGGGGATTGGCACGACATTGTCGCAGTTGTTCCGTGCTGAGTTTGCGCAGGCTGGCCAGAACGTTGCCGGCCCCGTTGGTATCTTTAGTATCCTGTGGAGCAGTAGCGAGATTGGCTTCCAGCCAGTGCTGTTCTTGATCGGTATCATTTCGCTGACACTCGCGGTAATGAACGTTCTGCCGATTCCCGCGCTGGACGGGGGTCGATTATTCGTGACACTGATCTTCCGCGCACTGAAAAAGCCGCTCACCAAGGAGCGTGAAGAATCTATCCAAGCCGCTGGCTTCCTGGCGCTCATGGCGTTGGTTGTATTGATAACTGTGGTCGACGTCGGTCGCCTCACTGGCAAGTAGATGAGCGACGAGACCCACTCGAGCCGTCGGAAATCCCCCGAACCAAAAGAATGGGGGATTTTTGGCGCCACGGCGTGGGGGTTCGCGGCATTTTTCTTGCCGCAGTTCGCGCTCGTGCCGGTGCTCGGTGTTGTCGGGGCGCTGGCGTTGGATCAGAATGCCAAGATCTTTGTGCTGCAAGGTCTGACGCAGCTCATCACGCTGTGGGTGCTATGGCTTGTCATCACCAAGCTGTATCACAGCAAACTCTCTAAGATCGGCCTCGGCAAGTTCGACCCAGGGCTTTTGGGGTGGTCGGTTCTGGCGTTCCCGTTGTATTTGATTATCTCGACAGCGTTGTCCAACATATTCGCGGTGATGTTCAGTATCGACCTGACGGAGCATCAGGATATCGGCTATACCGACCCGAACGGGTATGAGTTGGCGCTGATATTTGTGGCGTTGGTTGTGTTGGCCCCGTTAGTTGAGGAAGTCTTGTTCCGGGGGTTTCTATTTACGGCCTTTCGGCGCACGTTTGGCTTTTGGGTTGGCGCGGTAGGGGTGAGTCTATTGTTCGCGGTGGCGCATGGACAGGCGAATGTGGGCATTGACGTTTTTGTGCTTAGTATGTTTCTCTGTTATTTGCGCGAAAAGACCGACAGTTTGTGGCCATCAGTCGCGCTGCATGCACTGAAAAATTTGGTAGCATTTATAGTTCTGTTTATAATGAAAGTCAATTAGGACCTCTGACGATGGTATTTTACACAGCCCAACCAGTCATGCACACGCCCGTTCCGGCTTGCCGGCCGTAATTTTTATACCCCAGATTTCGTACATGACATTTTAAGGAAGAGGATACTCAATGAAAGTTTCACAACTGTTTACTAAGACCCGCAAGCAAGCGCCTGCGGATGAAACCGCCAAAAACGCCCAGCTGCTAATCCGCGCTGGCTTCGTCTACAAAGTAATGGCTGGCGTATACGCCTACACGCCACTTGGCCTTCGCGTTCTCGAGAACATCAAGCAGATTGTCCGCGAAGAGATGAACGCTGTGAATGGCCAAGAGCTAATCATGACTAACCTGCAACGCAAAGAAACATGGGAGACAACAACTCGTTGGGGCGACGACATCGTAGACGTGTGGTTTAAGACCAAACTCAAAGATGAAACAGAAGTCGGCCTAGCCTGGTCACACGAAGAAGCGATCATGGAAATGATGCAGCAGTACGTCGAGAGCTACAAAGACCTGCCAACCAGCGTCTATCAGTTCCAGACCAAACTTCGCAACGAGCTTCGCGCCAAAAGTGGCATTATGCGCGGCCGCGAATTTGTCATGAAGGACATGTATTCACTACACAATACCAGTGAAGACCTCGACGAATACTACGAGAAGGTTAAGCAGGCATACCTCCGCGTTTACGACCGTCTTGGCCTAGGCGAGGACACTTACGTTACCTTTGCCAGCGGTGGCGCATTTACCAAATTCAGTCACGAATTCCAGACCATCTGTGAAGCCGGCGAGGACATTCTGTATTTGCATCGCGAGAAGAAGATTGCTGTGAACGAGGAAGTCCTGGATGACGCCGTTGCAGAGTTAGGTATCGACAAAAGCGAACTCGAGAAGGTAAAGAGCGCCGAGGTCGGTAACATTTTCAACTTCGGAACCGAAAAATCAGAGCAAATGGGCATCTACGTAACGGGGGCAGATGGCAAGGAACAGCCAATCTATCTGGCGAGTTACGGCATTGGCATTACCCGCGTCATGGGCGTAATAGTGGAGAAGTTTGCCGACGAGCATGGTATTGTGTGGCCAGACAACGTCGCACCTTACAAGCTATATCTCGTACGAATCGGTCAGAGCGACGAAGTTGTCGCTGAGGCTGACAAGTTGTACAAAACCCTTCGTGACAAGGGAATCGAAGTCCTGTATGACGACCGCGACGCTCGCCCTGGCGAGAAGTTCGCCGACGCCGATTTGATCGGCATCCCACATCGTGTGGTGGTCAGCGAAAAGACCATTGCTGCTGGTAAGCTGGAGTACAAGGCACGGGCCCAAGCCACCTCTGAGTCTATAGAGGTCGACACATTACTTGCCAAATTAGTTTAGACTGCTATACTGTAGCGTACGAACGGACACGGTGGTAGCCGAGGCCAGTTTATAAGACTGCTACACGGGTTCGTACGCTCCAAGGAATAGCATTCCCCAAATTGTAATGAGTGAGGAGAGGGAAGAATTATGAAGAAAGTGTATCAGCTGACACCAGCTGGCAAATTAGAACTAGAAAAAGAACTCAACGAGCTCAAGTCTCAGCGCAGCGACATCGCGCAGAAAATTGCTGATGCGCGCGACTACGGTGACCTGAGCGAAAACGCTGAGTACGACTCTGCACGCGCCGAACAGGGGCAGCTCGAGACTCGTATCTCTGAGATCGAGGAAATCCTGCAGAACGCAAGCATCATCGAACACACCAAGACCTCTAAGGTGACTCTTGGCGTGACCGTTGTGCTGAAGAGCGACAAGGGCAAGACGGTGAGCTATGCTATCGTTGGCTCTGTTGAAGCTGACCCGCTCGAGGGTAAGATCTCTGATGAATCACCAATTGGTCAGGCTCTCCTGAACAAGAAGGTCGGCGACACTGCCACCATCAAGACTCCACGCGGTGAAGTTGTTTACACCGTCGAAGAGATCAAGTAGCAAGTTCCCTCAATCACACAAAAAGTCCGGCGCTGTGCCGGACTTTTTGTGCTGTGAGTGTATAAGTTCTGTGCGGTGATCCGCCGCCTGCGATGGTGGTCGCAGGGGCGGGTCGCCGACATCGTGTTAGGGGTCTCGTCCCGGTGCCGCCAGTGACAGCCTAGGCCGTCACGTACCGGTACCCGAACGCGTTCGGGCTGGTGAGTCGCAGCGCGGCCGGGATGGCGACGAAGCCGAAGGCCAGGAGGGACTCCAGGACGGAACTGATGCTGATCTTCTGGACGATGAGCAGGCCCACGGTGGTGGTACTGGCCATGGCCACGATCACTGCGATCGTCGTCAGCTTGCCCGAGCGACCAGTCCTCGCCATCGGCCGCTTCGCGAAGCTGGTGATGATGATCGCGAGCATGCTGACGATGAACGTCGCCAGCGCGATCACCGCGACCATGCCGAGGTTTTCCCAGCGCATGTAGTCCTTGATACCGATGAAGCCGAGCACCTCCCGCGTGCCAACGGGGTAGTGGGCGCCGAAGAAGTTCACGGCCTGGAAGTACGCGAGGGTCATGCCGATGGAGAAGGCGGTCGCCGTAATGGCGTCTGCGATCGCGGCGCGGATTTCACCGTTGTCGGAGTTGTACTGGCCGCGGATGATGTTGGGGATTCGCACGGAGCGCTCCTGTGATGTCGGGTTCGGGGCGGGTGTTAGCTGCCCTAGTTGAACTTGAATATATTAGCATAAAAGGTTTAAAATGTCAATATCTTATAACCACCTTCACCCCTGTTGTGAAGTCGGGAAATAGGGTAATCTATAAGTTCTTGTCAGGCTGGCCCGCCACCGTCAGATCGACGGGGCGGGGCCAGCGCTGAGTTCATCTTGCTCGGGTCACTTCGAATTGGTGAAGCGGATGAACCCGAGTCGCCGGTAGCCGATCGGCGCCGCGGCCAGACCGAAGGCACCGAACGCCTGGAGGAGCTTGATCGGGTCGAAGCCGTACGGGTAGGACGGCAGGGCGACCAGCTCGCGGATGCTGCCCATGATCCAGATGACGACCGTTGCCGCCAGCATCACCAGTATGGTGCGCCAGACGGTCCGGAACATCGAGCGGATCAGGCGAGGCTCGGATCGGAGCAGCACGCTGTTGGCCATGCTGGCCAGGCCGACCATGGCCGCGACGACTGCCTGTGTGGTCGCGACGTTCTCGAACTCCATGGGCATGAACCACCGGCCGCGGTCGCTCGCGTTGTAGAGCGCGAACGAGGCGATCAGAGTGATCATGCTGAGGACGAAGACCAGGACGGCGTCGATCAGCCCCACCAGGAGCGGGTTGTTGTATGTGGAAACCAGTCGAGCGAGACGTGTACGCGTGGTCACGCGTGCCTCCCGGGTAGTGGTTGATGCAAAGCGGATGAAGCTCAGATTTGCTATTTTATAACATAATCATTATGAAGTCAATTAATGTCCATCCGTTCACCTCTGGCAAGTTGGATCCAAATAGGGTAAAATATCCCCAGTTATGCAGTGGTTAAACGACATCGTAGAGCGAGCAATGACTCAGCACCCCCAAGGCGAGATTATCGTCAGTTCTGGCGTGTCGCCATCTGGCAAGTACCACCTCGGGACACTCCGTGAGATTCTGACCGCTGAAGCTATTATGGTTGAGCTGAAGCGCCGTGGCCGCGAGGCACGCCATCTGCACATCGTGGACGACCTCGATATCTTCCGCAAAGTTCCCTCTCAAGTCCCAGAAGAGTGGAGTGAGCATCTCGGCAAACCACTTTGTGACGTCCCATCGCCAGATGGCAACGGCAGCTACGCTGATTACTACCTAGCTGACATGATCGAGGCCGGCAAGAAGCTTCGACTCCAGATGGAAGTTGTGCGCTCACACGAGAAATACCGCCAAGGATTCTACGTGCCGGCTATCGAGAAAGCTCTGGCAGGTGTTGATATTATCCGCAAGGCAATCACCGAAGTTTCTGGACGTCAACTTGAGGAGTCTTGGTCGCCAATCCAAGTCATCGAAGATGGCCGACTTAAGAATCGCCAGTTCAAATCGATCAACACCGACAGCAAAACGCTCGTCTACGTGGACGGCGAAGGTAACGATCGCGAAATCGGGTACGCAGACGGTCTGGTTAAGCTCAACTGGCGTATCGACTGGCCTGGTCGTTGGTGGCTCATGGGTGTAAATGTTGAGCCATTCGGCCGAGACCACGCTACTAAGGGCGGCAGCTTCGACACCGGCGAAGTGATCGTCCGCGATGTTTTTGAGGCACCAGCACCAATCCCTGTACCATACGACTTCATCAACCGTACGGGCGAGACCAAGAAGATGAGTAAGTCTGCCGGTAACACCATTACTGCATCTGAACTTGTCGAGATGATGCCTGCCGAGATCGTGTGGTTCTTCATCTTGCGCGCCGCTCCAAGCAAGCTCCTTTTCTTTGACGAAGGCGAGATCATGATGCGCCTGTTCGATGAATTCGCTGCGCTTTTGGCCAAACCAGACCGCACCGAAGCCGAGCAGCAGCTTATTGAGCTTTGTACCCACGATGTCGAGCCAACAGTTAGCAACATTCCATTTACGCACCTCGTTGCCAGCTACCAGGCTTCGCTGAAGGACGCCGACAAAACCATCGATGTGATTCGTCGCACCGCCGAACACGCCGCAACTGCCGAGAAAGATGCCGAGATCATCCGCGCAGAGCTGCGCTTTATCGACAATTGGCTTCAGAACCGCGCCCCAGAAGACGTGAAATTTGAGCTACTCGAAACAGTTAACGCCGCTGACTTTAATGAAGTCGAAGTTGAATTCCTGACCCGATTAGGTGAGAAGGTTGCTCAAGCCCCGGCTGATGCCGACGGCCAGTGGTTCCACAACGCAATCTACGAATTCAAAGAAGAACTCGGCCTCAGCCCGAAAGATATGTTCACCACGCTGTATCGCGCGCTCATCGGCCGCACCAGCGGTCCACGAGCTGGCTGGTTCCTGAGCATTTTGCCACGGGAGTGGTTGGTTGCAAGGCTGCAACTCAGATGAAAAAAGTTCCCTTTGATCATGACAACCTAGACATAAAGAACAATCTTCTCAACCTCGCCCGTCAATCGTGGGATTCAGGCGACTTTGAGAAGAAGCTTGCTTCCTTGATAATCTTTGCGAGTTTCGCCGAGTATCTGGCCGAACACCTTCTCGATACCGTTCGCTACGCAGTGGAG
Organism: uncultured Candidatus Saccharibacteria bacterium; assembly: GCA_964586395.1. Classification (GTDB taxonomy): domain Bacteria; phylum Patescibacteriota; class Saccharimonadia; order Saccharimonadales; family EFPC-124; genus DATEFF01. Next base: position 19,190 of record CAZPGP010000006.1, read on the forward strand.
AGGGCTAGTTATCAGTCATACGGAGCGGTTATTTTTTTGAAGGCTGATGATACCAAGGCTAAACCACTCAATATGAGCGACTATATTAATCGCTTGTCCAACTTTGAGTTCCCTGATAAGAAGGATACCCTCAAGCTAATGAAAACCATTGCAACAGCGCGCAACAAGCTTTTTCATGATTTTGCGCGCATCACTCTAGAAGAGGCGGCAATAGTCGACAAGTACGTTGAGGACATCAAGGAAGGTACGGAAGAGCTAATTACTAAGGTCAACACAATCGAAGGCAGCATCAAGGCTCAGGTGGTTACGCTTGTGACGCCACCGGGCACCGTCGATTCAAGCGGTGCAGCCGCAGCCTCTCAAGACGAATCCAGCAATAAGGAGCCTGAATCACCTAAAGAGCTGTAATTGCGCACAGTGCTGTATAATTGAGGGTAATTCACAGGGGGCAAAAAATGCGTTCAAAGTTGGTTCGTATAGGGGCATGGGCGGCGAGTCTGTTCGTGGCGGTTAGTTTGTTTGCGGTACCGGCGCGGGCGCAGGATACGCAGAATTTTGTGATTCGTTCGTTCAATGCCGATTATTCCCTGAGTCGTGACTCGCAGAACATCAGCACACTGAAGGTGACCGAGAAGATTATCGCGGAGTTCCCGAGCTTCGACCAAAATCACGGCATTATCCGCGCGTTGCCGCTGACCTACCAGGGTCACGACGTGAGCCTCAAGCTTGAGAAAGTTGTCGACGCGGGCGGCAATAAGGTCAAGTACACGACAGAGGTCGTCAAGGCCGGCAATATGCTGGTCAAGATCGGCGATTCCAACAAGTACGTCCACGGTCTCCAGGAGTACGACATCACCTACACGATGCAGAATGTCGTCGCTAAGTTCAGCGACCACGACGAGCTGTTCTGGGACGTGAACGGCGACGACTGGAAGCAGCCCGTCGACTCGGTGACCGCGAGCGTGCACATTCCAAAGGACCTCGTGAGTTCGCTTAAGGACGATAAGCGCTGTTACACTGGCACCAACGACTCTCAGCAGTCGGACTGCACCATTACGGTCGACCCCAAGGACGGCGCGGTGACCGTGAACTTGGTTACGACGCGCGGTTTGGCTGCTGGCGAGACGATGAGCTACGTGCTGGGTTTTAACGCAAATACGTTTGTTGGCTACCAGGTACCGTTGAGTCAGATACTGTGGTGGATTGCTGGTATCGTGCTCTTTGGGCTTGTGCCGCCAGCCTTCGCGCTGTGGGTTGTGATTCGTAAATGGCGCCAGTACGGCCGTGACGCCAAGGGCAGGGGCACGATCGTACCGCAGTACTTGCCGCCCAAGGAGATGAGTGTTCTGGGGAGCAGCGAAGTCTTGAAGCAGCGATTTGTAGCCGCTTCCATATCGGCGCAGATTATCGACCTGGCTGTGCGTCGCTATCTGAAGATTTTTGAACAGACCGAAAAGAAAGTACTGAAAGACAAAACGACATATTCCGTCGAGCTAGTCAAAACCACAATGGGCCTGCGAAGCGAGGAGAAGGCAGTTGTCGCGATGTTATTTGGCGCTGAGCCGAAAGTTGGCGACAAGGTTGACCTGAGTGACCTCAGCAGCAAGCTGTACAAGAAGGCCGCTGACCTGGGCAAGAGCATCGACCAGCAATTGGCGAACGAAGGCTACTTCTTGCAGCCACCGCAGAAGGTCTTCCAGATGTACCTGGCGTGGGGGATTGTACTGTGCGTCGTCGGGTTTATCTTCCCGCCATACACGCTGGGTATGTTGCTGGCCGGAGTCGTCGTGCTGGCTAGCTCGCGGCTCATGCCGGCTCGTACGCAAAAGGGCGTCGACATGCGCGACTACCTGTATGGCTTGCGCGACTACATGAAGCTCGCCGAGGTTGACCGTATTCGCGTGATGCAAAGCCCTAAGGGTGAACTGACCGAGAAGATCGACACCACCGACAGCCACAAGCTCGTCAAGCTGTACGAGAAGCTCCTGCCGTACGCCATGCTATTTGGTATCGAGCGCGAGTGGGCGAAGCAGTTTGCCGACCTGTACTACGAGAAGCAGCCAGATTGGTACAGCGGTGCGGGCGCGTTCAGCGCAGTGTACTTTGCTGGCGCTATGCATAGTTTCTCGAGCACAAGCAATGCGACATTCTCGCCACCAAGTAGCAGTAGCTCCAGCGGCTTTAGCGGCGGTGGCGCCGGAGGCGGTGGTGGCGGTGGAGGAGGCGGTGGTTGGTAGCCGCCCGATATAAACAAGGAGAAATATGACCGAAACACTACTTATCATCACCGGGGTTCTGACGGCGCTGTTGGCCGGTGTATTCTTCGCCTTTTCTGTGGCGGTTAACGGAGGTCTGCACCGCCTGAAGGATGAGGCGTACGTCCAGGCTATGCAGCATATCAACGTCGTTATCGAGAATCCTTTGTTTCTGCTGACCTTTATGGGGCCGGTTGTGCTGTTGCCGGTTATGACGTGGCTGACCTGGACTGATGGCACGACTCGACCGCTGCTACTCGCTGGTGCAAGCCTACTCTATGTTGTGGGTACATTTGGCGTCACGATGGCCGGTAACATTCCGCTCAACAAGCGCTTGGCTCAAGCTGACACGAGCAAGCCTGGCGAAGCAACCAAGGCTCGAGCCGAATTCGAAAATCCATGGAATCGACTGCACGCCGTCCGAACCGTGGCTTCCATAGCCGCAACAGTGCTGGTCTTTGCCGCCTGCGTGGCGTAGGGTAGAAGTATGGACCAACAAGCAAAGAAAACCGAGACCGCACTACTCGCCGCCGGATGTTTCTGGGGAGTCCAGGCGTACTTTGATGACCTCGAAGGCGTCGTGAGCACTGAGGTTGGATACAGTGGCGGGCATGTCGCCAATCCGACCTACGAGCAAGTAGGCTCGCAAAAAACAGGCCATGCCGAGACGACCAAAATTGAGTTCGACCCCGAGAAGATCAGCTACCACGACATCCTCGAAAATTTCTTTCGCATGCATGATCCGACCACGCCAAATCAAGACGGCCCGAACATCGGGAGCAACTATCGGTCGGCGATTTTCTACGAGGGCGATGACCAGAAGCACACCGCCGAAGCAGTTATCGCTGAGTTGACCGAGCGTGAGAAGTTTAAGGCGCCCATCATCACTGAAGTCGCTGAAGCCGGCCCGTTCTATCCTGCCGAAGAATATCACCAGAAGTTTTTTCAGAAGACTGGCTATGGTGCCTGTCATATTTGGCCTTCAGAGGTCGACATCAAGAGCTAGTAGGGTATAATAAAGTTCATGTTAGACATCCGTTACATTCGGGAGAATGCTGCCCGTGTACAAGAGGCAAGCGAGCAAAAGGGCTACAAGAACGTAGATATTGCTCACTTACTCCAGCTCGATGAGGAGCGTCGCACGCTTCTCGGGAAGGTCGAAGAGCTTCGTAAAGAGCGCAACGACCTGTCCTCGAGTACCAAAGGGCAGAAGCCGAGTGACGAGCAGCTAGCGCGGGGCCGCGAACTGAAAACAGAAATTACCGAAATCGAAGACCGCCTGAACGTCGTTGAGGGTGAGTTTGTGACTGCGCTCAAGAAAGTCCCGAATATGCCGCTGGATTACGTACCAGTTGGCGCAACCGAGGACGAGAATGTTATCGCCAAGACTGTCGGCGAGCCAACTAAGTTTGATTTTGAGCCAAAAAACCACTGGGAACTCGCTTTAGCGCGCGACTGGATTGACAAAGAGCGAGCCGCTAAAGTTGCCGGCAGCCGCTTTGCGTATCTGAAGGGCGAGCTGGCCCGTCTGCATTTCGCGCTGATGAGTTACGGCATGGACGTCGTGACTGACGCCGATACTATGAAGAAGATTATCGCTGATGCTGGTCTGAACGTCTCCGATAAACCATTTACGCTTATTATGCCGCCAGCCGTCGCGCGCACCGAGGTCTACGATGCAACTGGTCGCCTCAACAAAGAAGAGCAGACCTACAAGCTCGCCGACGACGACCTCTGGCTCAACGCCAGCGCCGAACATGTCATGGCGCCGATGTACATGAATGAAATTCTCGACGAAGCCCAGCTGCCAATCCGCATGGTCGGCTACACAACTGCCTTCCGCCGCGAAGCTGGCACCTACGGCAAAGACATGGAAGGTATCTTCCGCCTACACCAGTTCGACAAGCTCGAGATGGAGAGCTTCACGACTGGCGACACAGGCCTGGAGGAGCATAAACTGATGGTCGCAATTCAGGAATATCTGATGTCCAGTCTCGGTCTGCCATATCGCGTGCTCCAGAAGTGCACCGCCGATATTGGTGGCCCGAACGCCGCTGGCGTCGATATCGACACCTGGCTGCCCGGTCAGGACAAATACCGCGAAACCCACACCGCCGATTACATCACCGACTACCAAGCGCGTCGTATGCAAACCCGCGTTCGTCGCGCGAGTGGGGAACTCGAGCTGGTCCACACCAATGATGCGACTGCTTTTTCTCAGCGTCCACTTATCGCTATTGTCGAGAACTTCCAGCGAGCTGACGGTACAATCACCATTCCAGAAGTGCTGCGACCGTACCTTGGCGGCCGCGAAACCCTGTAAGATCCATGAAAGTCATCACCTCAGAAATATACGGCCAGGTTATCGCTGGGGTCGGTTTGAAGCCGAAGTTTGTGCGTGAGCTTAGGCCTAAGTTTGATATGGTGACCGACTGGGACCGAGAGTTCGTGACTATTACCGACCGCAGCGGTAATCGAGGCATCTTATGGATCGAGCTGGCCGAGAAAATTTACATCCTCCCATACACCCTTAGTCGCGGTATCGTTGACAAAGCATCGGGTCGGGCGCGTCCTGTTATCTGTGACCTCTGTTTTACGCAGCAGATCGGCACAGCGGCCGCGCGAATCGCCTTGAGCCTGCCGGGTAGGGCTGAGGCGACGCGCAGTCTGTTGTGCTGCGCCGACTTGGCGTGTTCTGATCACGTTCGCAGTCGGACGCTTTCGAGCAGGCGATCGCGGGCACAGCTACGCGAGAGTATTTCTCAGGGAGGATCGCGTCCAGCGACTGCAACGCAAGCTATCCGAGCTGGTGGAAGCGCTTGGCACAAAACCACAAATCTACGCTCGCGTCGATGAGGCGGGATTGGTATAATATAACTAGCCAACTGAGGGTCAAACGACCCGGAGGTTAAGAGAAGAAAGGTGTATGGGCATGATTGCTCGGATTGACAAGTCAGGAATCAACCTTGAGCTTGAAGCCGATGTTGTGAAATACATCGACCGCAAGATTGGCCGCCTGGATCGTTACATTCCACGCACCGCTCGTGCGAGCGCGCGCGCCGTTGTAACTATCCGCGAGATGGCAAATCAAGTAGGCAATAAGTACGAGTGTGAAGTCATCTTGCACTTGCCGGGAGAAATCATCACGGCCAAGGACGCAACGATGAATAAGTTCGCCGCAGTCGATATTGTGGAAGCTAAACTCCACAACAGACTTCTCAAGTACAAGACCACGCATAGCAGCGCCGCGCGCAGAGGATTGCTCCGCCGCGTTCGCGAACGACTCTTTCTGAGTTCTACTGAATCAGACGCCTGAGTTTCAGCATTAGCCGACTACACAAGTAAGAGAGGTAACCCACGTGAGACAGTTTCTAACCAAAGTTTTTGGTGACCCACAAGCAAAGATCTTGAAGCGCCTGCGAAAGCGCGTTGTTTCAATCAATAATCTAGCCGAGCACTACAAGGGTATGACAATCCCCGAGCTCAAGAAGCAAACGCAGGTCCTGAAGGACCGCCTGGCTGACGACAAGACGACTGTCGACGACATTCTGCCTGAAGCCTTTGCGCTCGTGCGCGAAGCGGCCGACCGCACGCTGAAGATGCGACACTTCGATGTTCAGCTCATCGGTGGTATGGCGCTGCACGAAGGTAACGTTGCCGAGATGAAAACAGGTGAGGGTAAAACGTTGGTCGCCACGCTGCCTATCTTCTTGAATGCACTCGAGGGTAAGGGCGCGCACTTCGTGACCGTCAACGACTACCTGGCTCAGCGTGACGCGGGCTGGATGGGTCCAGTGTACAACTTCCTGGGGATGAGCGTGGGCGTGGTTATCGCCGACAAGTCATTTATCTACGATCCCAAGTTTACAAACGAAGAGCACGACGATCCACGTATCCAAAAGCTCAAACCCTGCACTCGCAAGGAAGCATACGCTGCTGACATCACCTACGGCACGAACAACGAATTCGGGTTCGACTACTTGCGTGACAACATGGTCGACCAGACTGATCTGTTGCGTCAGCGCGAGTTACACTTTGCGATCGTGGACGAAGCTGACTCTATCCTTATCGACGAAGCTCGTACGCCGCTTATCATTAGCGCACCGGCCAGCGACAGCGGTCAGAACTACGCAATCTTCTCAGGTATTGCTCGCAAGCTTCTACCAGATGACTACATTCTGGATGAGAAGCGCAAGGCTGTCAGTCTGACTGACCAAGGTGTCGAGAAGGTCCAGAAGATGCTCGGCATCAAGAACCTTTATGCTCCTGACCACGTCCGTTCTGTCTACCACATGGACCAGGCGCTGCGTGCTGAGACATTGTTCAAGCGCGACCGCGACTACGTGGTTACAAGCGACAAGGAAGTGATCATCGTCGACGAGTTCACTGGCCGTTTGATGCATGGTCGTCGCTACAACGAAGGTCTGCACCAGGCTATCGAAGCCAAAGAGGGTGTGCCTGTCCTACAGGAGAGCATGACCCTGGCAACGGTTTCGTTCCAGAACTACTTCCGCCTATACAAGAAGCTGAGCGGTATGACCGGTACGGCGTTCACCGAGGCAGAAGAGTTCCAGCAGATCTACGGTTTGGACGTTATTCAGATCCCGAGTAACAAGCCAGTCATTCGTGAGGACAAGACCGACATGATCTTCAAGACCGAGTCTGGTAAGTTCAAGGCGATCGTTCGCGACGTTGCCGAGTATCAGAAGAAAGGCCGACCAGTCTTGATTGGTAGCGCCTCGATCGAGAAGAACGAAGCCATCAGTCGCGCATTGACCAAAGCTGGTATTAAGCACGAACTGCTGAACGCCAAGAACAACGAGCGGGAAGCCGCAATCGTAGCCCAGGCTGGTCAGAAGGGCGCTGTGACATTGGCGACTAACATTGCTGGTCGTGGTACTGACATTGTGCTGGGCGAAGGCGTTCGTGAACTCGGCGGCTTGGTGGTTATCGGCTCCGAGCGACACGAAGCTCGTCGTATCGACAACCAGCTCCGTGGTCGCGGTGGCCGACAGGGTGACCCAGGTCTGACACAGTTCTACGTGAGCACCGAGGATGACCTGATGCGAATCTTCCAGGGTGAGCGTATCGCTGGCCTGATGGAGCGCTTGGGCGTAGACGACGACACGCCTATCCAGAACCGTGCCGTGAGCAAGACTCTGGAGAGCGCGCAGAAGAAGGTTGAAGGATATAATTTCGATACGCGCAAAAATGTTGTTCAATATGACAACGTGATGAATCGCCACCGCAAGGCTATCTACAGCATGCGTCGCCAGATTCTGGAGCAGGACGACATCAGTAGTGAAGTGAGCGACCTAGTCGAGGAGGCTGTTCGTCAGCTGGTTATCTTTGCGCCTGGCGACAAGGCAAAGTTTGGTGAGCAGTTCGAAGCAGTTATACCGCTCAAAAAGCCTGTCCTTGAGAAGCTTGCAGCCATCGAGAAGGACAAGGATCGCTTCGAAGCCGCACTGAAGGCTACGAACAAGCTCTACAAAGAGCGCGAGAAAGACTTCGGTAGCGAAACCGTTCGCAAGCTGGAGCGCGAAATTTACTTACAGGTTATGGACACGCTTTGGATGCAGCATCTCGAGAACATGCAGCACCTTCGCGATGGTATTCACTGGCGCAGTATTGGCCAACGCGATCCATTAGTTGAGTATCGTCAGGAATCTCAACGGTTGTTTGAGACACTCCAGGCCACACTGCGTGATGAGGTTGTGCGTGCAATCTTCCATGTATCGCGTCAGGATATCGCTCGCGCTGACGAAGAATTCGACACCGAACTGACTCGCGCCGCCGAACAGTCTGTCGAGCAGGGCGTGAACGAGATCGCCGAAGTGACTCGCGAAGCCAACTTCCAGAAGAAAGACGAGAACCTCGCCAAGAAGAAAAAGGCCGAAACCAAAAAGAAGCGCAAGCAACAGCGCCAAAACCGCAAGAAACACAAATAGCAAAACGCCCCGAGAAGATCGGGGCGTTTTGCGTATAAGTTCAAGTGTTGCCCGGGCGGGCGCCGACGAGTGGTTCGTCGACGCCCAGCCACAGTGAACTGCCCGGTCAGGGCAGGAACAGCGTGATGTAGCTCACGCCGTGGGCCGGTGGCGCACCCGACTCGGGCTGGTGGAAGAAGCGCAGTCCACGACAGTGGCCTGCAAAGACGCCGCTCATCACGAACATCAGTGCTTCGACATCGCGCACCGGGTAGCTGCGGTCGTTGCTGAACCGTGGCTTGGTCCAGCAAGCCACCACCAGATGTCCCTTGGGCAGGCCGGCGGTGAGAGCCTCTAGGGCCTTCGCCGCAGCTGCCGCGTCGCCGGCGATACCTCTCCTGGCATCAGGGTCGGTGGGGAAGCGATCAGTGATTTCCATCTTGTGTCCCTTGTTCGGACGAGCCTTGCTGTACCCGAGAATAATATCATCAAAGGACCAAAAGTCAACCCGACTTACCTCTATAACATTGGCGAACTAATGGTATGATGGTATGAGAATACGTAATCTGGATTTCTTTAAACATGAAACACACCGTTGAAGAAGTAGTACTTCAAAATGGCAGCCGTGGCCTGCTCATTCATGTGCCTAACGCCACTGTCATGAGCTTTGACTTTGAGTTTCGCGCTGGGTACGAATACGCGCTGAGCGAAGACATTTACGAAACGCCACACATCATGGAGCACATGGTGCTAGGCGCCAACGAGCAGTACCCAAATGCTCGTCTCTACAACGCCGAGCTCGAGAAGAACGGCGCCTACAGCAACGCCAGCACAAGCACCGTCAGTCTGAAGTATGTCGCCGACTGCGCAGACTTTGAGTGGGACCGCGTGTTGGATTTGCTGAAACTTGCCGTCACCAAGCCATTATTCCTCCAAGCCGAATACAAAGCCGAATACGGCAACGTAAAGGAAGAGTTGACGGGCTACTTGAACAACCACGGTCGCGTACTGTGGCAGCGCATTGGCCGTGAGAGCGGCGAGCGATTTTTGAGCGACGAAGCACGCATGCTGACCATGCCAAACATCAAGCTCAAGGACATCAAAGAGCATTACGAGCGAACTCACACCTCCGACAACCTGCGTTTCGTGATCGCAGGCAACTTGAGCGGTGGTCGCCACGAGATAATCATCAACAAGCTCGAGAAGTGGTCATTGCCACGCGGCGAGCGTTTTGCCGTCAAGCGGGAAGAGCTGGTTGGCGCGCCTGAGCCAATCCACATCTTGCGCAAAGACGTCGAGAATCTTATCTTCGGCCTCGCTATCGAAGCTAACTGGCGCTTCACTGACGCCGAGCACGACGCCATGAAGGCACTCAACCATATCCTGACTGGCACATTGCACTCTCTGATCCTTGGTCGCGCCCGTGAGCAAGGCCTGGTGTATGGTATGTGGTCTGACTTCTTGGTCAGCGACAGCACCAGCGAATGGGACTTTGGTGGACAGGTGAGCTTGAAGAACGCACCGAAACTATTTGAGATCGTGAACGAAGAAGTTGGCAAAGTCCTCAGCGGCGACATTAAAGCCAAGGACCTCGAGGCTTCGAAGCAATTCGCCCTTGGCAAGCACCAGATGGGCTGCCAGACAGTCGGCTCGATCGCGCACTGGTACGGCGACCGCTACTTCTTTGACGGCTACATTGACGATTACGCCAAGCGGCCAAAAGCCATCGAGGCTATCACGAAGGACGCGATGGTAAGCGCCGCCAACAATCTAGTCAACGGCAAGCGCTGGGCATTCGGCGCACTTGGCCAGGCGAAGAGGGAAGACCTGGATACTCTGCATCAGCAGCTCGGGGGACTCTTCCAGTGAAAGTAGCGATAGTCGGTTTTGGCGTCGAAGGTCAGTCGGCATATCGCTACTATGCTTCGCAACGAGACATGGACATTACTGTTTATCACAAGGAGCGTCCAGCGGATTTGCCTGAGGGCGTGAAGGTTGTGCTGGACGCACACGCAACAGAGCTGACGGGCTATGATGTCGTGCTGCGCTCGCCGCCGGTCGCACCAACTAGTTTGCACACAGACGGACGCGTAACCACAGTGACCGAGGAATTCATTTCTGCTTTTGGCACTGAGCGCTTGATCGGCATCACTGGCAGCAAGGGCAAGGGGACGATGAGCGCGTTGGTGTTCGCTATGTTAGACGCGGCAGGCAAGCGAGTCCACTTGGGCGGCAACATTGGCGTACCGGCACTCGACCTGTTACCAGATGTGAAGGATGGCGACTATGTCGTATTGGAGCTTTCGAGCTTCCAGCTGTGGGCCATGCAGAAGAGCCCGCATATGGCCATCGTTGGGATGATTACGCCGGACCACTTGGACGTGCACGCTGACTTCGACGATTACATTGGCGCAAAGGCTAACATCGCCCGTCATCAGACGTCTGAAGATATTATTATTTATCATCCGACCAATAAGCATTCCAAATGGATTGCCGACCAATCGCCGGCCGCAACTAAATTGCGGTATGCATCGGCAGAGGCTGCGCATGTTGAGGACGGTCATTTTGTGATTGCCGAACAGAAGATCTGCAGCGTTAGCGACGTGCAGATTCCGGGTAGGCACAACCTCGAGAACATTTGCGCTGCGCTAACTGCTGCATGGCAGGTGACGCAGGATGTCGAGGCTTTGGCCCGTGCGATTCGTGAATACAAGGGTCTCGAGCACCGTATCGAGTTCGTGCGTAAGATTGATGGCGTGGATTATTACGACGACAGTTTTGCGGCCAGCACGAGCGCGGCCATTGTCGCAGCGCAGGCATTTGAAGCGCCAAAGGTCTTGGTGCTTGGCGGTTACGACCGCGGGATCGACCTCAACGAAATGGTTCAGGCATTGACCAAACTCAACCTCCGCAAAGTTCTACTGATCGGCCAAACCGCACCCAAGCTACGCGAATTATTCGACACAGCAGGGAAGGGTGAACTGGTCGAAGAACTTGGCGCCGCCAATATGACCGATGTCGTTGCCAAAGCTAAAGCTGCTGCGCAGAAGGGTGACGTCGTCGTCTTGTCGCCGGGTAGCGCCAGCTTCGATATGTTCAAGGACTACAAGGACCGCGGTAATCAATTCAAGGAAGCAGTGCGGGCATTATGAAACCATTTGATCACAGTAAGGTAGAGACGTTTGAGATTTCTGGCTACGACTTTGATGCGCAGACCGGCGAAGTGCAGCTGCATTATGCGCTGCTGGGCGAGGGCGAGCCAATTACGCTCACTGAAAAAGCGAGCATTCCGGTTGGCAATATTGACCAGCAATCCGCTGAAGTTGCCGACCGACTAGCGCGTCTGCTTTTGCTGGCCGCGAGCGTTAGTTACTACAAAACAGCCGTGCCAACACGTGTCGCGGTGCGCATGCCCGTCACCAGTGCCGAGAAGCACTTCTTGACGGAAGTCATCCGCCGCGGGTTGACTGAGTTTGCTTACGTGAACAACCTACCGCACGCCTTGACCCCGGAGATTGAGACCTCAGAGATTATTCCGGGCGAACCAATCGCGCTTTCTGTTGTCGATGAACAGCACCCGCTTGTTGCGGTGGGCGGCGGCAAGGATTCTATCGTGAGCATCGAGGCTTTGCGTGCAGCAGGCTTCAAGCCGACGCTTTTTTCGGTCAACTCATATACGCCAATCGCGAATACTGTCGAGCGAGCCGAACTTCCGTACCTTAAGGTTGGCCGTCAGATCGACCCAAAAATTGGCGAATTGAACGAACAAGGCGCGCTGAACGGCCACGTGCCAATTACAATGATCAATTCAATTTTGGCCCTTTTGGCCGCGACGATGAATGGTCTGAGCACGGTTATCTTTAGCAACGAACGATCTGCATCCGTCGGCAACCTGATGTGGAATGGCATCGACGTGAACCACCAATGGGCCAAAAGCATCGAAGCCGAGAAGCTGCTGCAGGACACTTTGGCCAGTGTTGTTTCGCCATCGCTCGCGTACTTTTCATTGCTGCGACCGCTGTCCGAATTGCGCATTGCTCGTCAGTTCGCAACACTCGAGCAATATCATGATATCTTCACTAGCTGCAATCGCGCCTTCCATCTCGACCCAAGCAAGCGGCGCATCTGGTGCGGCGAATGCGATAAATGCCGGTTTGTGTTCTTGGTCTTGGCGCCGTATCTGAGCGCGCCGCAGCTCAAGGCGATCTGGCACAAAAATATGTTCGAAGATGGTGAGCAGTTGGCTGGCTTCCGCGAACTTCTAGGTATCGAAGGGCACAAGCCGTTGGAGTGCGTAGGAGAGATTGCCGAATCACGCCTTGCGTTGGTCATGGCTTCCGAAAAAGAAGACTGGAAACACACCGCACTCGTGCCGGTGCTGCTGAACGATTTGCCGGAAGATTCGCTCCCAACCCCTGAACAGGAGCGTGAGATCTTTGAAACGGGTGAGCATCTCATCCCCGAGACTTATCTGTTAGCGCTTGATCAAATCAAGTAAGCTTATAATTCTTCTAGGTGCTTCTTGTACTGAAGCGGCGTGAGGCCGACGGTGCTTTTGAAGTCGGTAATAAAGTGTTGCTGGCTGCTGTAGCCGAGGTCATACGCGATCGCTGTCCAGTCGGGCTGTTCGGTCTGACGAATACGTTCGGTTGCCGAGAGTAACATATGACGCTTCAGGAACCACTTGAGGCCAACGCCGACATATTCGGCGAATAGCGCTTGAATCCATCGTTCGCTTCGGCCAATTTGACGCGCGACGTCGCTGACCGTGAGGTTGGAATCGTCGGCTTCGATAGTTATGATGAGCTGATTGATTATCTCGATATTAGGATCAGCTTGCGGTCGGAGCGAGCGAAGAAGCTCGGCAAACTCCATGGCATGGTCAGGGAGCGCAAGCAGCCGATGCTGCTCATGTAAATCCAAACCGGGTAGCAGGCGTTGTAACGGCACGACCGAATCCTGGAGTTCTGACATCTTGCCGGACCACAATGCGTGGAATGCGCCGGGGCGGAAGCGTGCGCCAATAATTTTACCTGTCTCTGCGGCGACGTATGTCCGTTTGCCGCGGAATGTTCCCTGAATGCCAGCCTCGTCGGCCGATATAAAGACGTCAACAAATGGGCGGTGCATGACTTGGCTCGAATGATATGCGCTCTGCAGGTCCTGCCAACTAATGGTCCAGAAGTGTTGCACAAATTGTGCGAGGTCGGCTGGCGGCTTTTGAATAGAGAAGTTGACGCTGCGCTTGAACCCTTCTGGGTTCAGGTGGCCACGCGATCGGTAACTGTCTGCGGGTTTTTGTAATATCTCTGTCACGTTGCTGGCTATTATAGGGCTAGCCTCATTAATAACAAAGGAGATAACAGATGAGCAAACAACATTTTCTACGTGGCATGGCTACCGTAAACTATTTCGCGGAGGACGTCATTGCCGCACGCGACTGGTACGCTGCATTGTTCGGCGCGGAAGCCTACTTCCAGATGCCAAGCAAGGAAGCTCCGGCGTATGTCGAGTTCCGAATCGGTGATAACGAAGACGAATTCGGTATCATCGACCGCAAGTATGCACCAAAGGCTATGCAGCCCGGTCCTGGCGGTTCGATCTTGCTATGGCATGTGGATGATGTCGAGGCGACATTCACAAAACTATTGGATATGGGGGCGACGGAGTACGATCCAATCACCAAGCGTGGCGAGTCTGGATTTGTGACCGCTTCGGTTGTGGACCCATTCGGTAACGTCTTGGGCATAATGTACAACCCGCATTATGTCGAAATCCTTGGCAAATAAATAAGTTCAAAAGTGGTGCTGACACGCCCGTCGGACCCAGAGTGGGGCCGACGGGCGTGCAGTCGGGGCGTGCAGCGCCCGCGACCTACTGCTCGGGGCGCTGACGCTCCTTCGTGATCCGCCTGGTGCGCCGCCCGGCCTTCTTGTTCTTCGCGATGAACGACACGAAGGCGATGATGACGATTGTGGCCATCGCCGCGATGAACAGGTTCACCAGGAACACCAGTGCTCCGGCCAGGATCGTGATGAACGGCCGGTCGCCGGTGTTCGAGCCCACCATCATGTTCATGATGGACTCCAACATGCCCAGGAAGGCGATGGAGACGTACGTCGTGATGCTCGCGACCGCGAGATCGATGAGCGCCCAGCGCTTCCAGCGGCCCCTGGTCCTCGTCCGTGGACGCGGGGTCTCGTCAGCCGCCGGCTCGGGCAAAGTGGACATCTGTCCTCCCACATAGTCAGGCCGAATATTCCGAACTAGGGTTGATTCTACAATCATAAAGCCACTATTGCAAGTGATATACTAGAGGTAATGGAAAAAATACAGCAACGTCTAAAATCCCTCCGCGGGCAGGTATCGCAGGCTTGGGCGCGATTACATGGCGATGAACTTGCGCATGAGCAAGAGTCTTTGCAGGCGCAAATGGCGAGATCAGATTTCTGGCAGGACAATCAACGCGCGCAGACGCTCACAAAGCAAGAGGCAAAACTTGAAGCCCTGCTGGCCCCGTGGCTCAGGTTGCAGCACGACGTCGACGACCTTGTCGAGCTAGCCGAGGCGGGCGATGTATCACTAGCTAATGAGATTGAGGCGCAGGTCGTGGCCCTGGAAGAAAGTTTCGACAGTCTCAAGCGCGACTTGTTATTCTCTGGCAAATACGATGACCACGACGTCATCTTGCGCTTGAGCGCTGGTGCTGGTGGAACAGATGCGCAGGACTGGGCGCAGATGTTGCTACGGATGTACACTCGCTGGGCGGAGCGGAGTGAAATGAAAGTTGAACTGCTGGAGCAGTCGAGCGGTGAAGAAGCGGGAATAAAGAGCGCGACGTTGAGCATTAGCGGTCCATACGCTTACGGCAAACTTCGCGGCGAGCACGGCGTGCATCGTTTGGTACGTTTGAGCCCATTTAATTCCGACAACCTGCGCCAGACTTCGTTCGCGCTGGTTGAGGCACTGCCACAAATCGACGCACCCGAAGAAGTCGAGCTGGATGATCGCGATCTCAAGGTTGACGTTTTCCGCGCCGGTGGCCATGGCGGCCAATCTGTGAACACGACCGATTCAGCCGTGCGCGTGACGCACCTGCCGAGCGGCATAACGGTGAGTATTCAGAACGAGCGCAGCCAGCTACAGAATAAAGAGACCGCCATGAAACTGCTGCGGTCCAAGCTTGCACAGCTCGCTGTTGAGCAACACCAGGACAAAATAGCCGAGCTGAAAGGCCCGACTAAGTCGGCAGAGTGGGGCGCACAGATTCGCAACTACGTACTGCACCCGTACACCATGGTGAAAGACACGCGAACCAAATATGAGGAGCGCGACGCACAGGCCGTGCTGGATGGCAAAATCGACGGTTTTATTGACGCCTATCTCGAACAGGCGGTTTAGGGGATTTTATTTTACGAGAAGTATGGTATAAATGATTCTGTCTGCAGCCATTCTCTCGGAAGGGAAGCTAGGTTGGGAAAACCGCCACAGCCAGCGACGCCAATCGTGCTGGTGGTGATCAACGTTGTCCCTCGGACTACTCGCGCAATAGCTGATGTGTACATCAGCCAGGTGGGTCCGGTCGCCAGGACGATCGTTTGCCGCAGCAAAGCGGATCTCGCTCGTCTTCATCCCAAGCCGCATCATTGGAACAGCCTCAGGTTTGTCCTGTCTGAAGGGGTCATCACGCCCGAATATCTCGCGGCGTGGGTTCTCGCCAGAGCCCCGAAGCAGGACTTCGTATTCGAGGCTGTCGATACGGCCCCAACCGATCGCCGCAAGGCGGCGCGCGAAGCACCGCGAAGCTTTGTGGTGCGATTCTGCGCCGCATTTGATCGGCTTCAGTCTTCGCCGCGTCGGCCTCGCTGAGACAATTGGCCGTGGCTGGCCCTTTGCCCCAAATCAGGGCGAAGGGCCAGCCAGGGCGGAAAAATACTAGTCATTCCAATGGATTTATAAGTTCATATCTCGAGCGAGCGGAATAGCTGCGCGGCCGGGCTCAGAACTAGATAGAGCCCGGCGCGCGTGTCAGCAGAAGCGGTGCTTGAACGCGACGGGCAATTCTGTGCCCAGTGCGCGAATTTTTTGGTCTTCCCCGGCCCAAGGGATGGGGGTGGTGACCAGGCCTGCCGCAACCGTGATCCTGTTCGATGCCGTTTGGCCTACTCCGTAGCGCGGAGCGAAGGCGAAGAGCACCCATTCGGGCAGGATCATCATGAACCAGCCTTCCTCCAAGTCTAGGAGACGCTGGCTAACGACGATCGGCAGAGACGGGCTCCCCAGCACGGCCTGGGCGCGTTGCCAAGACGGGGCGGGTAACACGGCTCGGGCGATTCTCAGCGGCGTAGGGCCGGACCGAGGGGCTTTGATCATCAGCCCCCGGTACGGGTTACGAGTTACCATCGGGGTTTCCTAGCGGTCGTCAAACTCTGACCGATAGATTATAGAATAAAATATTAACAAAATGAAGTATTTATTTGTCGAAGGTCTGCATCGGCCCTATATTCATGAGCACTATACTGCTACAATGGTATTGTGATTTTACTCGACCGAGTGACCAAAATTTACGGAAAAGACAACAAGCCAGCGCTCAATAGGGTAAGCCTCCATGTCGAGCCGAAAGAGTTCGTCATTTTAGTAGGCACCTCTGGCGCAGGTAAGTCTTCGCTGCTCAAAATTCTAACCCGCGAAGAGCGTCCCACCAGTGGCAAAATCGTCGTGGGCGGTATTGACTACGATACGTTGAAAGATCGTAATATTCCGCTGCTGCGCCGCAAAATTGGCGTCGTATTCCAGGACTTTAAGCTTCTGCCGCAGCGCACCGTGTTCGAGAATATTTCTTTTGCACTCGAGATCGTGGGTATGAGCAACCGCGAGATTCGTCATACTGTTCCTAAAGTTATCGAGCTGGTCGGTCTGACTGGTAAGGAGAACAAATTCCCGAACGAACTGTCCGGTGGTGAGCAGCAACGCGTGGCGATTGCCCGTGCCGTTGTGCGTCAGCCTAAGATCCTGATCGCCGACGAGCCGACTGGCAACCTTGACCCTAAGCACAGCTGGGATATTGTACGTTTGCTAGAGAAGATTAACCGCTACGGCACAACCGTATTGCTGACAACGCACAACCAAGATATCGTGAACAAACTTAAGCGTCGTGTGATCACCATCGACCACGGTAAGGTCATCTCGGATGTCGCGCAAGGCAGCTACAACCAAGGATAGAACCATGAAACGAAGTATGACCACATTTCTGCGCATTTTCCGTTACGGCCTCGACAACTTCCGCCGTAACGCCTGGCTGACAACAGCTGCGACTATTGTGATGACCATCACACTACTGATTATCATTACAACGGTGTTTGCGCGCTTTGTATTTAATGACACGATCGATCAAGTCCGCCAGAAGATCGATATTTCTGTGTATTTGCGTGACGATGTAACGCCATCGCAGGTTCAGAAATTCGTCGGCGACCTAAAGAATGTTCCACTTGTAACATCCGTAACCTATAAATCTAAGGAAGAAGCCCGCAAAGACTTCGAGAAGAGCAACAGTTCCGAGTTCAGTAACTTGCAGGCACTAGGCGAACTCGGCTCGGACAACCCATTCCCAGCCAGCTTGAAGATTAAGACCAAGGACCCGAACAAGCTCGACCCACTTAATGCGGTGATCGACAAGAACAAACCGCTTCTGGACGCCAGTACGCCAACAAGCTATTCCGGCGAGCGCAAAGCTGCCATCGACAACATCGCTAACGTCTCACAGTTCTCAGAGACGGCAGGTCTTGTGGCCGCAGGCGTGTTCGTTGTTATATCTATTATGATCGTCTTTAACACTATCCGCATGGCTATCTTTAACCGCCGCGACGAGATTGAGATGATGAAGCTTATCGGGGCAGAGAAGTACTTTATCCGCGGACCGTTCATTGTGGAGGCGGCAATGTATGGTGTGTTGGCTTCGATTGTGTCTGTCATCTTGGTATACGCTGTGCTGTTGAGCCGAGCAAACGAACTTTCGCAATACGAAATTGTCGTCGGTAGCACGGTACAATTCTTCCAGTCGTGGCCGGTGTTGGTCTTCTTGGCTCAGCTGGTTATCGGTATTTTGATCGGTGTATTCTCGGCGCAGTTAGCCATTCGCCGCTACCTGAAGCTGTAAGCGTAAGCTCGATTGACAGGATATAGAGATTAGGATATTATGATGAAGATTCGAATGCGTACACAAACAAACATCACCATCTTCGGAAGCCTTCGCAAAGCAGCCGCCGGCACGCTTCTTGCTTTGTTGATGGCAATCTCTCCAGCTTTGAGCGTCTACGCCGACAACTTTGACGACCAAATCAACGCCCTGCAGCAGCAGGTGAGTGCCTTCCAGGAACAGGCCGGCCAATTGCGCGCACAGGCAGATAATCTGCAGGCTCAGATTGGCGCCATCGACACCCAGAAGCGAGCGATCGAGGCGCAAATATCTGCCAACGAGCTCAAGAGGGAGCAGCTGAATCAGCAGATCCAGGAAACTTCCGACCGTATCACAACGCAGAAGGATGGCTTGGGCAAAAACCTTCGTTCTATGTATGTAGAGAGCGACATTTCTCCGCTTGAAATGGTTGCCTCCAGCAAAAGCATCAGTGATTTTATCGACAAGCAGGAATACCGCAACAAGATTCGCGATGCCATTCAGGACAGCCTAAAACAGATCAAGGATTTGCAGGCCAAGCTCACCTCACAGCGCCAGGAAGTCGAGAACGTCCTAGCGAGCCAGAAGGCTTTGCAGTCCAACCTTGCAGAGCAGGAAGCTCAGAAGAACCAGCTATTGGCTGAGACTCAGGGCCAGGAAGACGCTTATCGTCAGCTCGTATCCAGCAACAACAATAAAATCAACGACCTACGTTCACAGCAGCGCGCCGCTAACGCACGCTTTATTGGCTCGGCTGGCTCTGGCCCAGCTTGTGGCGGCGGCTACCCGGGCGTCTACTGTAACGCGCCAATGGACAGCATCGTCGACAACTGGCTGATGTATAACCGCGAATGTGTGAGCTACGCTGCCTGGAAAGTCTACGTCAGCCACGGCTACAGCCCAACAGGCTGGGGTAACGCTAACATGTGGCCTGGCAATGCTCGGTCCGCCGGCCTGTCGGTGGACGGTAACCCTCGCGTTGGCGACGTCGCCGTTTGGAACGTCGGCTACTATGGTCACGTTATGTACGTCGAAGCGGTTCACGGTGACGGCACGATCTCTATCTCGCAGTACAATGCCGACTGGAACGGTACGTTCAGTACCGCTCGAGTCAGCGCTGGTGGCCTAGAGTTTATTCACTTCAAATAGTATATAATTGAGCTCGAGCGAAGGGTGCCTCTACGGGAGGCCCCTTTTAGTTGCTCATCCTTCGACCCGAGAGGGGAACGCAATGCAACTCGGAATGGTGGGCCTGGGCAAGATGGGCGGCAACATGGTGGCGCGTCTCGTCCGCGATTCCGGCCACGAGGTCGTCGTCTTCGACCGCGAGCCCGATGCCATCACTCGCATTCAGGAGAGCGGCGTCGGCGTCACCGGTGCTTACTCGCTGGTGCGACTGGTCGAGCGCCTGGAAGCCCCGCGCGTAGTGTGGGTCATGGTGCCGGCCGGACAGCCGACGGAGTCGACCATCGACGAACTGGCCGACTTGCTGGAGCCGGGCGACGTCATCATCGACGGCGGCAACACCAACTGGCACGACGACACCCGTCGGCACTCGGTTCTGGCTGAGCGCGGCATCCACTACGTGGACGTCGGCACGTCCGGCGGCGTGCACGGTCTGAACAACGGCTACTGCATGATGGTCGGCGGCGACGGCGAGGTCGTCAAGCTCATCGAGCCGATCCTGGACACCCTGGCGCCCGCGCCCAACGCGACGCACGGCCCGGGGTGGCTGCACGTCGGTCCGGCCGGTGCGGGTCACTACGTCAAGATGGTCCACAACGGCATCGAGTACGGAATGATGCGCGCCATCGCCGAGGGCTTCGGCATCATGGACGCCCACGAGTTCGACCTGGATCTGGCCAAGATCGCGCACCTGTGGATGCGCGGCAGCGTGGTGCGGTCCTGGCTGGTTGAGTTGACGGCCGCAGCTCTGGACGCCGAGGGCAACGATCTCGCAGGCCTGAAGCCGGTGGTCGCTGACTCGGGTGAGGGCCGCTGGACGGTCGACGAAGCCGTGCGCCTGCGGGTGCCGGCGTACGTGATCGCCGCGTCGCTGTTCTCGCGGTTCGACTCGCAGGATGGGGGCGACTTCGCTGCCAGGTGCGAGGCCGCACTCCGGGCTCAGTTCGGCGGCCACGCTGTCGTCCGCAAGGACTGAGCAGCGCCGAGGGGCGGGCGGTAGGGTACACGAGACAAAGTGCCCACCGCCTGCCCCCGGCAGCAGATACGTAGTATCATGAGCTTATGGAAAAGTTCTTGCCCGGTATTCATTTGTTACCAAAACGGGCGCGCCTCACACTTGGTTGGGTGGTTTTGATGATAGGGTTGGCTGTTAGCGTTGTGTCTATCGTGGCAGTTGCGAGTATGGGGCCAGCTTGTGGTGGCGGCTATCCGGAGAAATGGTGCCGCGCTAAACTTGATACAGTTGTGGACGACTGGGGGATGTACAACCGTGAGTGCGTCAGTTATACCGCGCACAAGGTCGCTTCATCTGGTCGCGCTATGCCGTATGGCTTTGGTGACGCCAACAGGTGGCCAGAGGCCGCTCGTGATAATGGCATCGCCGTCGACGCACAACCTAGGGTGGGGGACGTGGCCGTCCTGCCAGATGGTGAGCACGGCCACTCGATGTATGTCGAGGCGGTCCATAACGACGGCACGATCAGCGTCAGCCAGTACAACAAAGCCAAAACCGGCACCTACAGCGAAGAACGACGAAAGACTGAAGGCTTAGTGTTTATTCACTTCTAAGCAAACGTTCAGGTGGGGCGAGCATAGTAAGGGCAATCTATAAAAAGCTTACGCCTGAGCCAGCCAGGTGGTGTATCATAGGAGTAGTTTATGAAAGACACAGAAGGAGCAGACGTGGCAGTGACTAGTGACGTGCCTCGCCCGGTTAAAAAAGGGCGCACCGTTAAACTTGGTACGGTAATTTTGATTAGTGTAATTATTGCAGTGGTTGGATTTGTAGGCGGCATGCGCGCTTCGGACCTCATCGTGGCGTTCGGCAATAGTCAGAACAAGAACACGCCTTCGCAGCTAAACTTTTCGAGCGTTCAGGACGTCTACGACAAGCTGCGCGAGAAGTACGATGGCAAACTAGACGTCCAAAAACTCATCGATGGCGCAAAGCGCGGTATGGTTGAGGCGACCGGCGATCCGTACACTGTTTACTTTACGGACGACGAAGCTAAGCAATTCTTCGGTGACCTCGAAGGTAAATTCAGCGGCATTGGCGCTGAATTGGACAAGCGCGACAATCAGTTGATCATCGTTGCTACCATCGACGAGTCTCCAGCGCGCAAGGCCGGCCTACTGGCGAGCGATGCCATCGTGAAGGTTAATGACGAAGACGCATCGAGCTGGAGTGTCGAGAAGGCCGTCAGCAAAATCCGCGGTGACAAGGGTACAACCGTAAAGCTTGGCATCGTCCGCGACAACAAGCTCCAGGAAATCTCAATCGTCCGCGACGAGATCGTCACGCCAAGCGTGACCCACAGCATAAACGGTGACAATATCGGCTACCTCCGTATCTCACGCTTTGCCGAAGGCGACACCTCACGTCTAGCCGCAGCGGCAGCAGAAGAGTTCAAGAGCAAGGGCGTGAAGGGCGTTGTGCTGGACATGCGCGGCAACGGCGGTGGTTATCTGACCGCGGCTCAGGAAGTTTCGAGTCTATGGCTTAAAGATAAAGTTATCGTACAAGAACGGCGCGACGGCGTGACACAGGAAACCCTGAAGTCGGGCAGCAACCCTATACTAGAAGGCATTCCCACGACCGTTCTAGTTGACGCGGGGAGCGCCAGTGCCAGCGAGATCGTGGCTGGAGCGCTGCGTGACAACGGTGCAGCCAAGCTGGTCGGCGTCAAGACGTTCGGCAAGGGTAGCGTGCAGGACATCGTAAGCCTGGGTAGCGGCGGAGAACTCAAGGTCACAATCGCCAAGTGGTACACGCCTAACGGCAAGAATATCAACAAAGAAGGCATCGAGCCTGACGTAAAGGTCGAGATAAGCGACGACGATCTCAAGAACGGTCGTGACCCCCAAAAGGATCAAGCTTACTCTATCGTAAAAAACCAATAAAGTGCTAAACTGAGATCAAGATGGACGCTAAGAAGAAGATTTTGCTAGTCGAAGACGACACGGCGCTCGCGAATGTCTACGTTTCGCGCCTCCAGTTAGAGGGGTTTGACGTTCGCCATGTCCAGAATGGCGAGGACGCGTTGAGCACGGCCATCGAATACAAGCCAGATCTCATTGTCCTGGACGCCATGATGCCAAAGATCAGCGGCTTTGACGTCCTGGATATCTTGCGCAATACGGCTCAGACCGCCAATGTGCGTATCATTATGCTGACGGCGTTGAGCCAAGCGAAGGACCGCGAACGAGCCGAGCAGCTTGGCGTGGATGATTACCTCGTCAAATCTCAGGTAGTAATTGGAGACGTTGTCTCGCGCATCAAGCACCACTTGGGCATGGAAACTTCCTAGCCTCCGTAAACTTACTGAAAACAAAACTCCCGGTCATATCGACCGGGAGTTTCTTGTTTGACTAAAGTGTATTTACTTTTTCTTTGCTGGTGTAGCAGCTTCGTCAAGAACCATGACCTGAGTACGAATGGTTGTCTTGCCGGTAAATCGCTTTACTTTGACCTTCTGGAAAGCGACAACGCCAGCCTTTGCGGCGTGGATAGTGAAGTCGCGTGAAATGAACGTACCAGGACCTGCGGTCTTGGTCTGGCCAACCTGTCGAACGAGGACTTCGCCCTCATTAACTTTTTGGCCACCAAAACGCTTCACACCGAGGCGTTGGCCGGGTGAGTCGTGGACGTTTTTGGCTGTACCGCCTGCTTTAACGTGTGACATATATTAGGTTACTCCTTGACTGTTAACACCAGTAGCTCGCGGGCAACGACTTGATCACTGCGATGATAGACCAGTGAATCATTACCGACGTGCTTAAAACTTATCCGATTATAGCCCATTTTCTCGAGGTCGTCAACAATCTTCAGATGCAAAAACTTTCGACCATCAAACCAGGCCGGAACAGCGACGGCGCAGCGGGTGCCGGCAGCGAGCTGTTTACGGAGATTGACGAGGAATTTTGCAGTGATATCGTTGCATTCATCCATGATCTTTTGGAGCTTTTCAGGCGCTTCGAGTTCAACCATCGGCTGACCGAGATAGGTCTCGCAGGCGACGCGGTCAATGGGCTGCTGCCAAGTTGCTCGGGTGGCGTCGACTGCCTCGAGGTAGACATCGAAGTCGGTGTGGTAGGTTTGCTTGAGCCATTCGAGGTTTGCCTCAGAGAATTGCACCATTCGAGGGCTGATATCGGTGCCGTAGACGCTTGCGCCCATCAGCGCAGCTTCTTGGAGTAGGACACCGGTTCCGCAAAAGGGGTCGAGCAAGCGATCGCCAGGTCCAGTCTGGGCGAGGTTGAGCATCGTCTGGGCAAGCTTGGGCGGCAACATACCAACAAACGCGTCACGTTTTGGGCGACCAAAGTCGCGGCGAGCGTAGTCATCGATATCCTGGACATAGATCGTTTGAGCTAGGTGAGTGCGGCGTCCATCACGGATGAATAGCAGTTCGCAGCCGACATCGCTGGTTAGGCGGTTGTGGATAACCTGGGCGCTGTTGAGCTCGAGATTGGTGTTGGGGACGACGCGGACGGAGCGACCGCTGCTTTTGACGGCTTTCTTCAGCGAGAGGCCGGAGCGTTGGATACTTTTGAGGCTGACAGGCAGGTCGTAGACGCTAATGCCGAGCTTGATCTTGCCCTCTGGCATTTCGGCTAGCACCTCTTGGAGTGTCTCACCGGCAAAAGTGATCAGCGATGACCACTCAACAGAGTCGTACGTTGCCAGCGGTTTGGCAAATTTCATCACGCTGCCCAGCAGATGAAAGGGGACGGCCTCAGCGTCGGCCGCAACCTCGGCAGCAAATTCGCCCAGAGGGAATACGCTCTCGGAGCCAAAGCGGCTTTCGAGTTCGGCAAGCCCAAAGGCTGGCTGGCGTCCAAGAATGCAAGTAATCATGAGTTCTAGTATAACGTGTTTAATGGTTAATTCGCAGGTGATGCCTGGGTGCGCCCGCGGATTCCTCCGGAGCGCACCCAGTCGGCGTCAGTCCTCGTCCCGAATGTCGGGGATGGTGGGTTTGCGGCGAGCCCTGTCACGGAAGCGCGCCGCGATGGTGATGCCCTCTGTGGGGCGGTAGGCCAGCTCCAGGTCGCCAGTGGTCGGCACGAGGCCTGGCGTGACGACCTTGAAGTACCAGCCGCAACGCGCGTTTCTCATCATGGCTGCGGCGGTTCCTTCGCCGCGCAGCATGTCGAGTTTGGCGCACGGACTGCGTGGGCCGGTGACCTCCAGGAGGGCTTCACCCCAGCGCCATCGCTCGCCGATGAGTACCTCGTCCTCGGTGATCCCGTCGACCGTCAGGTTCTCGCCGAAGTCGCCGGGGACCAGGACTGTGCCCATCTCCGGCACCCACAGCGCGTAATGGTCGCGCGGGTAGACGTACACGGTCTTGTCGTTGACGGCACCGTGCACTACGTGGTCGGCTTGCTCGTCGCCCTCCAGGCCGGTGGCGTGAAGGTAGACGTGTGTGTCGTTCACTGGCGCCTTGCGGATGCCGGAGCGGACTTGCCTGCCACGGCGTTCGCCCAGCAGCGCCACTCGACCGGTGTTGACTGACACGATCTCCATTGTTCCCATGCTCTCTCCCAGACTCAAGGGGACATGACAGACTATTTATAAGATAGAAATATCTTCTTGGCAACCTAGGCCGCCAGTACGATATAATGGAACGAGTTTATGAAAATAAAACTCTGGATCAACATCCTCACATTTGTTGCCATTACCGTGGTGCTGATTTTTGCTCGGCACGACATCGCCCTGGCGTTCCAGAAGATGCAGCAGCTGAACCTCTGGGTTTTGGCGTTGATGATTCCGGCGCAGTTTTTGGCATTCTACTGTGTGGGTCGCGTGTATTTTTATTTCTTCAAGGCGACTGATTCGCCATTGCCGATGAAGACACTCGTGCCAGCAGCGGTGGAGCTGAACTTCGTGAATCACGTTTTCCCAAGCGGTGGCATCTCTGGCTTTTCGTACCTGACCGTACGGCTGAAACACGAGGGCGTGTCGACCGCAAAGTCCACACTGGCTCAGCTAGTAAGGTTCTCTCTGGCGTTCATTACGTTTATCGGCCTGCTGCTTTTAGCGCTCGTGCTGCTGGCGATGGAAGACCATGTGAATCGTTTCATTATGTTAGTCGCGGCCGCGCTGACGTTTACGATTCTGTTTAGCACGCTGACGCTGACGTTTGTGATCGGCAAGCGCGAACGCATTCGCGAGTTTACGCAGGTTATGAGCCGGGCCCTCAACAAGGTTATTCACCTCGTACGTCCGCATCACCCCGAGACGATTAACCTCAAGCGTACCGAAAAGGTCTTTAACGAACTCCACGACGACTACGAAACGTTGCGCCGCGATATCCGCAAGATGTGGCCGGTCGTGGGCTGGGCATTACTGGCGAATATCGCTGAGATTGGCGTGATTTACGTTGCGTTTGTGGCACATGGGGAATGGATTAACCCGGGCGCGTTGATAATCGCGTATGCTATCGCGACCACTGCCGGTTTGATTGCTATTTTACCTGGTGGCCTAGGTGTATACGAGCCGTTGATGGCTGGTGTGCTGTTGAGCGCCGGTGTCCCCGGCAGCGTTGCCCTGAGCGCGACGTTGGTATCTCGCGTAGTAACGCTCGTGCTGGCACTTGGTAGTGGCTACTTCCTATATCATCGAACATTGAAAAGGTATGGAGACACTAGTCTTAAGAGTTAGCGAGCTTATCGCGCTCGTCAATCAGACCCTCGAGTACGCCTACCCGAGCGTGGTTGTCGAAGGCGAAATTAGCTCGTTCAAGGTCAGCAAGGGCAAGTTCGTGTTCTTCGACCTCAAGGATGAAGAGAGCGTTGTGAGCTGCTTCATGATGGTTTACCAAATGCGCACCCCACTCGAGGACGGCATGAAGGTCAAAGTGGTTGCTAACCCCAAGCTGACAGCCTGGGGTAAATTCAGCCTGACGATTCGCGAAGTTGCGCCGGTGGGCGAGGGGAGCATCAAGCGCTCATTCCAGCTGTTGAAGGCAAAGCTCGAAAAGGAGGGTTTGTTTGATCCTGGACGTAAGCGACGCCTGCCTGCAATTCCGGAGCGCATAGCCGTGATTTCGTCGATCGAGGCTGCAGGATATGCTGACTTTGTCAAGATTCTGAACGGGCGATGGGGTGGCGTAGACGTCACCGTTGCGAACGTTGGCGTACAGGGTGCTGGTGCGAGCATTCAGATCGTCGAGGCGTTGCAACACTTCAATGAAGACGCCAACCCCGTCGATGTCATCGTGCTGGTGCGAGGTGGCGGTAGCGCCGATGACCTAGCGGTGTGGAGCGATGAACCTCTTGTGCGCGCGATTGCCGCCAGCCGTATTCCGACGCTGGTTGGCGTAGGGCACGAGGTCGACACGAGTTTGGCTGACATGGCCGCCGACGTTCGTGCTGCAACTCCGAGTAACGCCGCGCAGATCCTCGTGCCAGACCGTGAAGCGCTGATTCGAGAGCTGCATCACAAGCAGCAGCGTATGCTGACGCGTTTGAGTGCCCGCCGCGAGCGCACGCTGCAATGGACCGAGGTAAGTGTCGAGCGAATGCTGAACCGGTTGTCGGCTGCGCTAAGCACTCAACAGCGCCACGTAGCGTACGCCCGCCAGACGCTCCGACAGCTTGACCCGAAGGTTGTCCTCGCTCGTGGCTACGCGCTTGTGCGTGACGGCAATCAGGCCATCGTAAAGGATGCACACAAGCTTAAGCCTGGAGCATCCATTGCAATCGAAACAAGTAACGTGATAATTAATGCAGGAGTAACCAATGTCCAGCCCAAAGAATGACACACCACTGAGCGACCAGCTGAAAGATCTCGATGAGCTTATTGCATGGTTTGACCGTGACGACTTCGACCTCGACGAGGCGCTGAAGAAATTTGACGACGGCATCAAACTGACCGAGCAGATCGAAGAGCGGCTCAGCAAGCTCGAAAACAAAATCACCGTCCTTCGCGAGCGATTCGGGGAAGGTAAGTAGTGTTACTCCTGCTGTGGATTCTCGGCGTTGCAGTTGGGGTATTCTTTTTCTTTGTAGTCTTGCGAGGCGCGCCGTATGTGCCAACGCATAGACCCTCTGTTGAGCGGGCTCTGGATATGTTGAATGCACCTAAGGGAGCACATTTGATCGACCTCGGATCCGGTGACGGCGTATTCCTCAAGGCGGCGGCTGAACGCGGCTACAAAGTAGTCGGCTACGAGATCAATCCGTTTCTTTGCCTCATTAGCTATCTCCGCTGCTGGAAATATCGTGACCGCGTGACCGTACGCTGGCGTGACTTTTGGCTGACTCGCATGCCCGAGGACACCGACGCAGTTTTTGTTTTCTTGGCTGGACCGTATCTCAAGAAATTGCACAAGAAGCTAACTGCGGAGCGGACGAAGCCGTTGAAGGTCGTGAGTTACGGGTTTTTGATCCCCGGGGCAGGGGAGCCGGTGAAGTCAGGTGAGGCGTTGCATCTCTATAAGTACTAATGCGGAACGGCACAGCCGGGTCTAACCTCCCGTCAAAAGTACAGTCCGCTCGCAAACAGCTCGCTGCCTTCCTCCCGGGAAGGTCGAGCTTTTTCCGAGAGGTTAGACCCGGCTCGGATCGACTGACAGAACCCCTTCCTATTTACAAAGTGCTCGTGTCTTTATTACTATGTAAGTAATATGATTCGACAAAGCGACCAACGGGGCGAAGTCAACCCACTGCTACTGATCAGTATCGTGCTGACCATTCTAGTGTTGGGCTTGGGCTCGTTCGGTATCTGGTCATACATCAACTATACAGATCAGAAAAATAACGTCGACCAGAAGATTTCTGCCGCCGTGGCAGACGCCAAGCGCCAGCAGACCCTGGAAGACGAAGCTAAGTTCGCAGAACGCGAGAAGCAGCCAACCCGCGTCTTTGCCGGTCCTGACGATCTCGGTCGCGTACAGATTAGCTACCCTAAGACCTGGAGCGTCTACATCGACAAGGACGGTAGCGGCAGCAACAACTACGAAGCATACTTCTCAGCCGGTGTCGTGCCTCCAATCAACAGCAAAGTTCCGTACGCTCTTCGCGTAACTGTCGAAAACAAGAGCTACGAAGACATCCTCAAGACCTATCAAGAACTCGTAAAGAAGGGCGATCTTAAGTCCAGTCCAATTACTTTGCAAGGCCAAACCGGTACTCGCCTCGATGGCAAGTTCACCAAGGAAATCTCTGGCTCAATGGTGCTCTTCAAGGTCCGCGACAAAACCCTCGAAGTCTACACTCAGTCGCCAACATTCGTACCTGACTACGACAACATCATCTTGCCTTCACTGATCTTCAACAAGTAGATAAGTTCATAAAATTTGACGTGCGGGCGGCCCTCTCTGGGGCCGCCCGATTCTCACTTCGTCTCGGATGCTTGGGGTCAGCCTGACATCTTGATGTCGGCCGGGTCGACGTTGTAGCGGGCGTATACCTCCCAGGCCGCACCGGTCGTCTGTTCGCCATGGATCATCTCTGGCGACCGACCGTCTTGCGCACGAAGTTCGATGAACTTGTACTCAGCCTGATGGTCTTGCCCCTTGGGGTAGTAGTGGATGCTGCTACCTTGCCCCATCTGGACGAATCGGCGTGCTTGCCAGGTAAGCCCGCGTGATCCGTCGAGGGTGAACACGACATTCACCGGGACTGCCATCCAGGCCGCACGGATCTTCCCGCTTGGGTCAGAGGGATCGGCCTGGATGTAGAGCATGGTGAACTTGCCGGCATCGCCTTTGAGGCCGATGCGGTAGCACCGCCCCTGCTGCATGCCGTGCACCACGGTTTGCGATTCAACTGCATAGGCCACGCCGTCGTAGATGATACGGTGACCGCCCCTCAGCGATAGCAGCTTTTGCTCATGCGTGGCTCGCTGTGCTTCGCTGTCTTGGGAGGGCGCGGCCCTACTGGCCCATGCACCCACAACAGCGGCGAGCACAACCACGCCGACTACGAGGAGAACTGCTCTCCATGCTTCAAACATGACAAACTCCAGAGGAGTTGGATGGTTAGAATGCGAGAATCGAGTATTATTGTTGTATATTTTTAGCAATTAAGCAAGTAGCTTGGCTTCGTGCTACACTTGATATAGAACAAAAGTGAGGGTATAAGTGGCTAACACAAGCACTTCAGAAGACTATATGCAGAGCCTGGTGGCGGCCGCACACGAACTCAAGACGCCCCTGGCGATTATTGCTCATTTGGCCTCCGCTCTCGAGGACGAATCTCTTGTCACGCCCGAATCTCGTCGCGAAAGCCTGCAGCGCATCCAGCTTTCCGCCGATCGCACCATGCGCCTTATTCAGGGTCTCACAACCAGCTATCGGCTCAACGAGCAGCAGCTCAGCCTGGCGCTCAACCTTCAGCCGGTCAACATCAGCCAAATTTGCGAAGAAGTGGCCCATGAAATCACGCCATTTGCCAAAGTCCACAACCAGACGCTTCAACTCCAACTCGGTCAGCGCTCGCAGCTGGTAGTGGGGGACAAGGAGCTGCTGCACAGCGTACTCTTTAACTTATTAGACAACGCACTGCGTCATACGCCGCCCGAAGCTGAAGTCCGCATGCATCTACGTCGTCGCAGCGAGCTCGTGCGCGTCTGCGTGCACGACAGTGGCCCCGGCATCAAAGCTTCCGACATGACGCAGCTCAAGCAACGCCTGGGCCGGCAGACCCAGCCAATCATTACGCGTAGTAGCGGAAGCGGCCTCGGACTATACATCGCTCAGCAGCTTGCCGGTGCAATGGGCGGACGAGTGGGTGTGGGTACGGTCAAAAGCGGCGCGGACTTTCATGTCGACTTGCTTCATTCGACGCAGCTGAGCTTCATATGAGCAAGATACTTTTAATAGAAGACGAGCCTTGGATGGGCGAATTGTATGTTCAGCTGCTGAGCCGCGAGCATGATGTGACTTGGCTTCGAGACGGCTACGAAGCCATGCAAGCCATCGACACCAGTCGACCAGATCTCGTCGTCCTCGACATGATGCTGCCGTGGGCGAGTGGCGTGCAGGTGCTGCATGAGCTGATCAGCTACGAAGACACCGCCAGTATTCCTGTGGTCTTGTTCAGCGCAGCCCTGCCCGCAAACCTCGACGACGAGACGCTGCGGGCTTACGGCGTCGTCGAGGCACTCGATAAGACGACCGTGAAGCCTGCGCAAGTACTGCGGACGATTAACGGAGCCTTGCGCGTTCATGCAGACATTTAGGACCGAAGCCATTATCCTCCGGCGCACGAACTACGGCGAAGCTGACCGTATATTGAATTTGTTAACGCCCGAGCGAGGCAAAGTGAGTGCCATTGCGAAGGGCGTTCGCAAATCCAAGAGCAAGCTCGCCGGTGGCCTGGAGCTCTTCGCGACCTGTGATGTCACGATCCTACAGGGAAAGAGCGACATGGGAACGGTCAGCTCGGCGCGCCTGGTGAAATTTTACGGCGATATCCTGAAGGACTATGACCGCATGCAGCTGGCATATGAGCTTATCAAGATGACAAACCGTGCAGCAGAGATGGTCGGCGAATCTGAGTTTTATTATCTGCTCCGCGACGGTATGGTGTATCTGAACGAGCTAACTGTTGACTATCGCATTGTGGAGCTGTGGTTTCGGTTGCGCTATGCGTCGGCTCTGGGTGTGGGGCTTAACCTCGCCGCAACGGCACAGGGCGAACAGCTAAAGGCGGATGAGCGGTATAACTTTGATTTCGGCGATATGGCGTTTGGGCCGCATCCGAGCGGGCGATTTGGTTCGGAACATATCAAGCTGCTGCGGTTGGCGCACGCCAAAGATCCTGCCATCTTGCGGCAGGTGAGCGGTCTGAACGATGTGCTGGATGATTGCTTGTGGCTGGTCCGAGCACTTAATCAATAAATAATTTCAATTAGAGTCTCCGTGCCAGCCGACACCGCCGCCCAGGTTCTGGGCAGGGGTGTCGGCCGACTTGAGAGAGGTTTCCCTTCAGCAACCGTCGTCGACGCGGTAGGTCTTGTCGTAGCCGAACTCGTCGTCGGCTTCGGCGGTCCACGTGGCGTGGTCCTCGCGGATCGTGCGGAGCTTGTGCGCCGGGGTGTAGTGCTTGTTGCGACGGTTCGCACGGGCCTTGCGCAGGCGCTCACGGCGGTTCGCCGCGATCTGCTTGCGCGCGAGGGCCGTGCCGTGGTCGCCGGGCGCGATGTAGCGCCGTCCCTTCGCCTTGCGGCGGGAGTTGGGCGTTGTGCGCAGCCAGGTCATCTCGGCCAGGCGCGCATCCAGCGGATCGGTGTTGTCGATGGT
The DNA here is from genome assembly GCA_964586395.1 of uncultured Candidatus Saccharibacteria bacterium. Classification (GTDB taxonomy): domain Bacteria; phylum Patescibacteriota; class Saccharimonadia; order Saccharimonadales; family EFPC-124; genus DATEFF01. The sequence continues at coordinate 50,988 of CAZPGP010000006.1, forward strand.
GACGACGCCGATCTCGATGGCGACCTGCAAGGCCAACTGCGCAGCCTTCATCGACTTGATCAGCCGTCGAATGGCCTCACGGCGCCTCCAGAGCGTCTTCGACTCGTCGTCGATCGCCTTCGCACGCATCTCCTCGTGCGTTTTCCACGCCACGTCTGGCGAGTCGATCTCGGCCTTGTACATCTCGCGTTCGATCAGGGCGAGCACCACGTCCATCTCCTTGAAGATCGACATCAGCTCGGCGTACGACGTCGCTCGCTGGGCCGCCATCTGGAGGTCCAGCAGTTGCATCGACAGCATTTCCTCCCTGCAGAGAGCGCCCATGGGGCAGTCGGTGCAGGTCGGCTCGTCCTGGACAACGGGGGTCAGCGACAAGGCTAACTCCTCTCTCGGCCGCCAATTTCTAACATTGGCGGAATGAGACATATTCTAAACTATTTATACTGATTGGTCAAATTATAAGCTTAAGTTGCGGATGGCCCGCCCCAGAGGCTCTGTGCGGAGCGTGGGGCGGGGCCGCG
>CAZPGP010000006.1:51608-54149 GCA_964586395.1 uncultured Candidatus Saccharibacteria bacterium
AAGTTGCGGATGGCCCGCCCCAGAGGCTCTGTGCGGAGCGTGGGGCGGGGCCGCGTTCACGGTCGCGACATGCGGTGGGTCTCCAGCCAGCGGTAGACGCTCAGGCCGATGATCGGGGTGCGGATGACGCGGATCTGGCCCTTGCCGTGCGCACCGGGTGCGCGTTCGGTTTTGGCCAGCAGCGTCATGATCTCCTTCGTGTGCGGGGCATTCCTGCCCCACAGCGCGATGGAGGTCCGCAGCCAGTGCACCAGGTTGAAGTGCACCCAGTTGGGGTCAGCTTCGCCCTCGGGCAAGTCCATCCAGTCCTGATGCGCCAGCTTGTGCGTGTCGTAGGCCGCCAGCGGGTCGCCTTCGGCCTCGTACAGGCGAGCCTTGGCATCCGTCAGGCAGGCCAGGCGGTTGCCGTCGCCGCGGTGGAGGCTCTCGATCTTGGCCGGCAGGTCGCGGGCCACGGTCAGGCTGTCGTGAGCCTTGTCGTGGAACCGGACCAGGCCCAGGAGTCGATCGCGCAGCATGTCGCCGTGCGCCATCGAGTTCTTGAAGCCCGGGACGATCCGGATCGCGTCGTCGATGAGTCGCGGCGACTTGTAGCGCATACCGCCGTCCTGGCCACCTTCGTTGTCTGTCAGGCAGACGAGCAGGTGGAACAGGGTGTGCGCCCGCGCCTCCTGCGGGAAGTCCCGGAGCAGGTTGCGGGCTGCGCTGAACGCTTGGAACAGATTCCAATGCTTGGTCAGCTCTTGCGTTGCTGCCAGGCGGCATTCGAAGTTGCCGACAGGGCTGGTCATGCCTACCTCCTGTGGAGTGCTCGGTTGTGCTACTGGGTGATGGTGATCCCGAAGAGTCGCTTTGTCGCCCAGAGGAGGGCGGCGTTGACGTCCTGGGTTGCCGCCAGAGGGTGACTCGGGCTGCACTTCTTGGGTATGCGCACCAGGCGCACAGGGAGCCTCCCTTCTACCTCGGTAATGACGATGTACAGGGCGCCGTCGTAGACGAGCGTCCATTCCGCCACGCCATCATGCTTCATGGTCGTCGGAACTTTGGCTGCCTCGACCAAGCGGTCGGCGGTGCGCTTTCCTAGGACTCGAGCAATACGTTGGTCCATGTCGTGCCTACTTTCCAATCCCCGTTGTCGCGTCTCTGTGAACGCATTACATTACTTTAAAACGTTATGAGGTATAAATCAAATGACGCACCTCGGTTACATCTGATATAATCAGGGCATTATGAGCAACACCGAGGTAAACCTAGAGACACTTGTTAGTTTGGCTAAGCGACGCGGCTTTGTTTTTCAAGCCAGCGAAATCTACGGTGGAATCGGTGGATTCTGGGACTACGGTCCCTACGGTGTCGAGCTGATGAACAACCTCAAGGCGAGTTGGTGGCAATTCTTCATCCGCCAGCAGGCCGAGATTGTCGGTATCGACGGTGCAATTATTCAGAGCCCAAAGCTGTGGAAGGCGAGTGGTCACATCGATGGCTTTAACGACCCGTTGGTTGAGGACGTTGTCACACACAAACGCTACCGCGCCGATCACCTGGCGGGCGTCGACACAAATGACGTCGACAAGCTAACCGAGCTGCTGAAGGACAAGAAATCGCCAGACGGCAACCCGCTTGGCCCAGTCCGTACGTTCAACATGATGTTCAAGACGTATGTTGGCGCGCTCGAGGACGAAGACAGCGTGGCGTACCTGCGCCCAGAAACGGCCGGTGCGATCTTTGCCAACTACAAGAACGTCCTAGACACCGCCCGCGTGAAAGTGCCATTTGGTATCGGCCAGATCGGTAAGGCCTTCCGCAACGAGATCAGCCCGCGTGACTTTATCTTCCGCGTGCGCGAGCTCGAGCAGCTAGAGATCGAATACTTCATCCATCCTGAGCAGGGCACCGAGACGCTCGAGCGATTCAAGAAACTCTATGACGAGTGGTTCGACCAGCTCGGCCTGGACAAGGCGAAGCTGGAATGGCGCCAGCTCGACCCAGAGAGTCGCGCGCATTATTCGTCAGACAACTGGGATATCGAGTATAAGTACTTTGGCGGGGAAGCCAAGGAGCTTGGTGGTATTGCTAACCGAACCGACTACGACCTGAGCCACCATGCCGAAGCCAGCGGGAAGGACCTGCGTTACTTTGATCCAGAAAAGGGCGAGCATTTCCTGCCGAATGTCATCGAGCCAACTATGGGCGCCGGCCGCCTGCTGCTAGCCGTCATGGACAGCGCCTATCACGAAGAAGAAGTGAATGGTGAGAAGCGCGTCGTGCTGAAATTCAAGCCATCGATCGCGCCGGTCAAAGTCGCCATCCTGCCGCTCAGCAAGAAGCCAGAACTGAGCTCACTCGCGAAGAAATTGTATAACGATCTTGTTCGTAGCACTGGCTACAACATCGAATATGACGAAACACAAAGCATCGGTAAGCGCTACCGCCGCCAAGACGAAATCGGCACGCCGTACTGCGTCACCGTCGACTTTGAAAGCCTCGAAGACAACATGGTCACCGTCCGCAACCGCGACACGATGGAGCAGAAGCGGGTGA
>CAZPGP010000007.1:0-24795 GCA_964586395.1 uncultured Candidatus Saccharibacteria bacterium
CCTTTGCGTTTGGCGAGGGCAATGATAAACGGCGTGAGCGCGGCGATGTGGTAGAAGCCGACGGCGCTGAGCTTGACGCTGCTGAGCCACCTGAAGCGGACTGGCCAGATTTGGAGGAGGCCGTACGGGATCTTTTTGTCCAGCTGGTAGGCGGCGCGTAGGACAGCGGGTGAGAAGCTTGATATCAAGAAGTGTGAAGGCGCGTAGCCTTTTTTGATGTAGCTTTGGACCAGTTTGACGACTTGCTCGACGCAGTCGGGGCTTTTGATCTCGATGTTGATTCGAGCTTTCTTGCCGATAAGTTCAATAGCTTCCTCTAGAGTTGGAATAGCTGCGCCGCGTTTCATCTCGAGCGCTTGCAGGTCAGTCATGGTTGTCTTGTGTACGGCAACACGCTTCTTGGCGACGCGACGTGTTGTGCGGTCATGGACTAAGACGATGTGGCCATCCTGGGTGCGACGGACGTCGAACTCAATCCAATCAGCCTTTGCGGCAAGACCCTCGGCAATGGCAGCAATAGTATTCTCGGGCGCCAGACCAGCTGCGCCACGGTGTCCCATGATTTGCATATCTACAGTGTATCACCTCGGAGCTTGTCCGGTGATGTGGTTTTAACAGTGAAATAATTTCAAATAAAACGAATATCGGTGCTTCCTCCCCGCGGCCCGAGTGGACCAGCGGGGAGGATAGCACATCGAAGGTGCGCCGGGCGACCTGACGGATCAGGCGCCGACGACGGCTCGGGGGCTGCGGCACTGGCGCGCGGACTGGATGAGCCCACGCAGGAAGTCGTCGCGAGTCCGGGGACGGGCACTGCCGAGCATGCTGCGCTCAGCGATGGACAGGTCTGCGACCGCCGGCAGGAATCGCCCCGCCGGGATGTCGTAGAAACCCACGCGGAGCGTGCGCTCGGTCTGGACCAGGATCAGCAGCATGACGCCGTCCAGCGCGAAACTGGAGGCGCGGAACTGTGCGGCGTGACCGTTGATGGTCGCCGGCAGACGCCGCTGCGTGGGCTGGGGCTCGGTCAGCTGACCGAGCATGCCGTTGCAGTAGTGGGCCTTCCACGCACGCACGAGGTCCGTAGTGCTGCCGTTGAGTCCAGACGTGATGGTCGCGTAGCGAGCTGACATTGCGTCACTCCCCTGGAGTCGGGTGTACGGTGTACCTTGACGAAAAGTAACTATACTCCTGCAATCAACCCGTCGTCAAGACCAAAAATGACATCAGTTATGCTACACTGGTCGTGTAACGAAATAAGAGGTAACTATTTATGGCTGATTTCAACCAAGTTCTTACTCCTGGCGATATCGATGACGGCAAACTGAACACCGTAGTCGAGATTTCTCAGGGCTCACAGCTTAAGATCGAATGGGACCGCGGACGTGCTGTCTTTATGCTGGACCGCGTCGAGCCTGCTATCTTTGCAAAGCCATGCAACTACGGCTTTATCCCACAGACCCTCGACGAAGATGGTGACGAGCTGGACACGCTGATTGTCGCTCCAGAACCACTCCCAACCGGTATTTGGCTGGAAGCAAAGATTGTCGGCATCATGAACTTTGATGATGATGGCGAAGCTGACCACAAAGTTGTCGTTGTCCCTGCTGACGACCGTCACACTGGCGACAGCATCAATACCTTGGACGACCTCGGTGAGCGCTGGAAGCAGCAGATCGAGCACCACTTCACTCACTACAAAGACCTCAAGAAGCCAGGTAGCACAAAAGTCCTGGGCTGGGGTGACGCCGAAGCCGCCAAGGCTACCATCCGCGAGTGCATCGAGCGCTACAACAACAAGTAGTTTTGTCTCACAAACAAACAACGCCGCGTCAAAGCGGCGTTTTGTTTTTTGGCTAGAAGTGGTGCTCGCACCTCCCGGGCTGTTGCATGCCCGGGAGGGCGAAAGGGGTGATGAGGGCGCAAGGTTCAGTACCTCCGGTTGATCGAACGAACGATCAGCCCCACCACCAGGCCGATTGCGCACCCCACCATCATCAGTCCCACGATCGTTGGCCCGCTGAGCGGGGCCGTCGCTGCGACGATGATGATGACGAAGAATATGACTCCCAGAAAGCGAAGCATCGTGTACCTCCGATGAACCTGTCCCATGGTGGGACGCCCAGTCTACCACCCCTTAGTCAGTAGACGTACTTTACTTATATACCAATTTGCCCCTATAAAGCTACATGTACTACAATAGGAATCAAGAAAGTAATCATAATCGCATTAAGAGGTGGAGGGTATGAAGACAAAGGTTGCCATTAATGGATTTGGTCGTATTGGCCGCACGGCGTTCAAGATTGCCTTTGGGCGCAGCGACATCGAGATAGTTGCGGTTAACGACCTGACCGACACAAAGACGCTCGCGCACTTACTCAAGCACGACTCGAGCTACGGCACATACGTGCATGACGTGAGCGCTGATGACACCGGGATTATCGTGGACGGTCAGCACATCAAGGTCTTGGCCGAGAAAGACCCCGCTAACTTGCCTTGGGGCGCCCATGGCGTTGATGTTGTGATCGAATCGACCGGTTTCTTCGTGAAGCCAGAGTTGGCTCGCGCCCACGTAGATCAGGCTGGCGCCAAGAAGGTTGTATTGAGCGCACCTGCCAAGGGCGAAGGTGCAACAACTATCGTTCTGGGCGTCAATGAAGACGGCCTAAAGGACGCCGAAGACGTCATCAGCAACGCAAGCTGCACCACGAACTGCATTACGCCAGTTGCAGCGGTCATCGAGAACGCCTTCGGTATCGAAAAGGCCATGATGACAACTGTTCATAGCTACACCGCAAGCCAACGCCTGCAGGACGCTCCTGCCAAAGACCTGCGTGAGGCCCGTGCTGCCGCCGAGAACATCGTCCCGACCACCACTGGCGCATCGATTGCAGCGGCTAAGGCACTTCCTTCTCTTGAAGGCGTGTTCGGGGGCCTGAGCGTACGCGTTCCAACCCCTGTGGTCAGTATGAGCGACTTCGTGATCATCACTAAGCGCGACGTAACGGTCGAGGAAGTTAATGAAGTCTTCAAGAAGGCCGCTGGCGAACCATACTACCAGGGTATATTGGCTGTTACCGAGGAGCAGCTCGTGAGTGGCGACTTTAAGGGCAACAGCCACTCAGCCATCGTTGACCTGCCGCTTACCGCTGTTGTTGGTGGGAATATGTTGAAGGTTGTGGCTTGGTACGACAACGAATGGGGCTACAGCAGCCGCTTGGTCGAGCTAGTTGCCGACGTTGGTAAGCAGCTGCACGGTAAGTAAGGAACGACATGCAAGTATTCGTAGGCGCAGATCACGCAGGATTTCAGCTCAAGACCGCCGTCATGGCACACTTGAGTAAGCGTGGCATTGAAGTTGAGGACGAGGGTGGCCGCGAGCTCGATCCAGCTGACGACTATCCGCAGTTCGCGTACGCCGTCGCCACCAAGGTGCTTGGCAGCGAAGATGCCGACCCGCGCGGAATCCTGCTCTGCGGCAGCGGTCAGGGCATGTGTATCGCTGCGAACCGCGTTCGCGGTATCCGTGCCTCGTTGTGCTGGAGTGAAGATATCGCCCGCGAAACTCGCAATGACAACGACAGCAACGTGCTGTGTGTTCCCGCCCGAGTACTGAGCGAAGAAGAAGCGCTGAAGATCATTGATGTCTGGCTCGAAACTGAGTTCAGTGGCGCCGCCAGGCACGTTCGTAGAATTAACGAAATAGAGGAGCTCTACGGCTAATGCCTATCATCTGTCCGACTGTAACTGCTGAAAATCCACATAACTACCGCGAGCAAATGGCCCGCATAGAGCCGTTTGCGTCTCGCGTCCACATTGACTTTGGGGACGGTGAATTTACCAAGAAAATGGTTGGTATCGCCCAGGCGTATTGGCCCGACCATATGACTGCTGACTTCCACGTCATGTACAAGCATCCATACCAGCACATGGAAACCATCGTGAGTCTCAAGCCAAACATGGTCATCGTCCACGCCGAGGCAGAGGATGACATGCTGGCCATGGTGCTCGAGCTACAAGCCGTCGGTATCAAGGCCGGTATTGCGCTACTGCAAGACACCAAGCCCGAAGACCACACCGATATAATCTCGCACGTCGACCACGTTATGCTCTTTGGTGGCAACCTCGGCCATCAAGGAGGCGTGGCAGACCTGACTGTTCTGAAGAAGGTTGCGGATATTCGCGCCATCAATCCCACTGTTGAACTGGGCTGGGACGGCGGTATCACCTCCGAGAATGCACCATTGCTCGTCGAAGGTGGCATCGAAGTACTGAATGTTGGTGGATTTATCCAACACGCAGATGATCCGAAGGTGGCGTACGAGACGATCGTCAACACACTTGCCCATAATTAACGTATAATCATAAGAACTATGGCATACACAATTCCCCAGCTAGAAGCAAAGGCCAACGCAATCCGCCAGGACATCATCAAGATGCTTGAGCATGCTGGCAGTGGTCACTCGGCTGGTCCGCTCGACCTCGCCGATATATTTACGGCGCTGTATTTTGCCGTCATGAAGAACGACCCAAAGAATCCTGACTGGGAAGAGCGCGATATCTTGATCCTCAGCAACGGCCACACGGTGCCGGTCCGTTACGCCACAATGGCAAATGCCGGGTACTTTGATCGCAAGGAACTCATGACACTGCGTCGATACGGCTCGCGCCTCCAAGGTCACCCAGAACGCACGAAACTTCCCGGCATGGAGACGACTTCTGGCCCGCTTGGTTCCGGCCTCAGTCAGGCGGCGGGCATGGCTCGTGCTCTCCAGATGGCGCAGAATCACACTCGGTGGGTCTACTGCGTTACTGGCGACGGCGAACTAGACGAAGGCAACATTTGGGAGGGTGCGATGTTCGCCAGCAAGTACAATCTGCATAATCTGATCGCGATCGTCGACCGAAACAATATTCAGATCGATGGCAACACCGAGACGGTTATGCCACTAGAGGATCTGCGCGCCAAGTGGGAGGCCTTCGGCTGGCACGTTTTGGAGATCGACGGCCATAACATTGAATCTATTATCGACGCCTGCAGCATGGCGCGGGCAATCGTCGAGAAGCCAACTGTTATTATTGCGCACACTATTCCAGGCAAGGGCGTACCGTTCATGGAGTACGACTACCACTGGCACGGCGCACCACCAAACTCCGAACAGGCCAAAGAAGCGCTCAACAAGCTACGCACCCTAGGCGGAAAGATCAGAGGCGAACATGAGTAATAATCCTGCAATGCATTTGGCCGATAATGTTGGTCATAAAGATATCAAGCTTGAACCGATCCGCGCCGGCTTCGGTCGTGGACTCGAGGAGGCAGGTCGCCGTGACGAGCGAGTCGTTGCGCTTTGCGCTGACCTGACTGACTCAACAAAGATGAGCGGCTTCGCAAAGGCGTTCCCTGATCGTTTTACCCAGATCGGCATCGGTGAACAGAACCTCGTGACTGTTGGCGCTGGTATGGCGGCAATGGGGCGGATTCCATTTGTGAGTAGTTATGCGGCATTCAGCCCGGGCCGTAACTGGGAGCAGATTCGCACGACAATCGCACTCAACGACCAGCCGGTCAAAATTATTGGCTCACACGCCGGCGTCTCTGTGGGTCCGGATGGCGCGACCCACCAGATGCTCGAGGACATGGCCATTATGCGTGTCATGCCTAATATGATTGTTGTCGCGCCAGGGGACAGTGTCGAAGCCGAGAAGGCGACACTTGCCTTGGCTACAAACGGCAAGCCGGCCTACATGCGCCTCGCGCGCGAAGGCACGCCGGTGTTCACCACCGCGAATACGCCATTCGAGTTGGGCAAAGCCTACGTGATGCGCGAAGGCGCTGACATTACGCTTATCGGTACGGGTACGATGACCTACCAGTGTCTGGTTGCGGCCAAAATTCTAGCCGGGGATGGCGTAAAGGCCGAGGTATTGCATGTGCCGACCATCAAGCCGCTCGATACTAAGACGATCCTAGCTAGCGCGAAAAAGACCGGACTTGTAGTGACTGCCGAGGAGGCGCAAGCTGCTGGTGGCCTGGGTGGTGCAGTCAGTGAGTTACTGAGCGCAGAATTACCAACGCCGGTTCGGCGTGTTGGCATGCAAGATCGCTTCGGCGAGTCGGGCGAACCGGATGAGCTGCTGAAGGCATTTGGTCTAACCGGTACGCACATCGCTATGCACGCCCACGAAATGATTGACAAGTTTCGTTCATAGTGTCTTGATAAAATTGTAACAACAGAGTAGAGTGTCTCAAGGCTCCCGCACACCGAGGGAGTGCTTTGCATGAGTCCGAAGGATGGATTAGTCATGAGTGCTGGTGAAGAACTGGTCACGGTCGTGACCGACGAGGGCGTGCGTGTCGTCTACAAGCAGGAACACGGCAACAGCGCGCTCATCATCTACAGCTCCGGCTCCTACAGCCTGCCGAGTGCCCTCGGCGCGGTCAAGCGGACCGCGATCAGGACCGGCCGCCCGGCTTCGCACGTGCGGTACCGTCCGGCACAGGGTGCGGCGCCTGCGTGCATCATCCTGGAGTACCGCGGTGGTCTCAGCGACGAAGAGAGCCTGATGTTCGCCGAGGCGTTCGTTCGGGCGATCAAGCTCCGCGGGTGATCAGGTGTGGCGTGTTGGGGCGACGCAGCAGTCGCCCCGGCGCGCCGGCTTTCCCGGGTGGTAGCTACTTGAAAATCCCCGTACGGGAGAGTAGAGTGGCACATGGCTCTCGCACATTTGGAGAGTTTTCGTTTTCTACCTGGGGAGGTGTCCGCGATGAGCGGATACGAACTCACGGTCATCTTCGAAGAGGATGGCATCAAGGTTGGCCAGATCTCGGCCGACGTCGACGAGTTCCGCGTGGTTGCGGATGTTGCGCTCAGCGGCGCCTCGACCACGGCCGTCCGGCAGCTCAACGAGGTCCGCGCGGCCTACTACTCGGCCGGGGACGCCTATCGTCCGGCGGGCATCTGCTTCCTGCTGACTGCCGGCGGCAAACAGCTCGATCGGGCAACAATGGCTCGTCGGTTGCTCGGCGTGGTCAAGGGCGCTCTGTCCTAGGCCCACTGGGCAAAAATGCGTACCAGAACGGCGGCCACCCGGCCCCGTTCTGGTACAACCCTACAACTCTGATAAGCATAAGTGTTATACTGAGGGCAAAATAGGAGCCCCGTATATGGCACTCACCATTCAAGAGATTCGAGATAACTGCATCCGTGCTCGACACCTTATGCAGCGTTCCCGCCAACAACATTTTGCGGTGGGCGCGTTCAATATCGACAACCAAGAAACCCTTATAGCAGTCTGTCGTGCAGCGCATGCGACACAGGCGCCAGTGTTAGTTGAAGTAAGCGACGGCGAGGTTAAGGCGATCGGTCTCGACAACATCCGTGATATGGTCGACAACTACAAGTATGAGTACGGCATCGAGATGTACATCAACCTCGATCACAGCCCGAGCGTAGAGGCATCCAAGCGAGGTATCGACGCAGGTTTTGAATTTATTCACATCGACATCTCTCAGGCTAACCACGACGCGACTGACGAAGCGATCATCGCTCAGACGCGCGAGGTTGTGGAATATGCTAAGTTCACCGGGGCGCTTGTCGAGGCTGAGCCGCACTACTTTGGCGGTAGCTCGAACGTACACACCGAAGATATCGACTACGAAGAGATCAAGAAGACGTTCAGCACGCCGGAAGGCTCGAAGGCGTTTGTGGACGCGACCGGTATCGACACTTTTGCGGCGGCTATCGGTAACTTGCACGGCAAGTATCCCGTGCCAAAAGAGCTTGACCTCGGACTTCTGCAGAAGATTCGAGATGCAATTGAATGCAATATTAGTTTGCACGGCGGTAGTGGCACCCCGGGGCATTATTTTGAGGAAGCAGCAAAGATTGGCGTCAGCAAGATCAACATCAACAGCGACATGCGCTACACATTCCGCAAGACGCTCGAGAAGGTGCTGGCTGACCATCCCGACGAATACGCTGTCGTGAAACTCATGCCTGAAGTATACGAAGCCGTCCAGAAGGTAATCGAAGAGAAGATTGCAACCTTTGGCTCGGCAGGCAAGGCGGTGGTGTAGGTCGGATGGCTCATACGCACAAGCCACGGATGCTGGCTATCGGTACGGCAACGCAGGACGTCTTTTTGCAGAGTAAGCAGTTTAAGCCGCACCGCCAGGAAGGCAAATACTACGAACAGTTTCTGCTTGGCGCTAAGCTGGCCGTCGAGAAGGTGACTTTTGCGACCGGTGGCAACGCCATGAATGCAGCCACGACGTTCGCAAGACAGGGGCTAGAGAGCGAATTTATGGGCGTGTTGGGCGCAGAGCCTGCCGGGCAGGTTGTCATGAACGCGCTCGACAACGAAGGCATTGCAACGCATCACGTTGTGCAGGACGAGCAATTCCAGACAAGCTACTCGACGATCCTATTGGCGCCAAATGGCGAACGTACGATCTTGAACTATCACGGCACGCAAATTCACGAGAACGGTTCGCCGCTCGAGCTTGATGCTTTGGTGCGTGCCGACTGGCTGTACCTGTCATCTGTTGGCTCCGTCCCGCTTCTGGAGCGTTTGGTTACATTGGCGAGCAAGAATGGCGTACAGGTTGCTCTGAACCCATCTGGTGCTGAGCTGGCGCATCCTGACAAGCTGCGCGCTGTGTTGGAGGACGTGGCTGTCCTGCTGGTTAACAAAGAAGAAATGAAGATCCTCGTAGAGGGAGAAACGCTCGAGGAACTCGTACGCCATGGCGCGAACCTAGTGCGAACTGTCGTCGTGTCTGATGGCCCGAATGGGGTCATGGCGACTGACAGCCAGCAGATTGTGAAGGCAGGCATGTACGACGACGTGCCGGTTGTGGACCGAACGGGCGCAGGTGATGCCTTTGGATCTGGCTTTGTTGCGCGTCACGCCATGGGCCACAGCCTGGAAGACGCCATTACCTTTGCCAGTGCGAATGCGACGGCCGTTGTCGCGCAGATAGGCGCAACTCCAGGCATTTTGCATGCTCACGCGAAGCTGCACGATATGCCGCTGACAGTTAAAGACTTTTAGGTAACAAAAAACCGCCGATTGGCGGAGGGTAATACTATGGGGCTGCTCCCTCCGGGCTGTGGTAGCCGCGGAGGGAGCGTGCCGTGACGGCTACGCCTTGTTCAGGCGCGTTGCGTCGCGGGCAGGAGCGCCCTCGTCTTCTCGCTGATGATCGCGGCGGGGTGGGTAGCGGCCCGTCCGCGGTTGTAGCAGACGGTGGCCTGGCCCATTTGGGCGACCAGCGTTCCCACGTGGCCCGTGTCTGCGTCCTCGAAGTGGAGGATGCCGATGGGCCTCTCAGCCGTCGGGATGTGCTCGGCGTAGGTGACGCTGAGGGGACGGAAGCGCTCTGCGGGTGTGTCCCGCGTGAACATCTCCGCACCCACGCGGACGATCTGTTCTCCTCCGGGGAGGAAGGCGATCTGTCCTGTGGTCCACCAATCGGTGTTCATGTGTCTCCCTGGTGCTCGAAAAGTGTCGATGGCGCATAAGTATAATACCATAAGCATAAAGATAAGTCAATGTGATGCTGCTTATGGTAAAGTAAGGGCATATGGCAAATTTACTGCGTGATTTATTGGATGCTAAAGAGCCGCTGTTCAGCCTGAGCCTGAAGCAGCTGGAAGAAGCATCGGGCAAAAAAGGCATCGATACTAAACTTATCGGCGACATCATCGAGAAGACGCATGACGCTACCAAGAAGCTCGGCCTCGACCATGGCGACACTACAGGCCCTGAGCTGTACCACGCTCTGCTGGCAAAGATCAAAGAGCACGACGAACACCTCGCTAAAGCTATCGGAGGCAACGACGCTGAGGACGTGCAGCAGCTTCTGCCGCTAATCAAGAAAGCCGTCGAGGCCGCCGACGTGCCAAAAAGCTGTTGGGTCCTGAAGAAAAGCGTTGCCAAGGAGATGTTACGCAAATCACCTCCACCAACCATCATGAAGTTGCTGGGTTATCGATCTATCGACTCGATGCTGAAACACGAGAATCTGGCTGAAGTGTACGGTGCGCTCCGTTTTGCCGAATCACCCGACTGGCTTAATAAGTTCAACGAGCAGTACAAAGACCTCAAGCCGGGTGACTTCGAGACTCGTGAGATTGAGTTCGTTGTTATGCCGGGTGAGCGTTGGGGTGACATCGCCGAGCACTTTGTTGAGAAGAAGCGACACAACATCACGCACCTGAAGGAGCTCGGTGTTATCCTGATGCTGCCGATCAAGCTGCGCAAATTGCCGGGTATCACTATCACCGCTATGCCGCTGTTGTTCCATTACATTAACGAGATTCGTCTGTACAGCGCGTTCTTCAAGCTGGAGCAGGTCAAGAAGAACTTCGGCGAGATCTTCGTGAATACGCTCATCGCCGACCCGGGCAAGGCGGCCGTGATGGCTGGCAGCCATGTGCATTGGCGGGTGATTCAACGCTATTTTGGCAAGCTCGAAAAAGAATATCATCCAGAGATTTTTGAGCCGCACGTACAGCCTGAGGATCTTCATTGGCGCAAAGCCGAGGAAGCACTCTACAAGATTGACCCTGAGCTCGAGTTCTGGAAGGACATGGACTACGTGGCACGCTTTGAGGATGGCCGTCCAATCGCCTTTAATCTCATGGACGTATCGGTCGGGTACTGCACGGGTACACCGTACGAAAAGCGAGTGATTTATCACTTCCGCGAGAGCCTATGGAATGAAATTTTCATGCGTTATTTGGGTCAGAAGACCTTGGAGCAGCAGGTCCTGCAACAGCTCGACAATGACATGATCGCACCGGAGTCACTGTAGGTCGCGATTATCCGGAATGATGGTATGATCTAAAAGTTAGCCATCCCGAAACAGTAGGGAGTCAGATGGCTATGTATATAAAGAACCACAGACATCTTCAGATAAGCCTGAGATGGGCCTCTGAAGTAGCCTGTAGGAGCATAGACCGGGCAACGCGCCCAGCGAAGCAGGAGGGCATGTTCACCTTGGACATCTTAGCCCTTTGCTGCAAGCTGAGCGAGGGCCGATTATACCTCATGGAGAAGCGGTCGGAGATGAACCGCATCTGTGAGCGTGCGAACGGCATGCCATTGACTGGCTACAGGCAGGCGGTCCGGAGTCTCCGCAAGGAGCTGGGGCCTGAGCTGAAGTCAGCATTTGGGAACGCCAGGCTCATTGCGATTCGGACTGGCCATCAACGCGCCCTTACCGCTATCGATGAGATTCTGGTCATGCGCTGGGAAGACCCTCAGCCGCCGTTCTTGATAAGCCGCTTGAGTAGCGGCATCGGGCGGCCGCAGCTGTAGGGGATGGCCTGGTCTTCGTTACGCTCGCCCTCTGGTCGCGCTCAGTACGCACGCGATCGGAGGGCGACGCCTGCCAAGAAATTATAATTGTGTTTCTACGGCGGGCCGCCCGGAGTGTTGAACTCTCGGGCGGCCGCGCCTTACTTTAGGACAGGGTAACGCCGTACTTGGCGACCTCTGTCCGAACCATGCTGGCTACGCGCCTGTCTCCAGCTGCTAGCGCGCTCAAGGCACGCTTGACCTCGACCACGCGGTTACGCCAGCCAATTCGGCTGGAGATGGGTGAGCCGGCCAGCTCGTCCATCCGGTCGAAGCACGCCTCCACGTACCCCATGAAGCCTCGTCCCGCCTGAACGAAGCCGGATAGGGTACGCGGTGCAGGTCTCGCCGGAATCTCGCCGTAGTTCACGGCGATGGACTGGCGGAACCAGCGTGTGATGCTTTCTGGCGGACAGGCATCCGCCGACCGCATGATGGCGCCCCAGATTGTACGGGGCTGTGGGTTTGGGATGCCCAGCCGCTGACCATTTGGCGTTGCCCCACCGTAGGTCGACGACCAGATCACGCTGGTCTGGAAGAGCCGTGCCGGAACGTTCAGCCCATGGCGTCGCATGAACTCGCTCACGGCGAGGGCGGTAACCCACTCCGAGCTGACGTTCGTACCCAGCTCTGGCCTGAACATGCCGCGTGGCGCTGCGAACCGGAATGTGCTGGCGCAGTGGTGCGCGTCGTGCGTCCGCAGCGCCAGGCCAAACACCTGTCGTACCAGGGTGGGCATCTTTCGCTTGTTGCCACCGGCGTACGCATCGGCGGCGACCAGTCCATTGGCCTCAGTCTCCGCGAAGTGAACCTCGTCGTTGTGGTATGTCGGATTGAACGGCAAAACTGATCGTCGAGCGTACTGGACGGTCGACCTGTGTAGCTGGGCGTAGGCCCGTGCCGACAGTGCATCCATCTCGCGCCCGTCGGGACGATAGGCGTCGCATTCAGCTTGCTGCTGTGTCGGCAGGCTGTACCAGCTGCGCATCTCGCGCTCGTCGACGAATGGGGTCCAGAGGCCTAGTCGGGTCATGGCGTGCTCCTCGGTGAAAGGTGCGCCGCGTGCGGGAAATCGCACAAGGTCACGTGAGGAGCTTATTAACAGAGGTAAAAATTGGATAACTGTTGTGCAAATACTGCACAACTGGTACAACATGATACGTGCCAAAAGACATCGACGTCATTCGCAAGTACTTTGCGCGGCTTAAGCTTGAGCCAGAGATCGCTGATCTCTATTTGACGTTGCATGCGTATGGCCCGCAGACAATCTCGGAGCTTGCGCGCAACTCTGAGATCGAGCGCACGCGAATTTATCGACTTCTCGACGTTATGTCTGACCTACACCTGTGCGAGACCGAGGTCCGCTACAAACGCAGCGTTATCAAGCCTGCTCCCGCCGATAATCTGCAGATTTTGATCGCTCGCCGAGAGCAGGAAATCCGTGACCTGCGGGCGGAATTTGGCGATGTCGAGAAACTTATTCAACACAAAAAGACTATGCACTCACCGGCCACTCGCGTGCAGTTCTATAAAGGCGATGCAGGGCTAAAGCAGATGTTCTGGAACGAGACGCGCTCCCAGACCGAGAACGTCTCAATCCTGTACGAGAGCATGCAGATGCACACCCGTGCCGCCTTCTTCGAGCGTTGGGTGCGCAAATGCAACGAGCGCAATATGAAGTTCCGCAGCGTTGTGGGCGATCATTTCCTGGACTCGCTGAAGTCTTGGTATTCGTCGCATCAAAACGAGCGGCTCGAGCACTGGAGTGGCCGCCACATCTCGGACGACGTGTTTAAAGTCACGCACTCTATGGTCGTCTATAACGATGTCGTGAGCTACTACAACTGGAAAGCGGGTGAGATATTCGGTATCGAGATATACAACCAGGAGCTGGCCGACGCGCAGCGGCACTTCTTTGAAATGCTTTGGGCAAAGGGCGGCGACCTATCCCGCGAGCAGGCCAAGCCGCACCTCGACGAGTTCTGAACCTTGCCGCTTACGCTTAATCCCAATATACTAGTGGGTAATGAGTAAATATCAGATCTGTGTATCGGGCGCGGCCCAAGGTGAAACCGTTGAATATGCCCACAAATTAGCCTATAGTCTGGGTGTCCAAATTGCTAAACGTGGACACACGCTATTAACTGGGGCGACTTCTGGCTTGCCACAATATGCCGCCGATGGCGCGCATGATAACGGCGGTATCTCGATTGGTTTTTCGCCAGCCAGCTCAATTCGAGCACACATTCACAGCTATAGGCTGCCATTTAAGGAGTTTGACTACATCAACTTTACTGGCATGGACTACGTTGGCCGTGACATTCACTTGGTGCGTTCGGCTGATGCAGTGATTACTGTGGGCGGCCGCATGGGCAGCCTGCACGAATTTAGTACCGCAATGGAGAGTCACAAAGTTGTGGCAGTTCTAACTGGTAGCGGCGGCTTGGCCGACTTTATTCCGACACTCTTAGAGCGGATTGAGGCGCCAGGCAAAGAAAGTATCATCTTCGATGTTGACCCTGAGCGTATTGTTGATCGGGTTATTGCTGAGCTAGATGAACGATATCGCGACTTCAAGCAGGACATCGAGAACGCACCACGTCCTGGCAAGCAATCGCATCACGCTGGCTAGCTTGTGAAATAAGTTCATGGGGTGAGCGGGCCGGTTAGGGCCCGCAGCCACCTTTCTTCGTGGTTGTGGAGCTGTGGTTGATCAGAAGGTCGCCGGCACGAGCGTGGTTGCGAAGGTGTCCCCGCTCTCGTGACTGTCCATCGAGTTGTTGCCGCGCTTGACGCCGCCCACGATCACTGCGACCAGGAGGGCGGCCAGCACCGCGGCAACGATGAAGCCGGCGATGATCACGAGCCGATTCTGCCGGGGCGCCGGCTGAGGCGGGGTCGGCTGAGGCGCGGTGCTGCGCCGGCGCTTACGCCTGCTGCTGCTTGACATCAGTTTCTCCATCTCCACTGGGAATGGGGCGTGTTAATTATACAATATTATAATCATAATTGCAATACTTACGAATGCAACTCCACCGGTGTCAGAGTAGTGGTACAATAGTGAGGTATGGCGTTATTCCAAATCAAGAGCGATTACCAACCAACCGGCGACCAACCTCGTGCTATCGAGAAGCTAGTCGCTGGGCTTGAAGCTGGCAAAAGAGAACAGACGCTCCTGGGCGTGACCGGTTCGGGCAAGACCTTTACAATGGCTAACATCATCCAGGCTCGCCAAGTTCCAACGCTTGTCCTGGTACACAACAAAACGCTCGCCGCTCAGTTGTATAGCGAGTTCAAGCAGTTCTTCCCGGATGCCGAAGTCCATTACTTCGTCAGCTACTTCGACTACTATCAGCCAGAGGCGTACATCGCGAGCAGCGACACCTATATCGAGAAAGACAGCGATATCAACGAAGAGATCGACCGCCTGCGCCACGCTGCAACAAGCTCGCTTCTGACGCGACGTGATGTGATTATTGTGGCCAGTGTGAGCTGTATTTACGGCATTGGTTCTGTTGACGATTACGGCGCGATGGCTCTGCATCTGAAGAAGGGCGAGACTCGCAAGCAAGATAAATTCCTACGCCACCTGTCTGACATCCAGTATCAGCGCAATGATATTGACTTCCACCGCAGTACCTTCCGGGTTCGCGGCGATGTTGTCGATGTCTTCCCGGCTGGTGGTGAGCGCGCTATTCGCGTTGAATTCTTTGGCGACGAGATCGATCGCATGACTGAGATCGACCCATTAACAGGCGAGATCACCAAAGAGCTGGACGAAGCTAGTGTGTTTCCTGGCAGTCACTATGTTACGCCGCGCGAAAAGACCTTACAGGCGATCGAAAAGATTCGCGCCGAAGGCCAAGAGCGCACAAAATTATTTGAATCGCAGGGCAAGCTGCTCGAAGCTCAGCGCCTTAACCAGCGCCTTAAGTTTGACCTAGAAATGCTGGAAGAAACCGGCTTCGTGAAAGGCATCGAGAACTACAGTCGCTACCTGACCAACCGAGCACCTGGTGAGCAGCCGGCAACGCTTCTGGACTATTTCCCTGACGATTATCTGTTGTTTGTTGACGAGTCGCACCAGTCCCTGCCACAGGTCCGTGGTATGTACAATGGCGACCGCGCGCGCAAGGAAATTCTGGTAGAATACGGCTTTCGTTTGCCCAGCGCGCTCGACAACCGTCCACTCACATTTACTGAGTTTGAGCGTCACATCAATCAGGCGGTCTTCGTGAGCGCTACTCCTGGCGAGTATGAACTCAGCCGCGGCGGCGAGCCAGTGCAGCAGATCATCCGCCCGACGGGATTGCTGGATCCTCCTATCGAGATTCGCCCGACACACGGGCAGATCGACGATCTTATCGCCGAGATTCGTGACACAATCGCCAAGGGCCAGCGCGTGCTGGTTACCACACTCACCAAGCGAATGGCAGAGGACATGAGCGAGTACCTGGGTGAACTCCAGATCAAGACCGCCTATCTGCACTCCGACGTCGACACGCTGGAGCGAAGTGATATTCTGCGTGATCTGCGAACAGGTATCTATGATGTCCTTGTGGGTATTAACTTGCTTCGTGAAGGATTGGACTTGCCAGAGGTGAGCTTGGTAGCGATCATGGACGCGGACAAGGAAGGCTTCCTGCGATCAGGCCAGGCGCTCATCCAGACAGTCGGCCGTGCCGCTCGTCACGTGGAAGGTCATGTCATTATGTACGCCGATCGTATTACTGACAGCATGAAGAAAACGCTGGACGAGACGACTCGCCGTCGTACTATTCAAGAGGCTTATAACACCGACCACGGGATTACGCCGCACGGCGTTAGCAAGAAGATCGATGAAGGCCTGCGCGCCGTCATTCCTCAGCAGGCCAAGGACGCAAAGCGTGACCTGAAGAAGATTCCGAAAGAAGAAATCCCGAGCGTTATCAAGGATTTGACCTCACAAATGGATCTGGCCGCTGCTAACTTGCAGTTTGAGGAAGCGGCTGAGCTGCGCGATATAATTTCTGATTTAAAAGCTAAGTTGTAGCGAGCGAGCCCGCCGGTCCGTTGTACTTGGACTGGCGGGCAACGCTCATGACTCGATCGAGTCGACAGGCGGTAGCACCTGGCTCTGCTCGACGAGGTTGGCGCCACGCATGAGCCACGGCGACAGCGCGATCGCTTGGCTGACACGGAGCCTTCTCATGCGCGGCCACCGGCCCTCGACCGTGTAGGTCTGGAGGGTGAAGGCCCTGCGCGGGGAGGGCTGGGTCTTCGGTTGGGCCATCCCCAGCATGTCGCGAGCCCGGCTGCGAACCTGCTCGTTGGGGTGGGCCCTCATTTCGCCGCGCGCGCTGACGATCCCGCGGTAGGCGTTGATGACGTTGACCAGCCGGTCAAAGTCCGCCTTGCGCACCGTGACGATGTTGTTCGGGCCGCGCTGCCCGGAGTTGTAAGTGATGACCACGCAGCCCACGGTCTCGGTGGACGGTTGTGGGTCACGGTTTCTGCGTCCTAGACGCATCGTTCCTCCTCGGTTGTTGAGAACTTAGGCATTATAGCACCCTAGCGCTATCGAGTAAAAAATGGTATAGTCTACATGGCCAATTACTCGAGACTAGGGAGGCGGCAATGACCGCACCTTTGACCGACCAGCCGCAGGAGATCCGCGCCAATGGCGTGGTGATCGTGCGGGAACGTAGCGCTCTGCCGGTTCAGGGCATCAACCACGACAGTGAGGGCATTACCAAGCGCGTCGTGTTGAGCTACAACGACACCGCCGGCTACCTGACGCAGGTGGCTGTGGCGGCGTACCGGCCGGGTTCGTGGTTCAAGAGCCACGCGCACGACGACATGGATGAGTTCTTCCAGGTCCTTACCGGCGAGGTGACCTTCACCTTCGGTGATGACGGCGAGAAGCTGACGCTCGGCGCGGGCGGTTACATCTACTTCCCGGCGGGTATCCGCCACGGCGCCAGGTCGTTGAACGGCGCTGTCGTCGAGACCATCGGTGTTCGCAGCCGCGGCGACGCAGGCAAGGGCCAGAACATCCCGACCGCCTGACGCGGATGGGATGAAGGGGGAGTTTACCCACCCAACGGGGAACGAACGGGGAACTGCCATGTTCATCATCCGATTCCGAGAGCTCGTGTTCGAAGGCGTCGAAGAAGTCGAGGGCGCACCAACCCCGATCTGGACGCCCACGGCCGAGAACGCCAAGCGGTTCGCCACCAGCGAGGAGGCTGAAGCAGCAGTGCGTCAGTTCTCGGATGGCGAGGCGATGCTGGGAGCCGAAGTGGTCTCAGCCGAGTCGTAACGCCGGTAATGTGCCTGCGGGCCGCGCTAGTACGAGGCGGTTCGCAGGCATGCAGCTCTTTAACGGAAGAGTATGAGATGGGTAGGAAAAACAAAGGATGCGTCATCGCGATCGATGGCAAGTTCCTGATGTTGGATGATGACAAGTCCGGCAGACCCAAACTTACCAGGATGCTCAGTAGGGCGGCCGTGTACCCAGCCCAGGGTCACGCCTCGGCTGCTCTTGAGCGTTTGCGCGGCGACCAAGCGCAGCGAGCACGTATCGTGTCGCGCTAGGTCCCGCATCTACTCGGGGCACTTGCAGACGATCTGCGAGCTGCCCCGGTAGGAATCACCAATGAGTGATATACTGAACTTATTAAAAGAGAATACAAGGTTATGGCAGAAGAAAAGACACAGTCCGCAACCATATCAACCGATGATCGTAAGAAGAGCCTCGCGCGTCAGCTCAGTGGCACGAGCTTTCTGACACTAGAGCACGTTGGGTACTTTGTGCTCGTAGTCCTTATGCCGTCTTTATTGCTCCTAGGCGCATCGACAGCTCTGCAGCTTTGGCAGGGTGGCGGAAATGCTTCGGCTGGTGGCGGGAGTGCTTCGACATTCCTTCCTCTGAGCTACACTGTTGAGCCAATCATGCGATACGTTGACACGACAGTTGCGATTGGGCTGTCAGCTGCCTTCTTGGTTCTGGCGCCACTGATGTACGTGCTTCGTCGCCGCACCGCTTCTGAATACGCCAAGCGCCCAGGCTACTCCAGTCGCGTTGCTTACAAACTACCCGTTTACACTGCGCTGGCCTTGCTGGCCGCACAAACCGTTGGTGCTTTCGTTAGTATGCTCGGCGTCTTCCTGAATTCGCTGGTTAACATCGGCGTTAAGGGTGCTGACATTGGCGCAATGTACACCACACAATTCGTTCCAGCCCTTCTGGCCTTTGTCGTCTTCGGGTTGGCTGCGTGGTACGTTATGTGGTTTGCAAAAGGTCGTGACCTCAGTAAGACGTTTGTGGGCGGCGTAAGCCTCCTGGCGACTGTTCTGACAATTGCATTGTTCGTAACGACGTTAACTCTCAACCACGATACCAAGAACAGCATCGACCCAGTCAAGCCTCAGCCGTACCCTTACGATCTGCCTACATCCGACTACTAAATAAAGCGACGCCTCGCAATCTAAAAACAAGTGGGCAGCGCCTGCCTTCCTCTGTTATACTAAGACTCAAGTTATGACAGATGACGCAACGAAAACAACTATTTCTATTGATGATGTGCGATATGTAGCCGGCCTGGCTAAGATCGCTGTGACCGACGACGAAGCTGCGAAGCTTCAGGGCGAACTCGACACAATCCTCGGATACGTGAAGCAGCTCGATACGCTTGATACGACCGGTGTTGAGCCAACCTATCAGGTGACTGGGCTCACGAACGTTGACCGCGATGACGCTATCATTGATTATGGCGTGGATCAGCAGGCCCTCCTGGGTAACGCCCCAGCTACGCAGGACAATCAGATAAAGGTACCAAAAGTATTATGAGCAGTACCATTACCGAACTCCTAGCTGATCTGGAAGCTGGCCGCACAACTGCGGTTCAGCTAGTTACCGAAGCCTTCACGCGTCTGGAGGCAAAACAGGCCGAATATCACATCACGCTGAGCGATGCACGTGAACGCGCCCTGGAGCGCGCCAAGGCAGTCGACGAGGCGCGTACCGCTGGTAAGCCCCTCGGGCGCTTGGCTGGCATTCCATTTATTGCCAAAGACAACTTCCTGACTTTTGGCACAACCACAACGGCCGCCGCTAAGATCCTCGAAGGCTTTGAGGCCCCATACCAGGCGACTTCCATTGAGCGACTCGAAGCTGAAGGTGCAATTATGATCGCCAAGGCCAACCTTGATGCCTTTGCCCACGGCTCCAGTACCGAGAATAGCGCTTATGGCGCAACCAAGAACGCTGTCGACCCCACGCGAGTCCCTGGTGGTAGTTCGGGCGGTTCTGCGACTGCTGTTGCGCTCGATATTGTACCGTTCGCACTGGGTAGCGACACGGGTGGTTCTATCCGCCAGCCAGCCAGTCTTTCTGGCGTCATCGGCATTAAGCCGACATACGGCCTCGTTTCGCGCTACGGCGTAGTGGCGATGGCAAGCTCAACGGATACTATTGGCGCTTTCGCGCATACCGCCGAAGATACGGCGCTGGTCATGGACGTCATGGCTGGCCGCGATGAACGCGACAGCACGACGATTCCTGACCTCGACAGTAGCCTCATGCCCGCAGATAACACGCCCGGCAAGTTGAAGATTGGCGTAGTCAAGCAGTACATGACCGACGCCGTTCAGCCAGAAGTCCGCGAAGCAGTAACGCAGCGCGTCGAGCAGCTTCGTGCTCT
The DNA here is from genome assembly GCA_964586395.1 of uncultured Candidatus Saccharibacteria bacterium. GTDB lineage: Bacteria > Patescibacteriota > Saccharimonadia > Saccharimonadales > EFPC-124 > DATEFF01. Next base: position 20,049 of record CAZPGP010000007.1, read on the forward strand.
GGGCCATGATGTAACCGAAGTCAGTATTCCGTCCGTCGACCTGGCACTGGCAATCTACTACATTGTCGTCCCGGCCGAAATCAGCAGTAACTTGAGCCGTTATGATGGCATCAAGTACGGCTTGAGCGCGAAAGAAGCCAAGAACCTAGACGAAGTTTACGGCCTCAGTCGCGACCAGGGCTTCATGGCAGAGAACAAACGCCGCATCCTCATCGGCACCTACGTGCTGAGCAGCGGTTACTACGATGCCTACTACCGCAAGGCACAGACCGCGCGTACCATCTTGATTAATGAACTCAATAAAGCGTTTGCCGACTACGATTTGCTCATCGGACCGGTTTCGCCAACGACAGCGTTCAAGCTTGGTGAGAATACTGACGATCCGCTCAAGATGTACTTAGCTGATATCATGACTGTTGCTGCCAGCCTCGCCGGACTCCCTGCGATTAGCGTACCATCCGGTGTTGACCGGCAAGGGTTGCCTATCGGTGTTCAGTTGATCGGCAAGCAGAAAAGCGATGGTCTGCTCTTGGCTGTGACAAAGCAGATTGAGGAGGCGAAGTAGTATGGATTCGATTCTGATTCTCTTCCTGGCGTTGATCGTTGTCGCTGGGTTAGTCCTGCTGGTAGGGCTCGGTCAGTTTAGCCGTCGCCGCAGTGGCCTCGATAGCAAATATTACCGCGACAAGTGGGCCAAGATCGAGCAAGTCCAGAAAATGGGCGAGCCAGGTTGGCAAGTCGCTATCATTCAGGCAGACAAGTTGCTCGACCAAGCACTGAAGGAACGTGGTTTCTCGGGTGAGACAATGGGCGATCGCCTCAAAAGTTCACACGCTGGCGACAAAGTCTGGGCCGCCCACAAAATCCGCAACCGTATTGCCCATGAGGCAGACGTTAAGCTTAACCCTGTCATGGTCAGCCAAGCACTGCGCGGCTTCAAGCAGGGACTTAAGAATGTAGGGGCGCTCTAATGATTGCCAAAGAAATTCTGGACAAATACGAACCGACTATCGGCATTGAATGTCACGTACAGCTCAAGACTAAGACCAAGCTGTTCAGTGGCGCCGACAACGATGCGCGCGACAAGTCTCCGAACACGACGGTCAGCCCGATCTGTTTTGGTCTGCCGGGCACGCTGCCGGTCCTGAACCGTGAGGCAGTTAATCTGGCGATTCGTGCTGGCGTGGCGCTAAATGCGGAGATCGCGCACGTCAGTAGTTTCGACCGCAAGCATTATTTCTATCCTGACCTTCCAAAGGGCTACCAGATTACGCAGCTCGAGCGGCCAACCGTTGGCAAGGGTGAGATCACTGTTCCGCTGAAGGATGGTAGCTTCAAAGTGCGTATTACTCGCGCCCACATCGAGGAAGATGCTGGTAAGCTGACGCATCCAGATGCCGCCGACTACAGTCTTGTAGACCTTAACCGTGCAGGCACACCACTTATTGAGATTGTTTCTGAGGCTGATATGCACAGTGCCGAACAGGCCAAGGCGTATGTGCAGGAGCTTTACTTGCTCATGAAATCAGCTGGCGTAACTTTGGGTGACCTCTACCATGGCAACATGCGTTTTGACGTTAACATTTCCGTTGCGCCAAAGGGCAGCACGACACTAGGTACTCGAGCCGAGGTCAAGAACCTCAACTCATTCCGCAGCGTCGAGCGCGCCGCTCAGTACGAGTACGAGCGCCAGGTTGAGCTGGTTGAGAAGGGCGAGAAGATCAAGCAGGAGACTCGTGGTTGGCACGACGCCAAGCAAAAGACCTTCAGCCAGCGCAGCAAGGAAGAGGCGATGGATTATCGCTACTTCCCAGACGCCGACTTGCCGCCAATTGAATTGAATGACGGGCAGATTGCTAAGATTCGCGCACAAGTCGAGCCAACGCTCCCAGCAACGCTCCGCACCAAGTTGAGCGAAATGGGTGTACGCCAGGCTGACGCTGAAACATTACTCCTCAATGATGCGTTGACTGGCCTCGGCTACATCCAGACCGTCATGAGCGTCGACAAAGCTGACGCTAAATTCACGGTGAACTTCCTCGTGAATCGTCTCGCAAACGCTGGCGATACCGAAGCTGGCTTGCCGACGGCTGCGCAGTTTAGCGTAGTCTCGGGCATGTTCCGCGATGGTTTGCTTAGCTCAAACAACGCCGACCTGCTGTTAATGGAAATTCGTGGCCAGGCGGATGCCGACGCCAAGAGCGTTGCGGAAGCTAAGGGCTGGATCCAGGAGACCGACACAGCCGCTATCGAAGCGATCGTCGATGAAGTTCTCGCCGACCCAGCAAGCGCCAAAGCGGTTGCTGACATCAAGGCCGGCAATGACCGCGTTATCGGATTCCTCGTCGGCCAGGTTATGAAGAAGTCGCAGGGCAAAGCCAACCCGGCAATTGTCTCTCAGCTTATTAAAAGCCGCTTGTCTTAGGCTAGGCTGATGAATAATCCAGTTTTAATTATCGTGCACGGGAAGCCCGGTGCAGGAAAATCAACTTTAGCTAAACGACTCGCTCGTGATCTTGACATGCACCGTATGGGCAAGGACGACATCAAAGAATTTATGTTCGACAAGATGGGCGTTGGGGATCGGGACTGGTCGATTACGCTAGGTCGGGCGGCTAGCGAAATGCTTTATCCTTTGGCAGATGCTATCTTGGCGAGCGGCAGATCCTTTATTTTGGAGAGTGCATTCTACAAGGCGCTTTCTGACCAACGCCTCCAGGAAATTGTTGAGATGCACAAGGCTCGCTGCATCCAGATATATTGTGATCTCGATTCTGAGGAGCGCAAACGTAGGTTTGTTGCCCGCAACGAGAGTGGAGAACGACATCCTGGCCACGTCGATGCCTTGAACTACAACGCTAGCGACGAAGAAACGGACAGCAAAAAATACGCTCCACTCGAGGTCGGTACCGTTTGGCCGGTTGACACAACTCACTTTGGCGAGCCAGAATACAAGATGTTGCTGCAGCGTATTGCGGCATTTATTGATCAGAAAGAAGGGTAGATCGAAAGTATGAAAACACCAACCAAAGCTATTATTGCCGCCGCCGGCCTCGGTACGCGGTTCCTGCCGCAGACAAAGGCTATGCCAAAGGAAATGCTGCCAATCGTCGACAAGCCAGTGATCCAGATTATCGCGGAGCACCTGGTTGCTGCTGGCGTCGAGACGATCATCATTGTGACTGGCTACACCAAGCGCGCGCTGGAGGACCACTTTGACCGTTCCGAGGAGCTTGAGAACGAGCTTCGCGCAAAGGGCAAAGACGAGTTGGCCGAGCAAGTCGAGAAGATCGGCAATCTGGCTAACTTTGTGTACGTCCGCCAGAAGGGTACGCCTAAGGGCAACGCTCGTCCCGTCCTGAATGCCCGTCACCTGATTGATGATGACGAACCATTCTTTGTGATCTTTGCCGATGACTTCTTCCGCAGCGAAGTGCCATACCCAGTACAGCTACTCGAAGCGTACAAGAAGACGCAGAGTTCGGTCATCTCTCTCGTAAAAGTTCAGCCTGAGGACACTAAGCGCTTAGGTATCGCCATTCCTGTCGGCGAAGAGGAAGATAACACAGTGAAGCTCAGCGGATTCGTCGAGAAGCCAGGTCCAGAGAAGGCTCCTTCATTGTACGCTTCTGTCGGTAGCTTCCTGCTGACGCCAGACATCTGGGAGATATTGGAGCAAGAAAAGGTTGGCCACGGTGGCGAATTAGTGTTGGGTGACTCTGTTGGTGAGCTGGCCGCGAAGTCTAACGTGTACGGACGCGTTATCGAAGGCGTTTGGCATGATGCTGGCGATAAGTCGCGTTACCTGCAGGCTATTGTTGACCATGCATTGGTTGATCCTAAGCTTGGCCCCGGGTTCCGCGACTATCTACACAAGCGACTCGAGCAGCAAGACTAGTCGCAGTCGCCGTAGCGCTGTCCGCCGAGGACGTTGACGCTACAAACTTTGGTGCCGTTGGCATCACGACATACGGTTCGTTGATACGGGCCGTATGTTTTTGTTTGGCAGTTTTCTGTTGGCTTTTCTTGTTTCTGAGCTTCGGGTTTTGACTCGGCCGCTGGGGTTGGAACGGGATTGGGCGTAGAGACGGGTGCGCTGTAGTTTGTGCCGTCAGGGGCCGTGTAGAATGTGGAGCCGGGATTGCTGACAACTTGAGAGCTTGTCTCTGCGGGGTAGGTTATCTCGAGGGGTTTGCTGGTGGTATTTGCGGTGTCGGCGGAGGAGGTGATGGCTTCGGCGATCGGCAGGTGAAGCAGCATACCGGCAATAATGACAATGCTTGCAAAGGCCACGGCAATCTTCGGCCACCAGCGAGAGCGCTTCGCGGTGATGGGGCCGTAGCTTGCGGAGCTGCGTGGAGCTGGGCGTGTGCTGGTGGCAGCTGGTTGCGCGGTTGCCGGAGTTTGTGCAGGCCGAGCGGCGGTAAGTTGCAGCTGTCGTCTGCGCTCTGCGTCGTAGATGGCGCGCTTGAACTTGTCGGATAAAACACTGTACGCGTGGTTGATGCGGCTCATCTCGGCCTGGTTGCCGCCGACGTCAGGGTGGTGCTGCTTGCTCAGTGCACGATAGCGAACTTTAATCTCAGCGCTGTTCGCGTTGGGAGATAGACCAAGCAGATGATAGTAGTCGGGTGTTGCGCCTCTCATAATGTCTACTTACTATTCTACGCCCTTTGGCAAGATAAAACCTGAGAAAAATACCCCAGACATGACAGAGCCCCCGGAGGGGCCCTGCTCGAGCACGAAA
>CAZPGP010000007.1:24895-54030 GCA_964586395.1 uncultured Candidatus Saccharibacteria bacterium
GAAAAATACCCCAGACATGACAGAGCCCCCGGAGGGGCCCTGCTCGAGCACGAAACGTGATCTTGCGGGCCCCCTCGAGGGCGGGGTGCGCCGAACGAGTCGGCTACTCGGCGTGGCCGAGTCTGGCGTTCATGCCTCGCATCTGCCGCGCGTGTGCGGTCCACTGTCCGCGGAAGCCGTCACGAGTGACGTACGGCAGGTAGCGCGCCGCGGCTTGAAGCGCGCGTTGCTGTCCGAGCTCGCTGGCGACCAGCTTGTAGCCGCCGGGGACGAACAGCTTGTCGCCGAAGAACATGCCCGTGTTCACGGCGGCCACGAGGGGCTTCTTGGTCGAGCCAGCAGCCTTGCGCATCTTGGCGGCGCCGGTGTTGCGGCCGTACAGGTTCTCCGTGAGCGGTACCAGGAAGTTGCGGAACCCCTGGTCGCCAGCGGCGAGCTTGTGATACTGCTCGTCGCTCACTCCTCCTAGCTGACGCATGGTCTGGAAGACTCCGTTGCCCTTCCATCCCGTGGGCGAGCCGGCGGCTTCCTGGACCCAGGTCAGGCCCAGGAGTAGGAGGTCTAACAATTCATCGTTCGAGCGCGTCGCCATGAGCGTCTCCCGTGTGTGAGGAACTGGAACTGATAAATTATGCCACTACGCGACATTTTTTGCAAGTTAAATCTTTCGCGGACCTATCGAGCAAATCTGTTATGCTGAGAGGTGATAATAAAAGGGGTATACATATGGGTTTTCTCAGTTGGATCATTATAGGTGGACTCGCAGGTTGGATCGCATCTAAGGTTATGGGCACGGACAAGTCCATGGGTGTCATGGCGAATATTCTCGTTGGCGTTATCGGTGCGTTGATCGGTGGGTTTGTTGTCTCGATGCTGGGCGGAGAGGGCGTCAACGGCTTTAACGTTTGGAGTCTGCTCGTAGCCATACTTGGCTCGATCATACTACTGTGGATCGTGAAGGCTGTCCGAGGTGGCGACAAAGCGTAACGGTGATATACTTTAAGTAAAGAACTAGAAAAGGATTACTACATGGACGCATCACAAATTTTGGTCGCCATTCTGGCTACGACCCTCGCTATTTTCCTGATTCTGGCCATTGTGTTGGTCGTGATCCTTATCAAAGTTGCTCGGCAGATTCAGCGAGTTTCGAGCTCGGCTGAGCGCGCTGCGGCAACCTTTGAGAACATCGTCGGCAGCGTTCAAAAAGCTGTCGCCCCTGCAGTTGTATCGCGATTCATCATGGAGCAGATTGAACGTTTCACTGATAGACAAAAGAAGCGATAAACAAGACTAATTAGAAGGAGCGACATATGAGCAAGAAAGCAAAATTTGGTATCGGACTAGTTGTTGGCGCAATTGCAGGCGTCGTTGCAGGATTGTTGACGGCACCTAAGAGCGGCAAGGAAACTCGCCAGGACATCAAGCGCAAGAAGGCAGAAGTTCAAGACCAGGCAACAACCAAGGCTGAAGAGGTGAAAGCCAAAGCAACCGAGAAGGCAGAAGAAGTAAAGGGCCAAGCACGCGCAGCTGCAGACGAAGCAAAGTCTCGCGCGGACGACATCAAGGCTCGCGCTACCCGCGCAGCTGAAAGCGCCAAGGAAGCCTGGGACGCTGACGACAAGAAGTAGCTCATGGGCGCCAAGAAGGCAATTCAGAAGCTCAAGGACGACACAGCGCAAGCTGAGACGCGAGGATTCCTCGAGGACCTGTTTGACGATTACTATCGCCAGCGGTACAAAGTCTACAAGATGAACTTCGTGCGCGGAATCTTCTTTGGATTTGGAAGCGTCATTGGCGGTACGTTGGTGATCGCGTTGTTGCTGTGGCTGCTGACTTTTACAAACGATATTCCATTTATCGGGGACTTTTCTCAGAAGGTCCAGAACTCAATTGAGTCGCGTAAGGGGCAGCCGGTTCAGCAGCAGTAAGCGTGCCAATTTTACTACATAAACGGGACCCAGATGGGTCTCGTTTGCTTTATACTAGGTATATGGAAATCCAGGCCTGGTAAGTCTGGTGAAAGGGTAGTAACGTTCGTGACGGCAGCGGCTGGCTTGAAGCCATCTGATTACGTGCATTTGCACAATCATACACACCACAGTGTGTTGGACGGTCTGCAAAAAGCGCCAGACATGGTTAAGCATGTCAAATCGCTAGGCATGGAGGCAATTGCCATGACCGACCACGGTACGCTCTCGGGAACTATCGAGTTCTACAATGCGTGTGTCAGCGAAGGCATCAAGCCTATTATTGGTATGGAGACGTACGTTGCTCCGCGCAAACATACCGACAAGGACCCACAGAAGGACAAGTCGCGCTTCCACCTCATCATCCTGGCTATGAACATGCAGGGGTATCAGAACCTCATGAACCTCAGCACCGAAGCGAATCTAAACGGATACTACTACAAGCCACGCATCGACCACGACCTGCTCGAGAAGTACAACGAAGGGCTGATTATCCTGTCTGGTTGTATCGGTGGTGAAGTTGGTGAGAACTTTCGATACGACAATGACGAGAAGGCTTACGAGATTGCCAAGTGGTACAAGTCTGTCTTTGGTGATCGATATTACCTTGAGGTTCAGGATCACACCCACTGGGACCAGCAGAAGAAGGTCAACGAGAAGTTATTTAAACTCAGCAAGGACCTCGACATCCCTGCCGTTGTAACTTGTGACGCGCATTACCTCAAGCACGAAGACCAAGACGCTCACGAAATCCTCCTGTGTGTGGGTACCGGCGCATACCTCAGCGACCAGGACCGCATGTCGCTCAAAGACACCGACCTCTTCGTGACCAACCCAACGGATTTGATTGCTCGCTGGGGCGAAGAGCACCCCGACCTCATCACAAACACCAAGGCTATCGCCGACCGCTGCAATGTCGAACTAGAGTTCGGTAAGATCTTGATTCCTAAGTTCCCGGTCCCGGAGGGCGAGACAGAGAAGAGCTTCCTGGACAAGAACGTTTATTCGGGTGCGTTATGGCGCTACAATGGCGTGCCTGAGGAAGAGGCTTTTGCTATGAGCGTCGAGGAGATTAAGCCAAAGCTCTCCGATGACGTCAACAAGCGCATCGAATACGAGCTTGGTGTTATCGATGGCATGGGCTTTAACGGTTACATGCTGATCGTCTCGGACTTTATTAAGTGGGGTAAGGGGCAGGGTATTATCTTTGGGCCAGGGCGAGGCTCGGCGGCTGGGTCTATCATTGCATATACGCTCAAGATTACCGACCTCGACCCGTTGAAGTATGGCCTGCTGTTTGAGCGTTTCCTCAACCCTGATCGTATCTCGATGCCTGATGTGGACGTCGACATTCAAGATACGCGCCGCGATGAAGTAGTGCAGTACTGTGTACAGAAATACGGTAGTGAGCGCGTTGCTAACATCGTGACGTTTGGTAAGATGGCTGCCCGTAACGCTATTCGCGACGTTGCCCGGGTGATGCAGGTTCCCTATGCGGACGCAGACCGCTTGGCTAAGCTCGTGCCTGCGCCGGTTCAGGGTCGTCACATCCCGTTGAAGACGAGCATCGTTGAGGACCAAGACCTCAAGAAAGAGTACGAGAATAACCCGACCAGCAAGCAGGTCATCGACTTTGCGATGATCCTGGAAGGTACCATCCGCAGCCACGGCGTGCATGCCTGTGGTGTGGTGATCGCGCCGGACGACATCGTGAAGTTTGTGCCGCTTGAAATGGCGCAAAAAGGCGTTGTCGCGACGCAGTATCCAATGGGCGAGATTGAGGCGCTTGGTCTGCTGAAGATGGACTTCCTGGGTCTGTCCAACTTGACCATCCTTAAGAACACGCTGCGTATTGTCAGTAAGGTGTATGGCAAGGATATCGACCTCGACAAGATTCCGCTCGACGACGAGAAAGCCTACGAACTCTTCCAGCGCGGTGACACGACCGGTGTATTCCAGTTGGAATCTGCCGGTATGAAGCGCTATCTGCGTGAGCTCAAGCCGACCGTCTTTGACGACATTATCGCGATGGTGGCGTTGTACCGCCCGGGTCCGATGCAGTTCATCGACGGATTCATTAACCGCAAACATGGTCGCGAAGACATTACCTATATGCACCCGCTGATGAAGAACTCGCTCGAAAATACCTACGGTATCTTGGTCTACCAGGAGCAGGTCATGCAGATTTCGAAGGAACTCTGTGGTTTCACCGGTGGTCAGGCGGACACTTTGCGCAAGGCGATCGGTAAGAAGAAGATCGACGTGATGCAGAAGATGAAGGTAGATTTCATCGCTGGTGCGGTCAAGAATGGTGCACGCGAAGATCAAATGGAGAAGTTCTGGAAGCAGCTTGAAGATTTTGCGGCCTACTGTTTCAACAAGTCGCACGCAGCGTGTTACGCCTTGATCGCCTACTGGACCGCCTACCTCAAGGCGTACTACCCGGCTGCGTTCATGGCCGCGCTGATGACAAGCGACCAGGACGACACTGAGCGCTTGGCGATCGAGATCACCGAGACTCGTCGCATGGGCTTGAAGGTTCTGTCGCCAGACGTAAACCTGTCATTCCAAGAGTTCGCTGTTGTACCAGAGAGCAACGACATCCGCTTCGGTTTGGTCGCCGTGAAGGGCTTGGGGGCCGGCGCGGTCGAAGAGATCGTTCGTGTTCGCACCCAGGACGGTAAGTTTAAATCCATCGAGGATTTTGCCAAGCGCGTCAGTACTCGTATGGTAAACCGCAAAGGCTGGGAAGCGCTCATAAAGGCCGGCGCATTTGACCAGTTTGGCGATCGGTCGGACCTATTGTTTAACCTCGATAATATTCTGGCATTTGCCGCCAAGCTTCAGAAGGACGCAGCTAGCGGCCAGACAGACTTATTCGGTGGCGAGGCCGCCCAGGCTGTTGCGCCAGTTATGAAGATGGACCCTGCGCCAACCAAAGTCAGCGAGCGCGAGCAACTGCAATGGGAGCGAGATCTCTTGGGGCTGTACCTCAGCGCCCATCCGCTTGATCATTATGACGTCTATTTCCGCGAGCAAACTGTCGCGACAACGAGTCTGCGCAAAGAGATGGATGGTAAGCAGGTGATAGTCGGCGGCGTCATAACGACCAATCGCGTCATCAACACTAAGAAGGGTGACAAGATGGCCTTCGTCGGACTCGAGGACAAGAGTGGCGAGATGGAGATTATCATCTTCCCAAGCCTGTATAGCGAGATCGGTGAACAACTTGTACAAGACGCCGTTGTGAAGGTAAAGGGTAAGATTAGCGCCAAAGACCGCGACGGCAAGATAACCGAAGACATAAAGCTAATCGCAGATGAAGTGATTCTCGTAACCGATGACGAGCTAAATAATTACAAAGCTACAGGCAAGCTGGCCAAAGCGCCAAAAGCTAAGAGCAGTCTGGCGGCGGCTGCAGCCGCAGGGCCAAAGATAATCTACCGCCCATTGGAAGAGGAGAAGCCAAAACAAATTGGCCCACCAAAGCTGTATGTGCACGTCAAAGATCCGACAAACGAATCTCATCTCATGCAGTTAAAGCAGCGATTCAACGAATTTCCTGGTTCAAACGAAGTAATTTTGGTACTGGGTGAGGGTAAGAAATCAGCTGTGCGTATGCCCTTTACAGTGAATCCAACCATCGACCTTCAGCAAACCATCGCTTCACTTCTGGGGAGCGAATGCGTGGCCCTAAAGTAGCTTTAGGCGAGCCACGGTAGGTTTTGGGTCGGACCGTATATATGTCCTCCTGCGATCCGAAACTGTCCCGAACTTGTCGGCCCCCATACAACGCCCGATCGATCGAGCCAAAAAAGACCGTCGTATCGCGGTCCATGTATGCTGTTACCATTGATATAAAATTGCCCACCATGGGTGGGACCATATATATAGTTATTGTTTAAGTAGTAGCCTGTATCCATCTCACACACCTCCCTTCTGTATATCAAGCATCCCACCATTTTGAAGGGTGCGATAGGAAATATTTCGCACATAAGGAGTTTGACATATGTCAAATAGAGCGTTAAACTCCTTGAGTCCTTAGTACCAACCGACGATGTATGGAGACCGGCATGCCTTTAAGAGTGCCGAATCTTGCAGACTTGGCGACGTTCGGGATTCATGTCGCCAATCAGGAGCGACGTTGTTGTCGCTGTTTGCAGCCAGTGCAGACCGAAGGCATCTTCGCGGATGAGCTCTGTTCGAACTGCGACGTCATTCGAGTGCCCCAAGCAGGCACGGTCAAGAGGCTGTCCCGCCGAAAGGCGATTTTTTACAGGCCGCGGAGCGTTTTCGTTACCTCGGAAACCCAGCCTGGCCAGCGGCGCACGAGGAACCCGATGCTTTCGTGCGTAGTCAAGATCGACGGCGAGCTCTGCCGAGGTTTCGCACAGGGCGCCTTCGTCTCGTTGCACTCAACGAGCGGCAGGCCGCTCAGGCACTTCGGCCTGCAGCTCGACCAGGCACACCTGTACAACATTTTTGTGGCACAGCGGTAAGCCCGCACCCTCTACGAAAACGGGGACCTGAAATGGTACAACGACACCGCAGGCCGGAGCGTCGTTTCGACAAGCCGGTTCTGCTGGCAATTTCGAACGTTCACGAGCGCTACGACGGGCGTTCTCGACCGATTCCGATCGACCGCGTTCCCGTCGAGCGGCGCACCGGCGAGTTGACCCTCGTCCTCGCGCTGCGCGGCCTGGTGATCAACTCGCCCGGTACTGAGAACGTCTATCCGGATGGAGCCGCGTTCGCCTACAGCTCTGGGTGCGAAGTTCACGTCGAGGTCTACCCGAGAGGGCGGAGCTCGGCCGACTACGCCGAGTGGCTGCGCAACTCGGGAGTCCGGATGGCGTTGCTGCCCAGCGCCAGGAACACACCCCTGGCGGTTTCGTACCAGGCCGGCGTCTACCCCAGCGGTATGGCGCGGTCTGGCCCAGGCGGCGATCCGATTCGGCTGGTCGGCCCGGACAAGATGGCCCTGTACCTCACGAGCGTGCTGCCGAACATCGGCGTTGCAGACAGTGATGTCCAGGTCGCCACAGGACACATCCGTCAACTGTTCCTCAGCGGCAAGGAAGAGCTGATCGTGACCGCCGAAAGGCTGGCTCACAAGCGCGGGCGCTGACGGACAACGAACGGTTGAGGGGCGGCGCGTGCTGCCCCTCAACCAGAGAATAAACTTATCTTATAAATCCACCAGCGGTCTGTACGATGATCAGCGCAAAGCCAAGCAGCACGGCAGCGTCAACCGCTGGGTGTAACACTGCGTATTTGCGAGCGTTATGCCAACCGAGTTTGAGGGTTTCCATGTGGGTGACGAGAAAGCCCAGAATTGTTGCACCGATCAACGCCAGGCTGGCATAGGTTGCCCAGGGTGCGTTGCCGCTGATGATGCTCATGGCGCCGTTAACGTGTTGAGCGCTTGAAGGTGTGTTAGCGTCGACAGACATCGCGGGTGTAGTTGTGCCGACGACTGGTTTTTGATCGCTCGGTAAGCCATAAAAGGCAACGATGACGGTGTTCTTGCCGCCTTGATAGTTCTCGCCGCTGGCGACGCCGAAGCCGATATCCTGGTAGTTGCCGAGGATGTTGTCGCGGTGCTCGACACTGTTCATCCAGGCAGTCACAACCTGATCGCTGGTGCTAAAGCCATAGGCTAAGTTCTCGCCGGCTACCGAGTAGCTGTAATCTACTTTCTGGAAATAATACCAAGGCGTGGTTCCATCCGGTGCGACATGACTCCAGTAATTTTTATCGATCATGTTCTGAGCCTTGGCCTGTGCAGCACGGGATAGCTCTTGATTCATCTTGAGCTCGGGTAGGTCGGAGCGGTCGCGGTAGTCATTGGTGTCGCGTAGCAGTACGGCAGTGTTCATGCTCGTGGCGTAGCCAAGCACCTGGGGGTGACCGAGGCTATGGAAGTTGTAGGCAAACTGAATAACCAAAAGACCGCCAACCAATACAGCAAACCACCAGGCACGACGCCGGTGTAGTGCTTTGCGGGCCTGCGAATGTGCAGCAGACTCAACAACCCTCATTTTGGCTACAGGTTTTTGTTTTGCCATAACGTTTACTATAGTATGCCCGAAGGTTTTGGCTTTGACTAGGCTTTTATGAAACTGAAAGCGCATACAGCGCAATGCCTGTCGCGACGCTGACGTTGAACGATTCTTTGCTCCCAGTCATAGGGATTTCCAGAGTGGTATCGCAGACGGCGAGCAGCTCAGGAGTGATGCCGTGGACTTCTTCGCCCAGGAGGAGGGCGAGTTTATGCGGGCGTTTGTAATCGGATAGGTTGATGGACGTTTCGGACTGCTCAAGTGCGGCAATTGTGTAGCCTTGACGCTTCAGCTCGGTGATGACTTCCTGGGGATCATCCATATGTCTGATGGGTACGCTCAGCTCAGCGCCTAGAGCGGTTTTGGCAATTTGGCGTGTCAGCTTCTCACGTTCGTGTGGCAGTCGAGCGTCGTTGGGGACGGTGGGGTATGGGGAGTAACCCGTGGCGTAGAGCATTTCCACGCCAAACCCATCGCAGGTTCGCAGAATAGCGCCTATATTATGAGTACTACGAATATTGTGCGCGATGACGATCAGTGACATGCGCTTGATTATACCAGAGGTTCTACAGGGCAGAGGGTGCAACGACTAAAATGCTGGCGGGGCCCCTAGGGTGGGGCCGCCGCACACGTCGTCAGTCCGACATCAACAAAACGCCGACACCCTTCCTGGGCGCGGCACGGTGCAGGCTCTTGGCGAACCATGCGTGATTCAGTACTTCCTCGAAACGTTGGAGGAGCGCGAGCGGTAGCTCCTCAATCTCTTTCTTGGAAAGTCGACCACCCCACCAGGTATGTGTTCGCACCATCTTGTTGGAGGTGCGAAGGGCGATGGTGAAGGTCCACGTCCGAACCCCGGCGCTCATGGGTTCGATGTAGCTGGCGATGTTTGTGATGCTGATGGCGCGCGGGTCACGCCTGCTGAGTGGTCGTTGTAGCAGGTTGTCGATGAGGGGCTGGAGAGCTAGGAGGTGCACGGTGAGTGTGCACCTGATCTGGATGACGGCATCGCTGCGGCGGTTTCCTCGGGCGCGGTCCAGAGTTATCGAGTGCCTGGCCTGGAGGCGGTACGCGGTCATGGGTCTACTCCCTCTGCTCGGGCTCGTGTTGAGCGTCACAATCATCGCATAATGCTTATGCTTTGGTCAAGAGTGTGACTGCTATCTCGAGAGGAAGTATTTACAAAAAGCATAAGAAGTGCTATAGTATTATTCCGTTAGTCCATCCATCAACCCCTTTTACGAAATGCGAGGAAGACAGTGGGCGACGATCTTTTCAGCATCGCTTTCTACGTGCTCATGAGTGTTTGCGGACTCACGTTGTTTGCCGTCTGGGCCTGGCCGTTTGGCTGGGTGCCCGAGGACAAGATCGGCGTCGAGGCCGTGGGCGGCGAGCACTTCACCGCTGTCGTGCAGCAGGGCAAGCGTGGCATCCAGCCGCGCCTACTCCCCGCTGGGACGCGGTACTTCCGGTGGCGTCGCAATGTCACGTTCCACGACATGACCGTCGTTCCTGACGGGCAGGTGGGCGTGGTGACTTCGCGCATCGGCAGTCCGTGGTTCGCGGGTCCGGCCTGGGGCAGCCAGAACTTCACCGACGTCGAGGCGTTCCTCGCGGGCAACGGCCTGCAGGGCTCCCAGGCGTCGCTGCTGATGCCTGGAACCTACGCCATCCACCCGCATGCATTCAGCGTGAAGCTGCACGATCAGGTGGTCATCCCCGAGGGAAGCCTCGGCGTGATCACCGCGCACATCGGCGCAGAGTTCACCGGTCACACTGCAATCTACGACCCCCGCTTCGGCGACTTCACCGACGTCGGGGCGTTCCTGGCGGCTGGCGGGTGCAAGGGTGTGCAGGAACCGTTGCTCATGCCGGGCACATATGCGATTCACCCGAACGCGTTCGAGGTCATCGTTGTTGGCCCCGATTCGGACGACGAACCGCACGTGGTGTACGGCGACGTGTCGGAGGCGACGGAGCTGTTGACCGTTCACGGTTTCAGCAGCGTCGAGACCGAGCGTGGCACGGCCATCGCGGTCGACATGGGTAGCACCTCGATCGGCATGCAGGTCGTGGGCGAAGGCAGCATGGATCAGTCCGTCAAGCGGATCATCCTGCTGGTCATTCGACCGACGCGTGATGTGGCCATCGAGTGGGAGGTTGCCGTTGGGTTGAACCTCATCGACCCCGAGAGGACGGTCGTCGAGGTTCTCGACTCACTGGCGAGGAAGACCTTCGGACACGAGGCTCGCTGGAGCCTTGTGGAGTTCGTCTCCAAGCTCGCCGAGATGGACCAGAAGATGCGCGGCCTCTATCCCTCGCGGATCAATGGGGCTGAGCTACTGCCGACCTCCACGGTGTGGGCGAAGAACTGAGAGGATGTCGGGCAGCGCGGGTCGCAGGTGTAACAACGGCGACCCGCGCCCCGAATGCGTACCACGGATAACCAAAGCCGTGCTGATGAGTCGTAAACGACGAATACGCACTGAAATTATTGAGTCATAACGCTTGTGATTTGCTATAGTATTGGTATATGACACAGGCAGAAGACGCCGCGAAGTTTCGCGAGACAGAAGAGGCAAATACTCAGTCCCGAGCAAGTTTACTAGGGTTGCAGTATTTTGATTCGCGCGAGCTTGCTCCCGACAGCCCGCTATATACCGGCCTTTTGAGTATTCCCGAGATGCACCAGGGGCATATTGTTCCGCTGTCGGACAACGGCGAGAACGCGCCCCTTGTCTTTGGTATCACTATCAATACTCCGCAACAGCTACTGCGTCAGCTTCGTGGGCGTTTCGAGGGTCGCATGCTGCAGTTTGTGGTTATGAGCAACACAGGCTTCCGTGCCTTGATGCTCCGTTACGATCCGCCTAAGAAGGTTGTCTATAACGACGTCAAGATCGCCACCGAAGGCGACAGCGCTACTATCGACGAAGTAAGCCACACGCTCGAAACGGTTCGTCCAGACGATATCTTGAACTACCTCATCAAGCAAGCCGACAGACTCAACGCGAGCGATATTCACCTCGAGTCTCAACGCGACAACGTGCGAATTCGTATGCGCGTTGACGGTGCGCTTCACCCAGTTGCCAACCTCAGTAAGGATAAATACCGTGTGCTGTTCGCGTCCATTGCGTCGCGCGCCAACATCTCGACCGCTTCTGACGACGCGCAGACTGGTCACATGCAGCAGGATATGCTCGAAGCTGATGGCAGCCAACGTTTGCTGAACATGCGTATCGAGACCGTTCCGACCGTTTACGGCCAGGACGCGGTGATTCGTCTATTTAACTTCGACGCTGATCTGTTGCGCCTCGACAACCTCGGCATGACCGAGGATCAGAAGGCGCGATTCACCGAAGTCGTCCAGCACCCTCACGGCATGGTACTGATGGTTGGCCCGACTGGTTCGGGTAAGTCAACGACCTTGTATAGCATCTTGAATGCACTGAACGAGCCAAGCCGCAAGATCCTGACGTTGGAAGATCCTGTTGAGTTTAGCATCCCGGGCGTGAGCCAGATTCCAGTGAACACGCAGAATGGCGATAGCTTTGCTGAAAAGCTGCGCG
This sequence comes from uncultured Candidatus Saccharibacteria bacterium, assembly GCA_964586395.1. Classification (GTDB taxonomy): domain Bacteria; phylum Patescibacteriota; class Saccharimonadia; order Saccharimonadales; family EFPC-124; genus DATEFF01. The sequence continues at coordinate 36,494 of CAZPGP010000007.1, forward strand.
CAGTGCTGCGACTTGACCCTGACGTCGTGATGGTTGGTGAGATTCGAGATGTCGACACGGCCAAGACGGCTATCCAGGCATCAATCACAGGTCACTTGGTATTGAGCACATTCCACGCCAGCTCTGCCGCAACGGCGTTTAGCCGTATGATCGATATGATCGGCCAGAACCCAATCTTTAGTACGGCGATTCGCCTCGTAGTTGGACAGCGCCTCGTGCGCCGTCTGGACGACGAAACTAAGATTGGGTATCAACCTGATGAAGCGACCAAGAAATACATTCGCGCCCAGCTAGAAAACCTTCCCGAGCATATTCAGATGCCCGACATCGATAACCTCACACTCTACAAGCCCGGCAAGTCAGAGGCTGCGCCGTTTGGCTACATCGGCCGCATGACTATCATCGAGCAGATGGTTGTCACCGACGAGATTCAAGCGTTCCTGCGCGGCGACGTCACCGATGTAAACGCTGAGGCTATCGAAGCAGCCGCTCGCAAGAACGGCATGCTTACCTTGGCTCAAGATGGCGTTCTCAAGGCTATTGCTGGCCAGACCACCCTCGAGGAAATCAATCGCGTTATTTAGTTATTTGATCACTTTGGCGATCGCGGGAACGAGACGGTCGTCGAAGACATTTGGGATTATGTTTTCGGCTGACGGTTCGTCGACAAGATTTGCGATAGCCTCTGCTGCGGCGATTTTGTGCTCGTCGGTGATTTTGGTGACGCCGTTATCGAGCGCGCCTCGGAAAATGCCAGGGAATGCGACGGCGTTGTTGACCTGGTTCGGGTAGTCGCTGCGCCCAGTGGCCAGGATAGCGACGCCTGCTTCGTGTGCGATGTCAGGTTTGATCTCAGGGTCGGGATTGGCGAGGGCGAAAACAATCGGTTGGTCGGCCATAGCGGCTACCATTTCTGGTGTCAGCAGGTCGGGCTGTGATACCCCTACGAATACGTCGGCGTCGCGAACGGCGTCGGCCAGGCTACCCGATGTGTTATTTGGGTTGGTGAACTCTAATAATGCTTTCTTGCTGTCGTTAAGGTCGACACGATCGCGGCTAATAATGCCTTTGCTGTCGACCATCATGAGGTTCGGGCTGGCGTATTTGTTAAGTAGTTTCGCAATCGCGACACCTGCAGCGCCTGCGCCAACGATGGCGATCTTCATGGCTTTGATGTCTTTGCCGACAATCTTGGCGGCGTTGATGAGTCCAGCGAGCGTCACGACTGCGGTGCCGTGCTGGTCATCGTGCATGATCGGGATGTCGAGCTCGGCCTTGAGGCGCTCTTCGACCTCAAAGCAGAGTGGCGCGGCGACGTCCTCGAGGTTGATGCCGCCGAAGCTCGAGGCCATGGCCTTCACGGTGGCGACGATTTCGTCGGCTGTGTGTACGTCGAGTATGATTGGCACGGCGTCAATGTCTGCAAATCTCTTGAACAGTAACGCCTTGCCTTCCATGACTGGCATAGAAGCCTTTGCGCCAATATTGCCGAGGCCCAGAACCGCAGAGCCATCACTGATAATGGCTACAAGGTTGTTTGTCCAGGTAAGGTTGCGTAGCTCCTCAGGTTTTTCGGCGATCAGGCGTGACACGCCAGCAACGCCAGGGGAGTAGTAGAGACTGAGTTTCTGTTTGTCTAGCTGGTCATCCCGTAGGCTTGTGGTGATTTTGCCGCGATGCTTACGGTGTAGCTCGATGGCTTGTTCGTAAATGTCCATAATTTCCTCCGAGGTTAGCGTGCGTTGAGCAGCATGATGTTGATGATAACAAGGATGATAAAGTAGCCGTATTCGTAGTACAGCCCGCGGTTAGTTTCTGACCACTGAATCCAGGTGTGGAAGCGGAAGAACCAGTACTGCGGCTTGCCAGCCTTGAGGTAGTAGATCCAGAAGACGTCGGGGAATTCGGCCATAACGCCACCGATGATGATGGCGAGGGTGACTTCTGGAGCGGCGAGTGCCAGGAGTAGGATGGCCAGAAAGCTCCCGATCGCGTCTGCAGACCAGATCTTCCACCAGAGCTTACTGCCGGGCTTGTCGCCGTAGTTCCAATGTGGAATGGCATCGAGTACAAAGTGAGACAGAAACGCGAGTGGCGCCGCCAGGAGAGGCTGTTTGACCGCTAAGCCAATGGCCGTACCTGCCAAGACGTGATTGAGTGAAATCATATACCCAGTCTACCACCTAAAACCCCTTCCATAAACAGAGAAGATATGCTAGAATATTACCTGACTATCGATATAATTAATCCAAAGGCGATTGATCTAACATGTTTGAGTTAATCCAAAAAGTTGAACAGAAATACCGCAAGCACGCGGTTGTTGATGTTCGCACTGGTGACACCGTCAAGGTCTACCAGAAAGTCCGTGAAGGCAGCAAAGAGCGCGTTCAGATGTTCGAAGGCGTCGTTATTCGTACCGACCGCAAGGACAGCCTGAGCAGCAGCATCACTGTTCGCCGCATTGCTAGCGGTGTTGGCGTCGAAAAGACCTACCTGCTGCACTCCCCACTTGTTACCAAGGTTGAAGTTGTGAAGCGAAGCAAGGTCCGCCGCAAATACCTGACCTATCTTCGTGAGCGCAGTGGTAAGTCTGCTCGTCTTACCGCCGTTGCCTTCGATAAGGACGCAGTTAACACTGTTCCTGAGAAGCCAGAAGTTGTCGAGCAGCCCGAAGTTGAATTGGCAGACAAGCAAGAAGCTCCTGTAGCAGAAGCCGAAGCCAAGAAGTAGCGAAGACTGACCGCTCCTAAAGAGAATACCGCCTCATTGCAGGCGGTATTTCTTTTTGTTGCATAATAGTATATAGTTACCTCGGCTTTGTTCCTGCTACAGATGGGCGCAACAGATGATTTTCAAGCCAACCGCCGAAGAGTTACAGGCCGCGGAGCAGTTGAAGATCAAGGGTTTCGACAAGATGTCGGGTCCCGAGATCCGCAAGGCGATCGCTCGTGAGCGCACTCGACTGGAGGCGCTGCGGCTGGGCCGCGAGAAGTACGACAAGTGGCTCTCGATCTGCCTGGCCATGGGCGCGGTGTTCCAGACTGGCAAGGGAACCCCGCGGCTCGTGGATCTCATCCGGTTCTACCGCGAGGAGTTGCCGGTCCTGTTGGCGCAGAGAAAGATCTTCGAAGGCGCCAGGCTGACCATTCCGCCGGGCTGTGGCCTCGCCAAGTCCGGTCGTGCGACGGTCGGCAAGCTGCACCCGATCAACGCCGATGATCGCATCCTCATCACACTGACCTTCGACGGTCAGAGGGCGCACCCCTACGACGCGTGGCTGGTCTGGCGCCACGCCAGGAACGTCCGCCGACCGCGATGACGGTAGTGGGGCTGGGCGGGAGAGATCCCAGCCCGGCCCCACAAACGCACAGAAAACGAACTTATTTATCCCAGCATCTGCTATAATCGCCATCATGATTGTGGGAGTAGACGAAGTAGGACGAGGATGTTGGGCTGGGCCGCTGACGGTTGCGGCCGTTGCTTTGCATGACTCGTTGGAAGGCATCGTCGATGACTCCAAGAAACTCTCCGCAGCACAGCGCCAGGTTATTGCGCAGCTCGTGAAGGAGCAGACCAGTGTGGGTCTGGGCTGGGCTTCGCCGGCATACATAGATAAGTACGGGCTAACGGCGGCATTAAAGTATGCAGCAGAACAAGCGCTGTTTAACTTAGGCGGGCCTATCGAGCAGATCCTGTTGGACGGCAACAGTAACTTCCTAGGTGATCCGCGCGTCAAGACGATCATCCACGGTGACGCCATAGAGCCAGTCATTGGCGCAGCGTCTATCATTGCAAAGGTCGCTCGGGATAATTATATGCAGACTATGGGTGACGCACGGTTTGCGGGCTATGGATTCGAGTCGCACGTTGGCTACGGTACGGCGGTGCATCGTGCTGCCTTGGCCGAGCTGGGTCCTTGCGACATTCACCGGATGAGCTTTGCGCCGCTGAGGGCCCTCACGAGTGTCAACTGAGGTCGGGCGACACGCTGAGCAGATTGCCGCAAAGCATTTGGAGTCGCTCGGCTACCGCGTGCATTCACTCAACTGGCGCACTCGCTGGTGTGAAATAGATATTGTGGCCACCAAAGGTTCGGTGGTCTATTTTGTTGAAGTCAAATACCGCCGAACAAACACATTCGGCGGTGGCCTTGATTATATTACCGATCGAAAACTAGCGCAGATGCACTTTGCGGCCGAGTTCTGGATGGCGCGGCATGGCTCCGTGGCGCGTGATTATCGACTTGGCGCTATCGAGGTGACCGGCGAAAATTATTCGGTTACCGCCTGGCTGGACGACTTGTAGGATTCGAGATATTCCCTGACCGCCTGTTCGTCGCGCTGGCGCCACAGTACGCGTCCCTCGACGTCCTCGATGCTCTGCTGGATCGTGCGGGTAAGCGCGGGGATTTCGAGCATTGGCTCGAAGAACGCCTTGTACGATTCGAGCTGCTCGGTTTGGCTGAACGCCGCAGCCATGTACTTTGGAAAGTCCGTATAGTGCATGTCATTGCCGAAATGGTCCACGACCCACTGCCAATGCTCTTGCATCCACTGCCATGTCTGGTCAAGCGCGTAACGATTTCGGCTGAGGTTTATCGTCCAGTAGAACAAATCTTGAAGCTTCACATCATCGGTAGTGAGCATATCCAACGCACGGGAGATGATCTGCGGATCTTGGCTGGCGCACAGTCCGGCCACAAGCTGCGTGCGTTGTTCGGCGGAACCCACTGATAGATACCATTCGCGGAGTTTGTTGAAGATTGGCTCACCATCAAACCGCCCAGCGACTGCGAATGCAGTGGCGCGGAAGTCACCGGCAATGTCAGCAGGCTGTTGGGCGTCTGCCACCATCTGACGTAGCTTCGCAGTAACCTCTTCATCTTCGGCATACGCCATGTGCGCGATGATCAGCGGACGGAGCAGGGTGTCGAAGTATGGCTCGTCCTCGGCTGGCTCCCATCCAAGGCGTTGATACTGCGGCAACGCGAGGTCGCGGACAAATACGCGCAGTGCAGCATGGAACGCATCGTCATTGTCGGCAAACATCTTGAGTGTGCCGACATAACTGGTGATTGCGCCCCAGACAGCAAAGCTTGATTCGCCCTTGTACGATTCCAATAGACTCAGTGCCTGCGTCAGTGGTTCGAGCCCAGCTTCGGCTAGGCTGAGGTTGTCGGTTAGCAGCCCGAGGCGGTCAATTGCGGGCAATTTGCCTGCGCGCACTGTCTCGGCGAGCCTTTGAGAGTGGGCGGTGTCATACAGAGAGAGGTAATAGCCGGTGCGCCCGTGGTTCAGTAGGAGTGGCACATCGCTGGAGCGCAAGGTTAGGCTTGCGGATGGCGAATCAAGAAGTTCGGCGCTAAGCTGACCGTTGCTGAGTAGCGGAATAGGCCAGACGGTTTGGTCGTTCCCGCCCGCTTTGGCGGGATTGCTGAAGAAGCGGCGTTGGTGCAGGTTGACCGTCTCGTCGCTCACGCCAACTGTCACGACGGGCAGCCCGGCTTGGGTGATCCACGGTTGCATGAACTCAACCAGGTCTCGGCCAGCCGCGTCGCCAAGCGCGCGCCAGAGGTCATCGGCTTCGGTATTGCCATAACGGTGACGTTCGAAGTATAAGCTCAGGCCTTTTCGGAACGTCTCCGCGCCAATGTGTGCGTGCAGCATATTGATGAGGCTGCCGCCCTTGGCGTAGACGATGGCCGGGTCAAAGAGTGTTTGAATCTCGTCGGCGGAGTTAACCTCCTGTTGGATTTTCTGCACGCTTGCTAGGCCGTCGCGCTCCATTGCAAAGGTCGTTTCCTCGTCGAAGTACTGGGTCATGAGGTCCCATTCGGGTCGCAGCGCATGAGGAGCTAGGTACTCCATATAGTTTGCGAAACTTTCGTTGAGCCAGAGGTCATTCCACCATTTCATGGTCACAAGGTCGCCGAACCACTGGTGGGCAAGCTCGTGTGCTATGACCATCATTACGAACTGCCGGGTGCGAGTCGAGCTGTGCTCGTCGACGAGCATTACGGTCTCCCGGTAGGTCATGCAGCCCCAGTTTTCCATGGCGCCGGCGCTGAAGTCGGGGACGGCGATGAGGTCACACTTAGGCAGTGGGTACGGCACGCCAAAGTAGTCGTTGTAGTATTCCAGGCACGCAACAGCGGATTGTAGGGCGTAGTCCAACTTGTCGCCCTTGCCGCGGGTGGCGTAGGCGCGAACGAGCACGCCGTCTTTGGTGGTGGCTTCCTTGTGGTCGAGTTTGCCGACAACCCAGGCAAGCAAGTAGGTGCTCATGACAGGTGTGGTCTCGAAGCTGGTGGTTAGTAAGTCGTCTTGTTCTGTCTGGTCTTTCACTGGTGTGTTCGAGATAACCTCGATGCCTGTCTCGGTCGCGAGTGTTAAGTCAAAGGTAGCCTTAGCCTCTGGTTCGTCGACGCAAGGGAAGACCTCCCGAGCATGATGGCTCTCGAACTGTGTGGCAAGTAACTCCTCGTCCTGTCCATCAACGGTGAAGAAACAAGGGTACAGGCCGTGCATTGGCTTGGTTATTTTGCCTTCGAACTCCAGGGATATCTCGTGATCACCGGGGGTAAAATCGGCAGTTGTGAGCGTCAGGACATCCTGCTCGCCGTGCTCGAAAGTTGCAGGCTGGTCGTCAATTGTCACGCTCTGGATGGTGAGCTTATGCGCGTGGAGTTGAATGTTAATAGCTTCAGGGCTAGAGTGCCCTGTGATAGTAACCTTGCCGCTAAAATGCCGCTTCTGTCGCTCGAGATTGATATGAAGAAGATAACTTTTCGGCTGAAATAACCGGAATAGACGGGTGTTGCTCATAGCACTCAGTATAGCAACATGCTGATCTGTTCGGCTAGCCAATGCGAAGGACGTCGCCCCCGAGTGTGCGCCCAAAGTACTCGTCGTGGGAGATGTAGATGATCGCGCCGCTATAAGCTTTCAACGCATTCTCGAGCTCCTCGATGCTCGGCAGGTCCAAGTGGTTGGTCGGTTCATCGAGGATGAGCATGTTTGGGTCACCGGCCAGGAGGCGGATGAGCTGGAGGCGAGCCTTTTGGCCACCGCTGAGCTGCTTCACAGGAGTATCACGGTCGCCAAATGGGTCGAATAGGTAGTTGCCCATGGTACGCATGACGATCTGCTCGGTCGCCACGATATTCTTGTCGTAGTAGATCTGTTCGATGGCGTCACGGAGCGACATATCCAGAAGTTCTGGGCCGATTTCTTGCTCGTAGACGCTCAGGCGGAGAGCAGAGGCGCAATCAATAACGCCACGACCAATCAGCGTGTCGGGTAATTTGCCTGCGTAAGCGGAGCGGATGGCGCGCACAAGTGTCGTCTTGCCTGCGCCGTTACGACCCACGATGTGCAGCCGATCGTTTGAGCCAAGCGAGAACGAAAGCGGCTCGAACAGTGCCTTGCCGTCGTAGCCCAGCGAGACGTCTTGCAGCTGAATGAGCCGGTCTGACAGCTGGTCGCTGTTGTTGGCTTTGACTTTGATGTTCTTGGCTTTGTATTTGTCGTACTTCTCGACAACCTTCGGGCGAAGCTGAGCGCTGGACTCGCGATCGATCCAGAAGCTGGGCTTTTCGTGCGTTTGCATGATGCCGTTTAGCTCGCGCTCGAGTTTTTCGCGCATCACAACCCACGGGTTTTTGGCGGCTTTGCCCTTGTAGCCAGGTGCCTTTGCGCGGGCATATTCGATCTGCTCTTTGATGTTAGCGATGCGTTTTTCGGTTGTTTCAAAGGCTTGCATTTGGTTGACGGTGGTGACGGCGTTCTGCGACAGATAAGCGTCGTAGTTGCCAGGGAAGGTGTGCGCCTTGGCGTCCTTCAGCTCGATCACGCGGTCAACGACACTCAGTACGTCGCGGTCGTGCGATATCACCACAACTGTGTGCTTGGCGTTACGCAGCCACTGGATGAACGCAGCTTTGGCAATGTAGTCCATGTGGTTTGTCGGTTCGTCCAGAATGGCAATAGTTGGCTTAGACAGTTGGATGGTCATGAGTTCGACGAGGCGTTTCTGACCGCCACTCAGGCTATCGAACGGCTGATCAAGAAGCCCGTTGTCGAGCTGGTAAGCGTCGAAGAGTGCCTGGATGGTGTTTTCGACATCGTAATAACCACGATCAGAGAATTCGGTGAGAGCGTCGCTATAGACGGTCATTTTGTGCATGCTGTCGCCCATGGTCTCTGGGTAGGTCTCGATAATATTGTGCAGCTCAGCAAAGCGGGGGAGCCTCTCGGAGATATGAGCGAGTGTGGTCTGGCCGGATTTGCTTGGTGCGTGCTCTTGCTCGGTTGCCATGAGTAACGCGTGTTTTGGCTTTTCGATTGACCCATCGAAGTCTTCATCGACTCCGGTGAGAATGCGCAGCAGCGTCGTTTTGCCCGCGCCGTTACGGCCAATCAGACCGACTTTTTCGCCATCAGAAATCCACGCCTCAAATTCGCTGAGGAGTTTGCGCGCGCCAATAGACTTTTCGTGGATATCGATATGAAGCATACTAGAGGTACAGTATACAGCATTAACAGAGAAAGCCCTTGCGGTCGTTAGAATGATGCGATATTATACAAACGTATCGATCCGGCCGCCATGGTCGGATTTTTTGCTAGGAAATGAAGAGAACTAATAAAAGGAATTACTAGATGCAAGATCTAAACCTCAAACAACTGGCGCTCGGCATCAAGCAGATCGCCGAAGAGAAAAACCTGTCTGAAGAAGTTGTGCACGATATTATCGAGCAGGCTATCGCTGCGGCCTTCCGTCGCGACTTTGGTGACCGCGAGCAGGAAGTTCGCGCCGAGATGAATGGTGCAACCGGTGAGGTAACCGTTTACACCACTAAGGAAATCGTAGAAGTCGTCGGCGACGACGCTGTCGAGATCAGCCTCGAAGACGCCAAGAAGGTAGATGACAAGGCCGAGCTGGGCGGAACCGTCGAGATCGTCGACCACCCAACTGTGTTTGGCCGCGTAGCTGCGCAGACCGCTAAGCAAGTTATCCTCCAGAAGCTCCGCGAAGCCGAGCGTGAAGTTGTAATGGAAGAATACGAAGACAAGATCGGCACCGTTATCGTTGGTACAGTTCAGCGTGTTGAGCCTCGCGTTATTCGTGTCGAACTCGGCAAGGCTGTCGGTATCATTCCTCAATCAGAGCAGATCCCAGGCGAATACTACAGCATCGGTTCACGCGTGAAGGTCTTCCTGAAAGACGTCGAGCGCGGCAACCGCGGTCCGCAGCTTATCCTGAGCCGCTCAAACGAAGCTTTCGTTGAGTACCTCTTCCGTCAGGAAGTTCCAGAGATGGAAAACGGCGCTGTTGAGATCAAGGCAATTGCCCGTGAAGCTGGCAAGCGCACCAAGATCGCTGTTCACAGCACCGTCCCTGGTGTTGACCCAGTCGGTACGTTTGTAGGCGGTCACGGTACACGTGTTCAGGCCGTTATGAACGAGATTGGTGATCAGGAAAAGATCGACATCATTACCTTTAGCGAGGATCCAACTGAGTTCATTACGAACGCGCTAAGTCCAGCCGAGGTTAAGAAGATCACAATCGACGAAGCCAACAAGCACGCTCGCGTCGAAGTTGCCGAAGACCAGTTGAGCATCGCCATTGGTCGCGGTGGTCAGAATGTTCGCTTGGCATCACGCCTGAGTGGCTACGAACTGGACATCGAAGCTACTAAGGTTAACGGCCAGGCCGTGCCTAAGATGAAGAAGAACGTCGAAGACTCTCTGATGAACGCCATCGAAGAAGTTTCAGAAGACAAGTAACTCCCTAGAGGCGCATAGTTATAAAGGACCGGCTCGTACGGTCCTTTATATTTTGAACTTGAAACCTATAGGGCGAGGGGATATAATCACCTTCCAGTCACAGAAGTGGAACCCCTAGAGGAGGTTTGCACCATGGCACGCGCAGTAAGAAAGCAGTTGACCCTCACTCTCGACCCGAGGGTTGTGGTCTCGCTGGATTACGACGCTGATCGGGGCCGAGCGACCGCAACCATCAGCTTCTCCTCGCAGCCGCCGGACGCGTCGGTGATGGAGGCGCAAGCTGAAACCGTACCGGGCGTGAAGTACGCGTCGGGTGGCCTGGGCGACTCCAACCAGGAGCTGGCGATCACTCTCACGGCCTATCACGCGCGGACGCGGGACGGCGCCCTCTCTGTGGTCAGGGGCGTTCTCGCGAAGCTGAAGCTGACCGCGATCGGCGGCATCCAGATGGAGAATGACCCCCCGCAGCGCAAGAAGGGCAAGAAGGCCAAGAAGCGCAAGAAGTGACGTCGAGTTCCAGTGCCCGCCGCCCCGAGTGTGGAGGCGGGCACTGGAACGTGCTCTAGATAACGAAGTATTTATTGTGAATTAGCACTCTTGCATACTGAGTGCTAGTTTTTTATACTAAAACTACAGCCACGCAACATAACTGTGCGTGTGAGATAGGGTAGAATAAAAGTATGTTACCACAGGGTGACTTTACCGAATTTTTGAATCATCTTACTGATAACGCTCGTTCGAGTTTGCAACATGCCGATGGCATCGCGCGCAGCCTCGGCTCTGCTTATATTGGAACTGAACATATTCTCTTGGGCGTATTGAGCCAGGATAGTTCTGTGGGCGCAAAATTGCTCGCGACCGTCGGTGTGACCTTGGACCGCGCCCGTTTGGCTTTGAACCTGACGCCTCGCGCTTTGGTGGTGAGCACCGGCGCAAAGGGCTTGAGCGAAACGGCTAAGTTGACGCTCAAGCTCAGCTGGGATGTTGCGCAGGAGTTTAACCAAGACTACTGCGGGACCGAACACATTCTCTATAGCATCCTAAATCAAAAGAACGCGCGCGCGACCGTCTTGCTTCGTGACATGAACGTCAATATCGACGAATTGATGACCGAGATCGAGCAATACCTGAACCGTCAGTCATACGAATATGATAGTGCCAATGAAGGTTCGACCCGAACTGCGCGCAAGCGTCGACCGAAGACAGCGTTGGATTTCTTTGGTATGGACCTTACCGAGAAGGCGCGCAATGGTGAGCTTGACCCAGTTGTTGGTCGCGAGCGACAGATTCGTCGCATGGTGACTATTTTGGGGCGACGCACCAAGAACAATCCGGTTTTGATGGGCGAGCCTGGCGTTGGTAAGACCGCAATCGTTGAAGGTTTGGCTCAGCGCATTGTTGCAGAGGAGGTTCCGGAACATCTGCTCGACAAGCGAGTCTACACACTCGACCTGGCTGGTATGATCGCTGGTACGAAGTATCGCGGTGAGTTCGAGGAGCGCTTGAAGAAGCTGATTGACGAGTTGGTTAACGACAAGAGTGTCATTGTCTTCATCGACGAGCTACACCTGCTAGTTGGCGCTGGTGCTGCCGAGGGTGCGATTGACGCTGCAAACATGCTGAAGCCTGCGCTGGCACGTGGTCAAATCCGCTTGATCGGCGCGACCACCATCGACGAATACCAGAAACACATCGAGAAAGATGCCGCGCTGGAGCGTCGATTCCAGACCGTTATGGTCGAAGAGCCATCGGTTAAAGAGTCCGTGGCTATCCTGCGTGGACTCAAGAAGCACTATGAGGGTCACCACGGTGTCGAAGTCGCCGACGAAGTCATTTCTGACATTGCCAACCTGGCTAAACGCTACATCAACGATCGCTACATGCCTGACAAAGCCATCGACGTCCTCGATGAAACCGCATCGCAGGTGAAGGTCGAGCGCGGCAAGAGTCCGATCGAAGTCCGCAAATTAACCCGCGAGCTAAAAGCCGTAACCGACCGCATGGAAGAAGCCGTCGAAGCCGAAGACTACGAGCGTGCCGCGCAGTACAAGACGCGCATGAGCCAAATCAACGCCAAGCTCAGCGAGCTCCGAGCAGACAAGAATTCCAAGCAGAAACTGGTCGTCACCTCTGAAGACGTTGCACATACCATCGCTCAGATGACCGGCGTGCCCGTCCAGAAGGTCATTAAGGCAGAGGCTAAGTACCTGCTAAGCCTCGAGAAACATCTAGGCAAGCACATCATCGGGCAGACTGACGCTATTCAGGCAGTCAGTCGCGCGATCCGGCGCAATCGCTCCGGCATTGCCGACGAGCGCCGTCCGATCGGCTCATTCATCTTCATGGGGCCAACCGGTGTGGGCAAAACCGAGCTTGCGCGAGTTCTGGCTCGTGAAGTCCTTGGTAGCGAGGACGCAATGATCAAGATCGACATGAGTGAGTTCAGCGAGCGGCACACAACAGCACGACTTGTGGGCGCGCCTGCCGGTTACGTTGGCTACGACGAAGGTGGCCAGCTGACCGATAAGGTTCGCCGCCAACCATATAGTCTGGTCTTGTTTGACGAGATCGAGAAAGCTCACCCAGAAGTCCTGAACATGCTCCTCCAGATCATGGAAGACGGCACGCTCACCGATGCCAAGGGTCGCAAGATCGACTTTACCAACACCATCATCATCCTCACGAGCAACCTTGGCGCCGAGAAGATGCAGAAGGAGGCCTCGCTTGGGTTCCGCGCCAACACAAACCTCGAGTTGGGTGAACTCAGCAGCGTCCACCAGCAGAACCGCGAGGCTGCGACCGAGGAACTCAAGAGCTACATGCGACCAGAGTTGCTGAACCGCCTAGACAAGATTATCGTGTTCAAGGCGCTCACCAAGCAAGAGGCCAACAAGATTCTCGACCTTCAGCTCAATGAGCTCAGCAAGCGCCTGGCCCGTAAGGGAATTGGCGTTAGTCTGCAGGCTGCAGCTAAGCGAATCCTGCTCGATAAGGGCTACGATGCCGCCAACGGTGTGCGTCCGCTGCGCCGTATCATTCAGGATATGATTGAGGACGAAATTGCTGATGGTTTGCTAGACGAACGCTACGCCAAAGGTGATATCATAAAGGTATCAACTAGCAAAGGCGAGTTGGTCTTCACGCCAACGTCCGGGTAAAACTTAGGGTAAAACACCAGTGAAAAACAGCTTCGGCAAATCCTTTATCAAATTTGTCCTCGTTGTTGTATTTGTCGTCGGAGCCGCCTGGGTGATCATGAATCGCCAGGCGGTTATTGATTGGGCTCGACTCATAACCTATACGCCAAATGCGGAAGTGAAGGCGTTAGCGGACAATACGCAGCTTGAGCAGCGCGCACGCGATCTCTTCTACGCATCAGATCCGCAAGTTCAGGATAGTGCGACGTTTAACGCTTCGTGTTCTTCAAACGAGCAGACTATCGTACTGGGTTGCTACAAAGCCCAGCGGATCTATCTGTTCAACATTAAGGACGAACGTTTCAACGGTATAAAGGAAGTAACTGCCGCGCACGAAATGCTGCATGCCGCCTACGAGCGTATGGATGAGACCGCGCGGCGCAAAGTTGACGCCATGCTGCAGCCGCTCGTGGAAAACATGAAAGATCCGCGACTTTTGGAACTGGTGGAGTTGTACAACAGGACCGAGCCGGGTGAGCTATATAACGAAATGCATTCCATACTTGGCACGGAAGCAGCCGAGCTAACACCAGAGCTCGAGACTTACTACAAGCAATATTTCAAGGATCGAAGCGTTGTTGTGCGCTATGCCGGTCAGTACCAGGCGATCTTTACTGAATCGAAGAATAAGATTGAAGATTACGACCGCCAGTTAAGCGGCCTCAAGCCCCAGATTGACCAAAACAACAGTACTCTGCAGCGCATGCAGGGCGAGCTAGAGTCGCAGAATAATCAGCTGAATCAGTATCGATCACGGAATCAGATATCACAGTACAATCAACTCGTACCAAGCTATAACGCCGAAGTTGCTGAGTTCAACGAGCTCATAGAGACGACGCGCGGACTCGTCAGCAGTTACAACAAGTTGGTTGAGGAACGCAATAACCAGGTTGCGGCCCAGACTAATCTCTACGACAGCATCAATAGTAACTACCAGCCTGCTACTAAGAATTAAATAAGTTCGTGTTTCGGTAGGCTGGGGCGCTCGTGTGAGCGCCCCAGCCTACATGGTGCTGGCGACTTGCGTCAGTTGTCGCCTCCGCGATCCGCATTGATGCGGTAGGGGTAGAAGCGACGATCGCTCAGGCTCGGACGGGAGCATGCGTACAGACGCTCTCCTACGAGCCCAGCCTCGCCCAGAACCTTCGACCCTGCCGGACCTCCGGTGCCGAACACACGAAGTCTCAGCAGGTGTCCGAACGTGAGGCGCCTTCCGGCCAACCTGACACAGATCCGAAGCTTGTCGACGTAGTCGCTCAGCTCGTCCTCGGTCAGGGTGCCGTTGTTGGGAACCGGCGGAATGTTGATCTTGCGGAGTCCCCGCCCGACCGCGATTCCGATCCTTGGCCCAACCCAGGCAACATGGGTTACCTGGTACATTCTCACTGTTCTTGCCACAAGGTGCTCCGGATATATGTAGCCTCCGCTTGCGCAGAGAAAGCATGATAAGCCAGACTTGAGATTATAACATCATTACGTAATTTAATCAAGGCTTGCGTCAAGCCTCGCCCTGATACGATGGGGTATGCCGAAAAAGCCAGCCAGTTCGTTTAAGAAATTAAATAAGTTCATTGTTCGGTAGGTGGGGCGCTCGTGTGAGCGCCCCAGCCTACGTGTGCCGGCGGCTTGTAGTTCTCGCCTCCTGGTCGGTCCGCTCAGAAGTAGGGATAGAAGCGGTAGTCGTCCAGTCTCGGGCGAGAACGTCCGTAGAGACGCCCTCCCCTGAAACCGGCCTCACCCAGGACCTTCGTTCCCTCCACGCGGCTTCCGGTGCCGATGACGCGAAGCTTCATCCGACGTCCGAAGACAGAGCTTCTCAGAGCTGCTCTGATGCAGATGCGAAGGAGGTCGACGTAGTCGCTCAACCCGTCTTCGGTTATGACGCCGTTGGGAACGGGGGGAATCCTGATCTCACTCAGTTTGCGCTTGGTCATCGGCCCTGTCCAGACAACTCGGGTTATCTGGTAGGTTCTCGCCGGTATTGCCACAACGTGCTCCAGATATGGTAGCCTCCGCTCACGCGGAGAAAGCAGGGCAAAACAAACGAGATTATAGCATGCCTACATATTTAATCAAGGTTTTATCAAAGCCTCGCCCTGTTACAATGGAGAAACAATGCCGAAGAAACCAACTAGTCAGTTCGTCTGCCAACAATGTAGTGCCAGCTTTACCAAATGGGCGGGCCGCTGCGAGAATTGCGGCGCGTGGAATAGCCTCGTAGAGCAAGCTGCACCGACCGGTTCAACCGTTGTGGCCACAAGTAAGGGTCGCCCCCTAGATGCAAAGCCAATCACTGAAGTTGAAGCTAGTAGCGCCAACGGGCGCATCACAACCGGCATGAATGATGTCGATGCAGTATTGGGCGGTGGAATTGTGCCAGCTAGCGTCGTTCTGATCGCTGGTCAGCCGGGGATTGGTAAGTCTACGGTACTGATGCAAATCGCTCACGAGGTCAGTAAAGACCGAAAAGTGCTCTATGTGAGTGGTGAGGAATCTGCTGGGCAGGTTAAGGTGCGTGCTGACCGTTTAGGCGCAGAGCATGTGAACCTACATCTAGCGTCGTCTACCTCCGCCGACGACATTGCTGCCACGATCGCCGCTAACACGTACGAGTTGGTCATTGTCGACTCTATCCAGACACTGGTGATGAACGACATCGCTTCTGCCGCCGGTAGCGTGAGCCAGATTACGAATTCATCGAACCTTCTGACGCAGGCGGCCAAGCGCACTGATACGGCGCTTATCATCGTCGGGCACGTGACCAAGGAGGGTAGTATTGCTGGGCCGAAGATCCTAGAACACATGGTTGACGTGGTCGTGAACCTGGAAGGCGACCGTTACGGAGGCTTCAAAATGCTGCGTGCGATCAAGAATCGCTACGGTTCAACCAGCGAGGTTGGTATCTTTGAGATGGACGACAGCGGGTTGAGGCCTGTCGAGAATCCGTCAGCCGCCCTGCTGGAGGAGCGAACGACCGGTGACGGAGCAGTTATTTTTGCTACTATGGAGGGTAATCGACCTCTGTTGGTGGAGATACAGGCTCTTGTAAATAAGACGCATTTCGGGTATCCTAAGCGCACGGCATCAGGATTTGACCTGAATAGGCTGAATGTTCTAGTCGCTGTACTCGAGCGCAGAACGAAGTTGAACTTATCAGATAGCGATATCTATATCAACGTTGTCGGAGGGATAAAGTTACAAGACCCCGCAGCGGACTTGGCAGTATGTATGGCCATAGCCTCAGCTAGCAAGGAAATGCAGCTCGACCCTAAATCAGTCGTCTTTGGTGAGGTAGGACTCAGTGGTGAAATTCGCTCAGTCACTCACACGGATCGACGAACGGCAGAAGCCAAAAAACTAGGCTTCACATACGCTATCGGACCAAAGAGTTCGACAAAGACATCATTTCTCAAGCCTACCGCGTCAATGCGCGATGCCCTCAATACTTATTTACAAAAGACGTGATATACATAGTCTATGACACATGACACACGTCAGGAGAATCAAAACAATATGAACCCATTTAGACGTCGTTCTGACCAGACGCAGGCATCTGTAGTGCTGGATACAAGCGGTATTATCGACGGCCGCATCATCGAGATCGCCCGTGCAGGATTTGTGCCACAGAATGTTGTGGTGCCTCAATTCGTGATCGCTGAACTTCAGTTCTTGGCTGATCACGGCGACACGCACAAGCGTGAACGTGCTCGCTATGGCCTAGACATTATCCGGGAGTTGCAGGACGTTCGACGCGTCGAAGTTAGTATCTCTCGTGAGAAGTTCGAGAGCATCCGCGAAGTCGACGACAAGCTAGTCGCCTTGGCTAAACAGGAGGGCGCGTTCCTTTACACGACAGATTTCAACCTGAACAAGGTCGCGCAGATCGAAGGCGTGAACGTACTGAACGTGAACGAACTCGCACACGCGTTGCGACCAAACTTGCTCCCAGGTGAGCGTGTTAGTATCAAGTTGACTCAGGTTGGCCAGGACAAGACTCAGGGTGTCGGCTACCTTGGCGACGGCACTATGGTCGTCGTAGAACAAGCCAGCCGCTATGTTGGTCAGCAAGTTCAAGCTACCTGCACTCGCATTCTGCAGACGCAGGCCGGCAAGATGATGTTTGCAACACTCGCTAACGCTCCAGCTCCACAGGAGCCACGTGTTCGAGAGCAGAAGCCGCAGCAGCCAGCAGAGCAGGCTCAAGCGCCTCAGAAGCAGGCTAGTGAAGGCACAAGCCGACGCCGACGTGGCAGCCGTGGTGGCCAGAACCGTTCGGCCGAGAAGCCACAGGCCCAAGCTCAGCCACAAACACAACAGCCAGCCGCTGCTCAGCAGAAGCCTGCTCGTCAGCAACCTCAGCGCCAGCCAAAGCCACAGCAGTCAGCTGTAGCTAAGCCTGCGCAGCGCCGAGCGCCAAACAAGCGTCGCATCTCACCAGAAGATTCACTCTTGGCTACACTGAGCGAACTCGACAACAAATAGATAGATCCTTATCAAAGGAAGCCCGAAGGCCGCTAGAGAAATCTAGCGGCCTGTTGTTGCGACGGTGTTTCGG
>CAZPGP010000008.1:0-26015 GCA_964586395.1 uncultured Candidatus Saccharibacteria bacterium
TACTAGAATAATACTAGTTCTCAGAGCTTTCGTCTGGAATTTTCTTCAGTATCTTGCCGAGGTCCACGCCCTTGCCCATGACCGGTTTCCATAAATCGCCAGTTCGTTTGAGCCGCTTGGCAGCGTTCTTGATAGTGAAGTCCATTGGGTCCAGACCCTTCTTGACCTCTTCCCATTGTAGAGGCATAGAGACGCTGGCCTCTGGAGTTGGGCGGACTGAATATGGTGCGGCTAGCGTCTGGCCTTCGCGATTCTGCAGGAAGTCCAGGTAGATACGATGCTTGCGCTTCTCTGGGTTGCGCTCAACACTGGTGATCTTGGGCTGGCGTTTGTTGACTTCCAGGACAATCAAGTGTGCCAGATTCTTGGCTTGCTCATAGGTATACTGTGCTCCCATCGGGATGTAGATGTGGATACCTGTCTTGCCTGAAGTCTTGGGGTACGTTGGGATGCCCCATTCGGTTGTGACTTCGTGGACCGTCTTGGCGACGTTAATGACATCGTTGAATGTCACGCCCTCTGGGTCAAGGTCGATGACGATCCAATCAGGCTTATCCAGCTGGCCCACGCGTGAGTTCCACGGGTTGATCTCGATGGAGCCAAGCTGTGTCACGTACAATAGCGTGTCTAGTTGTCCGCCCACAATCCAGTGCAGATCTCCATTGTTACTGTCACTGAAGATATCAGCGCTCGGCACCCAGTCGGGCAGGTGCTCGTTGTTCTTTTGGAAGAAGCTCGGACCCTTGATGCCGTTGGGCATGCGGTTCATCGAGATCGGCCGGCCGTCGAGGTAGGGGAGGATGTACTCCGCCATCTCGGTGTAGTACTCGAACAGATCGCCCTTGGTGTATTTGTGCTTTGGGAAGAAGACTTTGTCGAGATGAGTTGGTTCAAACGGCAAGTTTTTGGAAGGGGTCCTGTTAGTCGGTCCGCCCCTCCTTTTGTCCTCGCCGCGGCTGCGGGCAAAAGCGGGTGCCACCCCGCCGACTGCCACCCCATCTTTCTTTGAGTCGGATGAGGGCTTCTTTGCCTTCTCCCGATGCACGTCCGTCGGCTTCTTGTCCGGTCGCAAACCTTTAAACTCTGGGTGTCTCATACTTCCCTCGCTTGTCCATTCACTAAATTCCATTTCGCATACCAGCTCTGGCTTCACCCAGTGCACTGGTGCATTTGGTTTCGGTTCCGTCGAAAACGGTGACGTCTTGCGTTCCAGTTTCGCCAACTTCAGTTGTAGCTGCTTGCGCTGCTCGTCCGCAATTCCGCCGCCAGAATGTCCAACATATATAAACTCACCCTTATCGTCGTACACGCCAACCAACAGCGCGCCCATATACTGCCGGCCACCACGTGGCTCGGTGTAGCCGCCAATCACAACCTCCTGGCGAAGGTGTGTCTTTACTTTCATCCAGTCATTGCCGCGAACCTTCTCGCGGTACGCGCTATTCGCATTCTTTGCGACCATGCCCTCAAGCCCACGTTTTTTCATTTCACGGAAGAGTGGTAAGCCCTTACCTGTTACATGGTCGCTATATGACAACACGGAGCTCTTGGGTAGGACTGCCTGGAGCAGCGCCTTGCGCCGAACTAGTGGCATGCTGCGTACGTCGTGTCCGTCGCACCACAGGATATCGAAGACATGATATCGCAGGTTGCCATTTGGTTGCTTGTGCCAGCCCTGTAGCCACTCAAAGTGGGCGCGGCCCTCGCTGTCTACAACTACAATCTCGCCGTCGAGTATGACGTCGTGCTTCATGCTGCGGAGTGCTTCGATGACAGGTGCGTAACGGTCGCTAAAATCCAGATGGTTACGTGAGTATAACTCGAGTTTGTCGTCGTGTTTTGTGCCCACGGCGCGGTAGCCGTCCCATTTTATCTCGAAGATCCAGTCTTCGCGGTCGAATGGTTCATCAACCAGCGTACACAGCATTGGGTCGACGCTCCAGGGCTTCTTGACTTTGGGGAATTTGCGGAGGTCGGGCAGCTTGCCGTGCGCGCCCAGGTCATCCACCTGGTGGTGACTTCGGACCGATTCGTTCTGTCTGGTGATGTCGGCCTCGCTGGCGAATTCGTCACCTTTCTTTATGAGCAGCCAGGCGTCATCTTCCTTGGCGTTGGGCATGCGAATGAGCGCGAACTCACCCTTGAGCTTCTCGCCATGCAGAATGAATGTCACGTGACCTTTTTTGACGTCACGCTCCAGCGATTTCTCGTCGCCGTCTTCAGCTCGCGGTTCGTACCAGCCTTCGTCCCAGATGATGACATTGCCAGCACCGTAATTACCTTCCGGAATGACACCTTCGAAGTTGCGATACTCAAAGGGATGATCCTCAGTCTGAACGGCGAGGTGATGGTCATGTGGGTTCATGCTCGGGCCCTTCGGTACTGCCCAACTCTTCAGTACGCCGTTCATTTCGAGGCGAAAGTCGTAGTGAAGTGCTGTAGCATGATGTTCCTGCACGACGAACTTTAGCCGCGCACGGTCGGATCTTTTAACCTTACCCTTTGGTTCGGGCGTTTTGCTGAAGCTGCGTTTCCGGAAGTACTCGCGCAGTCCCATGCGGCTAGTCCTTTAGGCTGGCTTTGAGCGCGCTCATCAAATCTTTGGCGGTGCCAGGAGTTGACTTGGAGCCCTTTTCTTTTGGAATCTTCTTGCCCTTGGCTTTGTCCTTGATCAGCTCTTCAAGCTCGTCGGTGTAAGTGTCGCGGAGGTCTTCGGGAATGAATGGCTTGGTCTCTTGCTTGACTAGCTTCAGGGCCATGTCGATTTCTTTCTCGGTGAGTTCAGAGTCGGTGGGGAGGTGAAGCTCGCCTGGTTCGCGAAGGTCGCTCGGGTAGCGCATTTGGTTCAAGACGAGCGCGCGGCCAACCGGCTTGATGACGGCGATATGTTCTTTCTCGTGCATGACAAATCGCGCGAGGGCGAGTTTGCCAGACTTCTTGAGTGCTGCGCGGAGGAGCGAGTAGGCCTTGTCGCCGCCCTTGTCAGACTCTAGGTAGTAGGGCTTCTCGAAGTAGCGTATGTCGATGTCTTCTTCCTCGACAAACTGCAAGATATCTATGGTTGAGGTTTTCTTGGGCTCTAGCGCCTCAAGATCCTTTGGGGTAAGGACAATGTAGTCGCCTTCACGGTATTCGTAGCCCTTTACAATGTCGTCCCACGGCACTTCTTCGCCGTCCTTGCGACAAACGCGCGAAAAGCGGATAGGCGAGTGGTCGTCTTTGTGAAGCATATCGAGGTCGATGCCCTGACGTGGGTTACTGCCGCTGTACAAACGCACAGGGATGCTGACGAGTCCGAAGCTGATTGATCCATTCCATAGTGCTCTCATACTGTTAATGGTAACATGGCCGGTAATTGTTACTATATAACCATGAGTTCATACGATGATGCCCGCAAAAAGTACAAGCCAGTCGATATCAAGTTTCTATTGATCGCCGAATCACCACCGCCAGCGGCGGACGTGCAAAGCAGTCGGCAATTTTATTACACAGACCGCATCCGCAAGGATGATCGTCTGTTTACGAATACTATTCGCGCATTATATCCCGAGGCAGTCGAGACGCCCGAAGCCGAGTTAGAGAACTTGAAAGAAGGTTGGCTCAACCGTTTCAAGGCCGACGGGTTCTATATGATTGAGGCGCTCGAGGACTCCCAGGAACATGAGGTGACCAAGCAGCAGCGCCAGGAGCGAATTCGCCAAGCGGTGCCAGAACTGCTCGCTCGAGTGCGCAAACTCGCGGCCCCGGATACGAAAATCATTCTGATTAAATCAAATGTCTTTGACGTTGCAGCGCAACCACTTAGGGATGCAGGATTTACCGTGCTTAACACTGAACTGCTTGACTATCCTGGTCGGTTCAATCAGAAAGCCTATCGCGCTAAGCTTGCAAAGTTGGTAAAGAAATAGACCAGGCGTTGCGTCAACTTGACGAATTGGCGAAACCATTTTACCCAACAGGGGTGACAATATCCATTTTTATGATATAGTAGCGGTTGCGTAAGTAGTTCTACCTTAACAATCAGACCCTACGACAGATTCCCGGAGGGAGTCGTCTGGTATGAAGTGGAAAACCTTCAAAAGACTCTTCACCGCTACCGTCATCGTTAGCGTGTTGGGGGGTATTGGTTTCCTCGGCCTCATGGGCTGGGCGCAGTACGAGGCGTCGAATGTCGAGATACCTTCGCTTGAGCCCGCAGGCGCGTCAGTTGTACTGGCCGCCGACGGCAAGAAGGTTCTGGGCAAGATCGCCTCGGCCGAAGCGGGTAAGCCCCTGGAACCCGCCCAGATCTCGCCGCTGATCCGTCAGGCTCACCTGGCGGCTGAAGATCGGAGCTTCTACACCCACGGTGCCGTCTCGGTCAAAGGCATGGCCTGGGCGATGCTCACCAACGCCCGCGAGGGAACGGTGGCTGCGGGTGGTAGCACCATCACGCAACAGCTCGCCAAGCGGTACGCCGGCACGGAGAAGACTTTCAGTCGCAAGATCGATGAGCTTCCGTACGCCTACCGCATCGAGAAGGATTACACCAAGGACCAGATCCTGGTCATCTACGTCAACGTCAATTACTACGGACGAGGTGCGTACGGCGTCGAGGATGCCGCAAACACCTGGTTCGGCGTCTCGGCAACCGAGCTGACGAACATGAACGACCCTCTGCAGGTGGCGCGAGCCGCTTTCCTGGGGTCGCTCCTGAACCAGCCGGGCAACTACGAGAAGTTCGAGGGCAAACCCAGCAATCTCAAGTTTGCGAAGGAGCTGCGGGCGCGTACGACGTACACGCTCAACGGTCTTCGCGATCTGGAGGGGCTGCCCGCGCAAGCGGACGGCAGCGAAGCGGCAACCGTTTCGCAGGCGGTCGTGGACCAGGCAAAGAAGCTGGTCGAGACCGACCTCAGCGCGCTGGGGATGACCGATCGGTTCAAGCAGACTGGTAACGTCATCGAAGGCGACCCGTACCTGATGAGCTACATCCGTGACTGGATTACGGCTTGGAGGGTACAGCTTGCCAAGGATGACGGCGAGAACGATGAAGAAGCGCTCGTGACGGCTCAGGATGAGGTCAAAGCTCTCCTCGCACGAGGCGGGTTGAAGATTCAGACCGAGATCGACGCGGACGCGCAAGCACGGTTGGTCGACGCCCACAAGAAACGACTGGGCGGCGGACCATCGGGCTTCATCGTGCTGAATCCGCGGACTGGCGGCGTGGTGGCAATGAGCGGCGGCCGGGACCACGGTTCCGACGCCAACAACTATGCCATCTACACCTCACGTCCGCCCGGCTCGACCATGAAGCCGTTCGTGTTGGCCGACGCGGTCAGCAAGGACGTCTCGGTCAAGTCGATCTTTCCCGCGCCGAGGGAGATTCGTATCGACGGTCCGCCCATCTGGGATCACACCAAGAAGGACGCGCCGGGGTGCAAGATGACCCTGGCCGACAGTCTGGCTGTGAGCCACAACGTCGTAGCCGTGGAGGCCGCGACGGGCAAGATGGCGAGTTGTGAAGACAGGGACAGACTGACCGACATCAAGGATTACGCGGTCAGCCCCAAGACTGTCGCCAAACTCATCCACGAGGCCGGGGCCGACGCCAGTATGGTTCCTGGCAAGACCGACAAGATCGATATCAGCGAGGAACCGCGGTTGGCCATCGGCGCTACGTTGGGGTTGTCGCCGCTGAAACTGGCGGTGATGGCATCAACACTGGCTAACGGTGGTGAGTACCACAAGCCCCACCTGGTCAGTCGCATCGATGCGCCCAGCGGTGACAACATCTTCGAACATGAAGATGAAAGCCAGCGGGTCATCGATGAGAAGTACGCCAAGATCGTCAACCAGGTCCTGGTGGGCGTCGGTACCAACCCGAACGGGACCGGCCACAGGCTCTTGGTGGACAACCACCCGCTGATGATGAAGACCGGCACTACGGACGACGAACTGGGTGACTCCTGGTACTTCGCGAGTAACGCCGTGAATCCTGACCACAAGAACGAGTCGGCATACGTCTGCGCTGGCTGGGCTGGCAAGAACGCCAACCGGCAGGGGGCAGACGTAGGTGGGGTCTGTCAGAGCTTCTACCAAAGCCAGCTGAAGGGTCGGCCCCGGGTTGATTTCCCGGCCGCTGACATGGATGCCGGCAAACTGGTGGGGATCGTTCAGGCCGCACCGCCCCCTCCGCCGCCCCCTCCGGTCCAGACTCAGCAGCCTGAGCCAACCAAGGTCGAGACGCCGACAGTTGCGCCCCCCGTGCCAACCAGGCACACGGAGCCGTCGGCTGCACCGTCGACTCCGCAGGGCACTCCTGCTGCATCCAACTCGCCTACAGCCGGTGAGTCAACTCCACGTGAGACTCCGCCGGCCGAGGAGCCGGGCGGAGGAGTGGAGGACCCCAACGCCGGAGAAGTGCCGGTACCTGGGGTCGAACCCACGGGCTGAACGCCTGTGGGTCGCAAGGGTAGGACTACTACGCGAAAGGGGCCCCTCATCCGTGAGGGGCCCCGTAGTCCAAGTTTTGAACTTATTAGGTGTTAAGATTAATCAGGATAATCTTAACAGAAAAGGAGCACAAGCATGGCTAAGTACGTTGATGGATTTGTACTTGTTGTACCTAAAGGCAAAGAAGCCGAGTATCAGAAAATGGCAGAACAAGGACGTGACTCCTGGATGAAACACGGTGCGCTTCAATACTTTGAATGCCGGGGCGATGACCTCAAGCAGCAGGAAATGGGCGATGAAAAGTCACGACATTTTGCCGAAATGGCCAACGCGGGCGACGATGAGAACGTTTGGTTTTCTTTCATTGTTTTCAACTCCAAAGAACATCGTGATGAAGTAAATGCGAAGGTCATGGCTGAGATGGACGAAGCGTACAGCGACCAGACCGACTTTGAAATGCCGAACGATATGAAGAAGATGGCATACGGTGGTTTTGCGGTAGCAGTTGAAGGATAGAGCCTAAGAGGACATCGTGTCGCTATCAAAAACAGGCCCAATAAAGGGCCTGTTTGGTTTTCTGTGATCAGAGATTAGCTGGTAGTCTTGCGACGGAACAGCCATGCCGATACAGGAACTGCAACGGCTAGGATGCCCAGGCTCCAGACGATTGCAAGCCAGACGTGGTTGCCAACCGGCAAGCCAAGCATGAGTGATCGAACTGCTTCAACCACGTGGGTGATTGGCTGGTTCTCGGCAAATGCCTTCAAGACTGGGTTCATGCTGTCGCCAGGAACGAATGCGGTGCTCGCGAACGTTAGAGGGAAGACGATGATGAACGTTAGCCACTGCACGCCTTCAACGCTCTTGGAGTACACACCAACGATGGCAGACAGCCACGAGAAGGCGAGTGTAAAGAGCAAGATAATGAAGGCAATTAGCAGCCAGTCGGTGAAGCTTGCGCTGCTGCGGAAACCAATCAACAGACCAGTCAGCAGCATCACAACGGTTGAGATACCGTTACGGAACAAGTCCGAAATGGTGTGGCCGTTCAAGACCGCCAAGTTGCTCATTGGGAGTGAACGGAAGCGGTCGATGATACCCTTCTGCATGTCGTTACAGACGGCGATGGCAGTGGTTGTCGAACCAAACGCGAGCGTCTGGACGATAATACCGGCCATCAGGAAGTTCAGGTAATTTACGCCTTGTGGCAGTGATGGTGCGATTGCGCCACCAAAGACAGATGCAAATAGTACCAAGAACATGATCGGCTGAAAGAATGTGCCGAGCAACTGGTCACGGTTGCGCACGATGTGTGTGCTACTGCGCTTGATCATCAACAACGAGTCGATGAACGCCAGTACAGCTTTTGGTCGTTTGTCGAATACTAGTTCGGCCATTATTTTGTCTCCTCTTCTGATTCTTCGGTTTGCTTTTGCTTGCCGGTTAGGCTCAGGAAGACGTCGTCGAGTGTTGGCTTGTGAACGGTCATGGCGGTAATTTGGACGCCGGCGTCAGACAGAAGCGTCAATGCTTCCTTGGTGTCGACGTTGAGGTCCTGCATGACAACGCTGACCGAAAATTCCTTTTCGTTGGTATCGGCAACGCGCTTGCCCAAGACCTTAACGCCAGCCTTTAGGGCGGCAGCGTCAGCAAATGTCAGCTCCAGGCGGTCCTTGCCAACTTTGCCCTTCAGCTCCTTGGCGGTTCCGTCGGCGATAACCTTACCGCCGTCGATGACGATGATGCGGTCTGCCAATTGGTCGGCTTCCTCGAGGTACTGTGTGGTCAAGAGGATGGTCGTACCTTGAGCCTTCAACTTGTTGATAATCTCCCACATCGCGATGCGTGAGCGTGGGTCCAGGCCGGTCGTCGGCTCGTCCAGGAAGATTACTGGCGGTGTAGCGATAAGGCTCACGGCCAGGTCTAGGCGACGGCGCATACCGCCAGAGTAGGTTTTTGCTGGGCGATCGGCGGCTTCAACCAATGCGAAGTCTGCCAGAAGTTCCTCGGCGCGAGCTTTGGCGCTTTCTGGGGTCAGGCGGTACAGGCGACCCATCATGACGAGGTTTTCGCGACCGGTAAGCAGCTCGTCGACAGCGGCAGACTGACCGGTGAGGCCAATGACGCTGCGAACCTTATCGGCGTCATCACGGACGTCGTTTCCTTCAATGTGCACACTACCTTCGTCGAACGGTAGTAGGGTGCTGAGGATGCGAACCGTGGTGGTCTTGCCGGCGCCATTCGGGCCAAGCAATGCCAGCATGGTGCCGCGCTCGACGTTGAAGTCGATTCCCTTCAGCACTTGGTTTGAGCCGTACGCTTTGCGCAGGCCTTCAACCTCGATAACATACTTGCTTTGAGACATTCATATCCTTACTGAATAAATTTATAGCCTTACAAGTGTACCTGAAAAACTCCTAAGCTCAAAGGGTTACATAGAGAGGCTGGGCGCGACTTCGAGGCTATAGGGGTCGGCTTGAGGCGCGCCGTTCAGGGCTTTGAAGCAGCCAAGGGTGGCGACCATGGCGCCGTTGTCGCCGCAGAGTTTGAGGTCGGGGTATTCGATAGGGATGGGCAGGCGCTCGGCAAGCTGTCGGCGGAGTTCACGGTCGGCCGCAACACCGCCACCGATGATGACGCTGGTGGGCTTGAACTCCTCGAACGCCAGCATGACCTTGTCGACGATGGTCTCGCAGGCGACGTGCGCGAAGCTAGCTGCAATGTCGGCCTTTTGCTCGTCGCTCAGCAGGCTAGGCAACTCACGTGATGAGAGTGTGTGGTCTTTGCCGACAACTTGTTGGCCGAGTCGTAGTACGGCGGTCTTCAAGCCAGAGAAGCTGAAGTCATATTTGCCGGTCATGCGAGCTTTGGGCAAGCGGTATTTGCTGACATCGCCCTCGGCAGCGAGCTTAGTGACGTGGTAGCCGCCAGGGTAGGGCAGGCCCATAATCTTCGCGACTTTGTCGTAGGCTTCGCCAATAGCGTCGTCCTGAGTTTGGCCGAGCAAGACGTAGTTGAAGTGGTCCTGGAATAATACCAATTGACTGTGGCCGCCGCTGACGATAATGCCGAGCATCGGGAAGGTCGGCTGAGACTGGCGAGGTTTGATTTCGGGCAAGTGGCTCTGAGTGATGAAGTTCACGTACAGATGTGCCTCGACATGGTTGATGGCGTAGAGTGGCTTGTGGTGAACGATTGCCAGTGTGCGGGCGGTCAGTACGCCAATGAGTAAACTACCCAAAAGTCCGGCACCGTACGTCGTGGCGATGCCGTCGATATCGTCCCATGTCAGTTTGGCTTGTTCGAGCGCTTGCTCGACGACAGGCATGATGGCTTCAATGTGGCTGCGTGCCGCGATCTCGGGAATCACGCCGCCGTATTGGGCGTGCAGATCCATGCTGCTGGCCACAACATTGGCGAGCAACTCATTGCCGTCACGGACGATGCCGACGGCGGTTTCATCGCAGCTGGATTCGATACCTAGGATTATCATTATTACTAGCTTACCACGCGTGTTATTCGGATTTTGCGAGAGCTTCAGGCGGAATGATTACCGCGCCCTGACGAATGATCTCGATGCCATTATCGGTGATGCGCGCAATAGTGGATGGTGGTCGCCCAGAGCGGTCGCCGCCATCGACATAGAAATCTACTTGGTCGCCAAAGTAGTGCTGTGCATCCTCGATGACATTAGCCGGATTTTCGCCTGGCTGGTTGGCGCTGGAAGTCACGAGTGGTCCAGTAACTTCGAGGACTTTGCGGACACGCTCATCGGCAACAATGCGGAATCCCTGGCGGCCTGTCTGTTGGTGCAGGTAGTTCAGGTTCGGGCCGAGCGGTGTCTCGACGCTCAGCGATCCAGGCCACCATTGACCGACGCGGCGCAGGTATTTCTCTTCGACGCCGAGACCGATTAGCTGCTCGATACTGGCGGCAATGACTGTGCCAGGCTTGTGCTCACGCCGCTTCAGGCCGTACATTCGTGCAACCGCCGTTGGGTCGGCTGCACGCGCTACGATGCCATATAGCGTGTCGGTCGGCATGACGCCAACGCCACCGTTCAGGAGGATTTGTGTAGCTTGTTCGTCGCTCGATAAATTCATATGGCAATTCTAGCACAAAGTTGTCAAATTAACAGAGTAGAATACTGGCTAAGAGGTCGGTTTGTTTGATAGGATGGAGGGATGCAGGCTCAAGAATTTATCGAAATCAAAGGTGCGCGTGAGAACAACCTAAAGAATGTGTCGGTGCGCGTCCCGAAACGCAAGATTACAATTTTCACCGGAGTGTCAGGGTCGGGCAAGAGCTCGATCGTTTTTGACACGATCGCAACAGAGGCGCAACGCCAGTTGTACGAGAACTTCAGTATGTTCATTCGTAGCTTTTTGCCGCGCTATCCGGAGCCAGATGCTGACTCTATCGAGAATCTCAGCATGGCGATCATCGTCGACCAGAAGCGATTGGGCGGTGGTTCGACTTCTACGATGGGTACAATCACGGATATTTACTCCGTGCTGCGATTGCTCTTTTCGCGCGTAGGCCATCCGCAGCTGCCTGGTTCGAACTACTTTTCGTTCAACGATCCAGCTGGTATGTGCCTGGAATGCAACGGTGTCGGCAAGAAGCTAACCATCAAGAGCGATGGCTTCTGGGATTTGGACAAGTCGCTCGACGACGGCGCAATCACCGTTCCGCTGTGGGCAAAGTGGGAAACTAATATGTACCGCGCCTCAGGATTCTTCGATAACGCCAAGAAGCTGCGCGATTACAGCGATGAAGAAATGGATCTGTTGCTGCATGGCAAGGATCGTAAGTTTAAATTCAAGATGGGCGAGGGCACGATGAATGCCACCTACCTCGGCATCATCGAGAAGCTCACGCAGAGCTACATCAAGCGCGACATCAAGACGCTGTCCGAGCGAACCCAGAAGCAGGTTGCGCCATACCTTGAGCAAGGGACTTGCCCCACCTGTCACGGCGACCGTCTGAACAAAGAATCGCTGGCCGTTCGCCTCAATGGCATGGGCGTCGCCGAAATGTCGGCAATCCAGGTGAGTGACCTCATTCCGATTCTGCGCAAAGTGACTGATCCGGTCGCTAGCAGCATGGTCGATACATTAATCGAACGCTTGCAGCACCTGGTCGACATCGGCCTTGGATACCTCAGTCTCAACCGCGAGACCGATACCCTATCGGGCGGCGAATCGCAGCGCATCAAGATGGTGAAGCACCTCAGCAGTAGTCTGGTCGATGTGACCTACATCTTTGACGAGCCAAGCGTCGGTCTACATCCGCGCGATGTGCACCGGTTGAATGATCTGCTGCGTAAGCTCCGCGATAAGGGCAATACCGTCATCGTGGTTGAGCACGACCCGGATGTCATCAAAGTCGCCGACCACATCGTCGACGTTGGTCCGAAGGCAGGCGTGCGTGGCGGTGAGATTATGTTCGAAGGCGATTATCGAGGCCTATTAGATTCTGGCACGCTCACTGGCACGCACCTGCAGAATGCGCTGCCTATCAAGCCTGAATTCCGCAAAGCAAAGGGTAAGCTTAGTATTGCCAATGCAAAGGTTAATAACCTAAAGGACGTAAGCGTCGATATCCCAACCGGCATCATGACCGCTGTAACCGGCGTTGCTGGTTCGGGTAAGAGCTCGTTGATCCACAAGGTTTTCTTGAAGCAACATCCCGATGCAATCGTCATCGATCAGTCAGCTGTTGGCGCGAATCGCCGCAGCAATCCAGCGACCTACACGGGAATCATGGATGACGTGCGCAAGGCCTTTGCCACCGCCAACAAAGTAGATGCCGGTCTGTTTAGTTTTAACTCCAAGGGCGCCTGCCCGAACTGCCAGGGCGCGGGCGTTATCTACACCGATCTCGCATATCTTGACGGTGTGAAGACTCCTTGCGAGGTTTGTCACGGCAAACGCTTCAAGCAAGAGGTTCTCGAGCTTCACCTCAACGGCAAGGACATTAGCCAGGTCCTGGAGATGACTGTCGACGAAGCGCTGGAGTACTTCGAGCAGAAGGAAATTGTGCGCAAACTTCAGGCCATGACCGACGTCGGTATTGGCTACCTCACGCTCGGCCAGCCACTCAACACGCTGTCTGGCGGTGAATGCCAGCGCATTAAGCTGGCAAGTGAGCTGCACAAGAAGGGTAGCGTGTATGTGATGGACGAGCCAACAACCGGCTTACACATGTCTGACATCACGCATCTTCTGGAGATCATGAATCGTCTGGTGGACGCCGGTAACACGGTTATCGTGATCGAACACAACCTGGACGTCATTCGTAACTCTGACTGGATCATCGACATGGGCCCAGAGGGCGGCCACGACGGTGGTGAGGTCATGTTCGAAGGTACGCCTGCTGAACTCAAGCACGACAAGAAGTCACTGACCGCGCAGTATATTTAGTCCAAAAAACAAAAATAGCTCTGGAGTTGGTCTGGAGCTATTTTTGTTTGGTCAGAATTAGACGTTCAGCGCATCAAGGCCGTGGAACAGCAGGAAAGCCGGCCACACGATAGCCTTCAAGATCGCCAGGAAGAACCCGCCGACATCTGGCTGCTGCTGAAAGAAATATACGAACGCGCCAATCCACGCCATGAACAACACAAAACCGCTCGGGCCGTGCTCGTGAGTGATCTTTACGAACTGGTTATCACCTTTTTTCAACATACGTACTCCTTTTCTTTATAGTACTACAGCAGATGTCGCATGTCGGCGACTTCGGCTTCCATTTCGGCTTTATCTTTGGTTGTCTCGATAATTGCGTGTGGCTTGGCAATTGCAAAGTAGCGGACGGGCTTGCCTTGCTTGTTGGCTATTTGAATCTCGGCCAGGACGCCATTGCTAACGGCACCGAAAACCCATATTTCATCGCAGCGCTTCACGAGGTTATTGTTGCCTTCTCGGACCAGGTCGCGGTCTACGGCATCAAGCAAGAAGTAGTCAAACACCATGAACGGATTCAGCGGCACGCCACCATGCTCGAGTACAAAGACCGATATGAACATTCGAAAATAAAATAGATGCTTGGATATTGCCGTATATACCAGCGGCTTGTCGTCTTGGACTTCGAGTGCGGGATGGGTGAAGGCTTTGCTCATTGGCTCATCATACCACCGACTAGATGGCATTGTTGAGCAGAAGGTTGAGTCCGGCCAGATCTTCGACAACGCTGTCGGCGCCAGCATTCAGAAGCTCGCGTTTGTCTCCGAAGCCGTGAAGAATGCCGACCTTTAGGCGAACCTTTGCGCCTTGGCCGGATTGGATGTCGTAGGGGTGGTCTCCCACAACGACGGCTTCGGACGCCGAGACGCCGACACGGCGAAGCAGTTCGGTGATGGCATCGGGTGCTGGCTTGTGTGGGAGTTGGTCGTCGGCGGTGACTATCTCGTCGAAAAGGCTTTCGATATCTTCGATTCCTATCGCAGCAAAGTTGCGGCGAATCATCTTGTGAGTGCTACTTGTGAACAGACAGAGTTTGATGCCGTCGATGCGCCACTGACGAAGGAGTCTTTCGGCTTCAGGGTAGCTTTCGATTAGCTGAGTGCTACGATTCTGGACCTCGTCGTGTTCGGCCACGAGTTGCTCCATTGTGGCGTCGATGTCCTGGCCTTCGAGCAGTCGTTCGTATGTTTCGCGTACAGGTTTGCCCAAGCGGCTTCGGATAAATTCATCGGTCGCCAAGTGCGTGAGACCGTGGTGCTTGAGAATCGTGCGATAGCTGTGCAGGGTCAAACGTCGAGTGTCGATAAGCGTGCCGTCGGCGTCAAAGATGATGGCACGGACGTGGCCGGAAGCCTGGTTGTTGATGTCGCTGAGGTTGGCGGCGCTTCCGGCTTCCAGCTCAACCATCTCAGCGATTAAGCGACGTGCTTCGTCGGTGTCTTTGGCGCCCATCAGTGCGGCGCGGAGCTCGCCGGCGCCAGCAAAGTTACGAACGTAGATTTTAAAGAATCGTTTGAGCGGCTCGAAGCGTCGAGGTTCAAGCTCGGTTGAATACTTGTCGAAGAGGTCGAGATGGAGATTGAGTAGACCAAGCAACTCGTTGCGGCTGTGGATTTTTGGCTCCGTCTCGAACGCGAATGGATTGGTGAA
The DNA here is from genome assembly GCA_964586395.1 of uncultured Candidatus Saccharibacteria bacterium. Taxonomy (GTDB): domain Bacteria; phylum Patescibacteriota; class Saccharimonadia; order Saccharimonadales; family EFPC-124; genus DATEFF01. Next base: position 14,550 of record CAZPGP010000008.1, read on the forward strand.
CACGCCGCGGCCGATCATTACGCCGTCGACGCCATATTCGCGCACCAATTCCTCGCCGTGTTGGCGGTCGCGAACATCACCGTTGATGGTCAGGAGTGTGTGCGGTGCGATTTCGTCGCGGAGCTTCTTGATCTCGGGGATGAGTTCGAAATGGGCAGGGACTTTGCTCATTTCTTTGCGGGTGCGGAGGTGGATAGTGAGGTTGACCACGTCTTGCTTCAGGATATGCGTGAGCCAGTCGCGCCATTCGTTGACGCTGCTGTAGCCCAGGCGAGTTTTGACACTGACGGGTAGGCCGCCTTGCTTTGCTCCGGCGATGAGCTCGGCGGCGAGTTCTGGTTTGCGGATCAGGCCACTGCCACCATTCTTGACGGCGTTTTTGACTGGGCAGCCCATGTTGATGTCGATGCCTTTGAAGCCTTTATCGGCCAACTCGCGAGCCATCTGAGCGAACTCTTCGGGTTTGTCGCCCCAAATTTGAGCGACCATCGGGTGTTCGTCGGTGGTGAAAGCGAGGCGACCGCGCGTGCTGTGTTCGCCCTTCGGGCTACAGTAGCTGCTGGCGTTGGTGAATTCGGTGAAGAAGACGTCTGGGCGAGCGGCTTCGGCAACGACATGACGGAAGACGACGTCAGTTACTGCCTCCATTGGAGCCAGTATGAAAAACGGACGCGGTAGGTCGTGCCAGAATGATCGCATATCTGTTAATTATATAATTTTGAACTGCTTACGTCAAACAACGTGACTGAATTAGCGAACATCTACGACGGTAATATCGCCGAACTTTTCGCGGAATTCGGCGAGCCGAGTGAGTGAACCTTGCTGGGACTGTGTGGCATATTCTCGGATCGAATGCGTAAGCCCATCGGTCGGCTGGCGTGTCTGGCAGAAGACTTTGAACTCTTCGGGGTCCACGAGCTTCCAGAACGAAGCTGGCAGACCGCCAAGTGAATCAGGGCCGGACTCGCTAAATCGCTTGGTCAAGTTGCGGATGTAGACATCGAGGTCGGCTGGGTGAAAGTATATGAACAACAGGTCGTGCGCAGGTTCCAGTACGCGCGCAAGTGTGTCGACATTGGCGACCGCGCCCTCGATAACCAGCGGCGCCTGCTGGGAAAGCGCGTTCTGAATTAATTCGTCGGTTGCGGCGTAGAAGAGCGACTTCAGTTCCTCTTCGCCCTCGTCGTGCAGGACTTTGCGGAATGTTGATTGTTCGTCGTAGCCGTGGTCGTCCACGATATCCAGGAGGATTGCCTCCAGCTCAACGATGTCGTACCCGAGCTCGCTGCCAAGTCTGCGACCGAAGGTAGATTTGCCGGTTGATGTTTTGCCGCTGATGTAGATAACGGGTGGTTTCTTGGCGGCAATTGTTTCGTAGATTTGGTCGACGGTCATGAGTTCATTATAGGGCTGGGAATTAATTACAGCTAATTTGGGTTTCTGAGACCCGGGCCGCTTGGGCCCGGGCCTACGTTGCACCACGATGGATCGTGGGTTTTACCGCTTTCGGAGCGTTGCCGCCATCAGCTGCATGAACGCTTGTGGGTCAACTTCCTTGACCACGAAGCGTTTGCTCTGTCGAGGGGCGTTACCGAACTCGGCGGCGATCTGGCCCTTGGGCCCGACGCCAGTGATGCGTACTCGTTCCGATGTGTAGACCCGCTGCCACAGGGTCTTGCGAAGCTGCGCCATCAAGAACACCGAGTGCACGTCGTGCGGGTAGATCCGCTCACCGCGAGGCGCCAGGGCCACGCGGCAGAAGACCTCGTACAAGCGAACCAGCTCAGCGGGTAAGCCGAACCTTCGAACGCTTTCGGGATTGTCGAATCCCACAGCATCCAGCTTGGTGATGTCGGTGGACACCATGCCCAGAGCGCCTCGCCAGCCGAGAAGCACGGCTCGCGTTGCATCCGGATCCGCGGCACTGTTGAACGTGATGCCTTCACCAGCCATCGTCTGTACGTCGCCGAACCCGAACAGGCCGAGCTGGCACGTCAGCGCACCCAAGCGGGGTGAGATGCTTGGGTATTGCATGATCGCCGCCACTTCGGTCAGCGGTCCGCCGACGATGAAGTCGATCGGGCCCTCCAATCGCGCCAGGAACTTGAGCGCACGCGCGAAGGAACCGTCGATCGAGGTGTTCTGGTAGTCGTTGTACCGATCCAGGGCGACCTCGTCGATGTGTATCAGATGGGGGACGATCGTGTTGGGCGGAATGAGCCCTTCGAACACCGGCACGTTGCCGTAACCCGCCCGTCGCAGCAGTCCCTTCATCCTGCGAGTGTTGCGTCGCAGGACTTCGGCTGAGTAGCGCGGGTCGGACGTGTCGATCGCTGCCTGCCGGTCCCGGGTTGCAGGGCGACCGGTCACGATGACAGCACGGACGTTCAGCCCGAGCAGCGGGTTGCATGCAGCCAGGGCGGCGGCGGAGTTGTCCGGGTCGGCGTTGTCGACGACAACCACCGTTGCGCGCCTTTGTGAGGCGGACATCTAAGCTCCCTTGCATTGTCGGGAAACGCCATCAATCCATCGTTGATGACCATGCACTTATACCAGCATTGTGCGGTATGCGCAATAGGTTACTGCTGAGAGGCGAAGAACAAGACGGTGCTCTGGAGGGCTAATACAAGCAAGATGCGTCAAGCAGCAACTATAATGATGAGTATGAATAGCGATATCACGAGATACAACGAATCCCAAGAGGGCGAGCGTCGGGCAATCTGCGAGCTTTTGGCGACAGAGATTAACGAGATACTCCCGGCGGCCGAAAATAAAATCTGGCATGGCTCGCCAGTGTGGTTTATTAACGGCAATCCAATTGTGGGTTACGCCGCGCGCAAGGAAAACATCCAGCTACTATTCTGGAGCGGCCAATCGTTCGACGAGCCTGACCTGGAGATTGAAGGCACATTTAAAGCCGCGCAAAAACGCTACACGGAAGCATCGCAAATCAACACCAACGATCTGCGCCGCTGGCTTCACAAATCCGAGAAGATCCAGTGGGATTACAAGAATATTATCAAGCGCAAAGGTGAGCTTGTACTTCTCTAATTCAGAAAAAATATTTACCATAAATGATCACCCGTGCATTTGCGCAGAAGCTTTAGCCACGCTTGCGATTGAAGTCGAGAGCAAGCTTAACCCAGTAATCTAGATCGGTATCAGTTTTGAGGGCGTCGTTTGTTAGGAAGACATACCCCTTCATTTCGCGTTCGCGCATGATCGCTGGGAGCGCGCCTTTCCTTCGCAATGCCTCCTCGTATCTTTCAGGGCCCACGCGAACCATCATGTTGTGGTCCGCGTGGTCGCCCACGCCGATGCTGAGCTTGCCATTTACGATGAAGCCGATGCTGCCAAACATTTTCTTTTCTTCAACGTCGTCGATATGGGCGAGCCGTTGTCGTACTTGTTCGGTACGTTCGAGGTTGTAGGCCATGGTTAAGCTCCGAACAAGCCGATGATCGCTGCCGTCATCACAAACAGGACGAACTGGTAGCCGTTGTTTATTGCTGTGAGTTTCTGGCTCTTTTGCTCGAACGCATTATGGGTGGCGAGCGTTGTTGCCGAGAATGCCAGCCATGCGGTAAAGCCAATCAGAATTGCATTCCAGACGGAGGTGTTATTGAAGAATACTGAGCCAACGTAAATCATTGCCGCTAGCGCCCACACGGTTGCGATATTTGCGAATAGGGTTAGGGTGATTGGCTTTTTACCAACTTTCTTTGAGTCTGCCGGAGTAATGCCGGTTAGCTTTCTCCAGGATTTGCCAAATAGCTTTGCGCTGAACCAAAGCTTTGCGAGTATCATGCTGGCCACGAAAGCTACAAATACCGCGAGCCAATTTATGTGAATGTCCATTACGTTCCTTTCTGTTCGCTACTTCTTATTAGGAGTGTAGCCCCAATACTTGCAAAATGCAAGTAACTTTGTTACAGTGCAATCAGCATGAAAAGATCACAAGATATCAAACGCCGCTCTGATTGCCCAATTAGTTTTGGGCTCGATGTATTTGGCGACAAGTGGACGCTGCTGGTTTTGCGCGACATTATGTTCTATCACCGCACGCGATTTAGCGATTTTGCGCCGCAGGAGCGAATCGCCACAAATATCTTGGCTGATCGTCTTAGCCGACTTGAATCACTTGGGATTATTGGGAAGACGCGCGACGTTGAGCGTAAGAATCAATACGTTTATAGCGTCACTCAGAAGGGTAAGGATTTGCTGCCCACGCTTATTGACATCACGCTTTGGGGGCTAATGTACGATACGGAGAGCTTGGCGAGTAAAGAGTATGTTGCGCGAATCAAGTCCGAGCCGCGATTGCTTACGCTGGAAATCGCCGAGGCGATTGAGGCCGGTACGTTTATCGAATATAGACGTGACCAGATGGGCATTAGCCCGACGGCAGCATAAAATCGATTCATTGGCTCGATTTTGCTTGTAATTAACGTCGCTGTTAGCCTCCTTGAAATAACCTTAAGCGTCTTGACTTTTATCCTAAAAAATGGTATTATCTTAACTAATGTCGACTAATATCGACACGAGTTTGATCTGCTCTCTCAGATCGTAAGGACCTTAATTGAAGCGGTTTCTCGCGAGGTTTGGCACTTTCATCCCCCTCGCTCTCACAGTTCTGCTCGGCACGGGCGCGATCGTCTGGGCTGTTCAGAACCACGAAGGAGAGCTGGAGGTGACCGTCAAGGTCACCGAGCCCTTCCGCTGGAACGGCATCCTCCAGTCCGACCCCAAGACGACGGTTTCTGTCGTCAAGGAGGTGGGCAAGTGGAAGGCCGGAGACAGCGTGGTGATCCGCTCCAAGTGGCCCTGCGCCACCGAGAAGTTCACCTGCGAGTGGAACGGTAACTGGCACCCGGCTATCGGCGAAGCCAACCGTGATGCCGCGAACCTGCGGAATGGCCTGTGCTACGTCGTCACCCTCGACAGGGTGGCTGCCGGCGAGGCCAACTTCAACAGCGAGAACTACGACCCCAGAGAGGTCCCCTGCAGCCCCTAGTGGGCGGGAAGATGGCTTAAGCTATTCCCGCACGCTGGGGGCTTAAGTCATTTCTGAACATTTTGTACTTATTTGGACATGAAAAAAGATCGACAAACCGTCAATCCTTTTTCATGGCTGGCCACGTATCCCAAAATTGGAACACCGTTTTACCAAGTCTACTAGCGATGTATCGCAAACTAAATGAGCTCGGAATGAAAGTCGGGTTTAATTCCACCCAAATTCAGAATAGCCCTCGCCCGCAGCGTACGTCTTCAGCGCCTGCTTCACGTTCGGGATGACATTATCGGGAAGCTCATCAAGCGAAGTCCAGCGCAAATCATCACATTTTTCAGGCTCGCAGTTTGTCGGCTCACCATCCCAAGTTTTCGCAACAAAATAGAAATCTATATATTCGTGATTGTCACGCTGGTGCATAACGTGTGCAAATTGCAAATCTGTTGGCTTAATAGAAATACCAATTTCTTCCATTGCTTCGCGACAAAGTTCGGCTCGGATTGTTTCGTTTCCATCAACGTGGCCTGCTGGGAGCGTATACTCACCATCCCGCCAGCCAGTGTTGGCCCGACGAAGCAATAGTACTTCCCATCCTTAACCAGTAGTAGATATGCGGCGGCGCGCAGAGTATATCTTTCTGTAGTCATATCCGTAGTATATGGTAATTCGGTGTTCGAAAAAATACTGCTGGCCGCCAGAAAGAATTCGTTCCCTTGCAACAGATTAGAAAAATAACGCAAAAAATAAGAACGCTCATTTGCGAGCGCTCTTACTCTGTAATAATCTCATGGCTGGCGAGGTAGGACTCGAACCTACAATCCCTAGTGCCAGAAACTAGTGCCTTACCATTTGGCCACTCGCCACCGATACTCGCCGATTATAACAGATTGAGTTGGGGGCGTAAACATTCGGCTAGGCTCTGCGAATAATTCGCATAGCTTGTTGGCTTAAGTGGACTATAATGAGTGCATGATGACACGAAACTCTGTGCGGTTCTTTCTCTCGCTCGCTATCGTGTCGGTAGCGGCTTGGGTGGGTAGTATGGTAACGCTTCCTTCTATTAACAACTGGTACGCGGGGTTGGAAAAACCCTTCTTCAACCCGCCGAACTGGGTTTTTGGCCCGGTCTGGACAGTGCTGTACCTCCTAATGGCGATCAGTCTGTATTTGGTCTGGTCAGCCAAGACGACCCGATCGAAGCGCCTGGCCTTTGGCGCGTTTCTGGTGCAGCTGGTCCTCAATACCACCTGGTCGGTCGTGTTTTTCGGCCTCCATCAGCCTTGGACTGGCGTTGCCGTCATAGTGGTGATGTGGCTGGCAATCGCGGTGACGATGATGGCTTTCTGGCCAATCAGCAAGCTTGCGACCTATCTGCTTGCACCGTATATCGCGTGGGTGAGTTTTGCCACGGGCCTGAATATCTCGATTGCTATCCTTAACCCTTCTAATCCGGTAGACAGTTATGAAGAGTGCGTTCGTGCGCAGGACAGCGTGATAATGGATATTTATCCGTCTATCTGTATGACAAAGGACAAGCAGCAGTTTACTGACCCGAATGCGTCACCTGTCACGCCGCCGGTACAGGGCACGCTAAGTATTCCCGAGCTGAGCGCGAAGCTCCCGTTGCGGGATAGTATTGGTGATGCATACTACAACTTTGATCAAGCCAGTGGCGAGGCGTATTTGACCACGACGACGCTTGAGGAAAATCTGAAGATATTTAAGGGGTGTACCTCTGGTCTTCACGGACTATACATTAAGAAAGAGGGCGCCGTGCTCAAGGAGCAGCCCCGCATAGAAACGCTATGTATGCCGGCCAGCAATGCATCGACGGAGAAGATTCACGACATCCAGGAGATGCTGCGCACGGCTATTGCAACGGCGACCCTCGAGTAGGGGCATTTCAGTAGACCTAAGACTAGGATTGTCGTAGGCTGGTATAGTCTGCTAGTGATACGTGGACGGACAAATTCAAAGCTGCCGCTCAGGCTTATCTCAGGCTGAGGCGGTTAAATGGAACTGTGATTATCGAGGGAAAGCGCGCACGGATATTGACATTGGATTTGCTGAGAGGGTATTTCCTCTTAGTTGTACTTATAGATCACGCACGATTCTTTCCAAGTATTTTTGAGCTCGGCACCGGGCGTGGCGAAATGTGGGCATCCGCTGCTGAAGGCTTTTTTATCATCTCTGGCCTGTTGGTTGGCTACGTCTACGGTCCGCGCATGGTCCGCAGCGTGCTCAGTACGGCAAAGCGTATGTGGAAACGGGCCTTCCTGTTGTACGCCCTGACGGTCCTTCTGACATTTCTATTCGTGTGGTGGGGGAATGCCAGTGACGTCGCCCACGTAAAGGAGGGTTTATGGACGCAGCCTGCACTGGGAGAGTTCCTCTACAAGACGCTGACGCTGCAGTACTACTACGGTTGGGCGGACTTCCTGCCTTACTACGCGCTGTTTATGGCGTGGGCGCCGATAGCGTTGTATGCAATTATTAGGGGCAAGGCTTGGGCGGTGCTAGCTATTTCCGGCTTTATTTGGCTTTTCCGTGGCGGTAGCTTCGAATTGAGTTGGCAGCTACTGTTCATGGGTAGTATGGTGGCTGGATGGTACTTGCCGGCTATCGAGGCCAAGGCGCGGGCACTTGCTCCTGCCATCCAAAGGCGTCTGCGCACCGGTTTGTACGCTACTGCAATCACGCTGGTGGTGGCGAGTGTGCTGACGATCCGCGTTGGCGAGGTTATGGTGCACGAGTATGCTGGTTTTGCGACGTTGCCTTTGGTGCTGCAGAATGTTTTCCTGTGGCTCGATGCCGCGCGTGATGTTATGACGCCGCTGATCGTGAAATGGACGCTCGAACCGGTACGGCTCGTCACGGCGTTGGTGTGGTTTACGGCTTTATATGTTTGGGTTCGCCAGCACGAGGCGGCCGTTAATCGCCTGAGTCGTGGCCTCTTCCGAATTTTGGGTGAGAGGTCGCTCGTGGTGTACGTCGTTCATTCAATTGTGATATTTGCGCTTCTACTTATAATTCCGGGCGACCATGGCTTCTGGCTTAATAACCTTCTGACCGCTGCCGTTGTGGCGCTGGTCTACTCCTTGGCGGCCGCGCACGCTAAGTTATCCAAGCATTCCAAGCGTGCCGCTACCGAAGGTTTACGCCGCCTGCAATTACGTAACGAGGAATCATAATGACCAAACAACCGACTCACATTACCGACTACTTAGCGCAAACCGCCCAGAACTTCCCTGATAAGCCCGCCTTTATCTGCGATGACCGGACGCTGAGTTGGAGTGAGCTGGCGCGCGAGGCCGACCAGATGGCGGCGCATATTTTGGAGCATATTGATTCGAGCGAACAGCAGATAGTGGGTGTTCTGTTGCCAAATTCGTGGCAATTCATGGTGACGTATCTGGGTATTTTACGTGCCGGGCATATCGTGTTGCCGCTGGATCCAAGCTTCAAGAAGCTCGAGAACGAAACGATCACCGAGCAGGTCAAGCCCGTACTGACCGTGACGAATGGCGCCTTTGCTGGTGAACTCCCCGATGCATTTCAGACGATTTTATTTGAGACCCAAACGCCAAAGTCGGGCGGCTCGCTAGACGCCGTGGTTCGTCTGCCTGCCGAAGAGCAGATTGCCACACTTCTGTTTACCTCTGGTACAACCGGCAAGCCAAAAGTTACTGCCTATACGCATGCCAATCACATGTGGAATATCGATGCCGTCGCTGAGCTCTGGAAATGGACGGCCGAAGATACGATTCTACTGTCGTTGCCGCTGAGTCATTGGCATGGACTTGTGATGGGCGTCGCTGGCGCCCTGCATCGTGGCAACACGGTGTACCTGCCGGAGCGCTTTAGCGTCGAGGCGACCGTAAAGGCGCTGCAGAGCGGCAATATCTCGCTGTTCATGCACGTGCCAATTGCCTACTTCAAGCTCGTTGAATACGCCGATGGTAAGAAGTTCGATATCAGCAAGGTACGCCTGTGTATCTCGGGCTCGTCGTATCTGCCGCCAGCTATTTGGAATGGTTTCAAGGAAGCATTTGGCCAGGAGATCTTGGAGCGTTACGGTAGCTCAGAGACAGGCCTTATCGCCAGTAACACGCTCGATGTCCGTCACCCTGGCGTAGTTGGCCGAGTACTACCGGGCGTTGACGTTCGCGTAGAAAGTGACGGACAGTTAGCTATGCGCTCGCCTGGCAGATTCTTGGGATATTTCCGCAACCCAGAGGCGACTGCTAAGAACTTCACCAGTGATGGATGGTGGCTTACCGGCGATATCGGTGAGTTCAACGATGACGGCGAACTTCGCTTGAAGGGCCGCATCCAGGAAAAGATCAAGAAGCTGGGCTACACAGTCTTTCCGCGTGACATTGAGTGGGCGGTGATGCAGAATTCAGAGGTTCATGACGTCGTGGCTATCGGCGTCCAAGTGCCGGAATCGCTCAGCGACACGATGGTGTACTTTGTGGTGAGCGACCTGAGCGAGGATGAAATTACGAAATTCTGTAAGGAACATTTGCCTGGGGCGTGGCGTCCTGACCGTATTATTAAGCTCGACGAAATGCCCAAGACTCGCAGCGGCAAGCCAAAGTTGGCGCTGCTACGAACGATGATTTAGATAAGTTCAGTGCTGATTGCGCCCGAGGTGGTCCAGTGACGGACGCACCCCGGGCGCTGTTCATCGGCTCATCGGCCGCCCGCCTCGCGGAGAGCTGTCAGCCTGATGGCAGCGATCTCCATGAGGGGCGACCCCAGCCCCTCCAGCGTCGTCCACGTCATGCTGAGGGTGTTGCCCGGCAGGATGTTGACCTGGAGCATCCTCTCGAATGCCGTCCGGTCGATCCGTCCGTACTTCAGCGGGTAGACCGCGAACCGCTGGATCGCGGGCGGGTCACTCGTAACCGTGATGCCCTGGAACTGGAGCTCCCCGAAGCCGCGGTCGCCGTTGTTGACGAGGCGGCGTCGCAGGATCCTCAGTTCCTGAGCGTTGAACGGCTGTCGCGTCTTGAAGAACGCGAAGGTGAACCGGTTGGCGTGCAGGTGGAGCTTCGCCTGAATAACCCTTTGGGTCATCCGTATTCCTCCTGTGGTGTGGTGATGAAACCTCACCGATTAAAACATTAATGCTTTGATTAGTCAATAAATACTGCATGACAAATATTACAATATCGTTTTGCCGCCAACGCACGGTATACTGAGAGGCGCAATGGAGCAGGGATTAGCACTAGAGGTAATGCTGGATGGGCATAGTGTATTGCTGACCGGGCCGGCTGGCTCGGGCAAGACGTACACGCTGAATGAGTTTATTCGACGTGCCAAAAAGTCTGGCAAGCACGTCTCTGTTACGGCTACGACTGGCCTGGCGGCTACGCACCTGAACGGCAACACGATTCACTCGTGGAGCGGCATGGGTATCCACGACGAGCTTCCACCAAAATTCTTTGATCACCTCAGTAAAGCGCGCCGCGAAACGATTCAGAAGACGGATGTCTTGGTGATCGACGAGGTATCGATGCTACACGACTACCGACTTGATATGGTGAACGAGATTGCCAAGAAGGTACGCGAGAACGAAGCGCCGTTTGGCGGAATCCAGGTGATCCTGTGTGGCGACTTCTTTCAGCTGCCGCCAGTCAATCGTAGCGACAGCCGTACTGGTGGGTTTGTGGTTAACTCCGCCGCTTGGTCTGAGCTGGATCCGAGTATTTGTTATCTGGCCGAGCAGCATCGTCAGGATGACGAAGCATTTCTAGAGATCTTGAATGCTCTGCGTGCAGGCGATATCCGCCGCCGTCATGCCGAATCACTGCTTGCCCGTGTTGGTGCAGAGTTGCCGAGTAACAACGAGGTGACCGAACTCTACGTTACCAATATGAACGTCGACTCTATTAACGAGAGTCGACTGGCGGGTATCGAGGGTGACGCACGCGTGTACACTATGGACACAACCGGCAAAGAGAATTACGTCGAGACACTCAAGCGCTCTTGTCTTGCGCTGGAGACTCTGGCGCTGAAGGAAGGTGCACTGGTCATGTGTGTCCGAAATAGTCCGGAGAAGAAGTTCGCCAACGGTACGCTCGGTGTTGTGGTTGGGTTCGAGCCGCTGCTGAACTATCCGATCGTGAGGCTGCGATCCGGCAAGGAAATAACAATTGGTCTCGAGACTTGGGAGCTACGCGACGGCGACAAAAAGCGCGCTAGTCTGACGCAGATTCCGCTGCGTTTAGCATGGGCGATCACCGTTCACAAAAGTCAGGGCATGACGCTCGACGCCGCACGTATCGATCTCCGCAAGGCGTTTGTGGAGGGTATGGGCTACGTGGCGCTTTCGCGAGTGAAGCGGCTCGACAGCCTGAGTCTCTTAGGCCTGAACAACATGTCTTTGAAGGTGAGCCGAGACGCGATGGAGATCGACGAGCTACTTCGTGCCCGTGCTAAGCAGGACG